>NZ_CP047593.1:2588450-2912007 GCF_009905215.1 Tichowtungia aerotolerans | reverse complement strand
AGATACAGCCAATCATACTTAACAGAACCGATCGGACGGATGAACTGCATATGCGAATCCGGAATCTTTTCAATAAATGAACCAACCCCCCCGACATATTTTACGGTCAGCACAGCAATAATAACTGAGTAGGCCATCAGTAAAAGAGTCTGGATAAAGTCGCTTGCCGCAACCGCCCAGCTGCCGCCCAACAATGCCATGGTCATAATAGTAACCGCGCAAATAACAATCACCGGAACCTGCGGAATGTGAAAGACCGCGGAAATAATGATAGAGAGGCCAACCAGCCAAACCGCGCCGCCGATATAGGAGGTAACAACCTGCAGCCAGGTATAGAGCTGTTCATTAACACGCCCGAAGCGCATCCGAACCGCATCCATCGCAGTGATCAACCGCAAACGGCGAAAGCGGGGAGCGAACCACAAATACCCGAAAACAAAGCCCACAATATCAGCAAGGTATATCAGCAGAAAAATAGCGCCATATTGATAGGCAATTCCGGCAGCGCCCGTAAAAGTCCATGCGCTGAAGTTGGCAATAAAGGAACTGGCACCTAGCATCCACCAGTTCATTTTTTTCCCGCCAGCGAAATAATCGTTACTTCCCTTGATGAACTTCTTAAAAACAAACCCCAAGGATGCCGTAAAGACAAAGTAAAACAAAATCATGATGTAGTCGTATATCGAAAGCATATCCGTTCTCCGAGAGATAAATTGTTAGCCAATAATATTGGGGAACAAAAAATGAACAAGTCGGATTTTGCGCATTAAACAACAAAATATACGCACCTCCTCCTGTAGTGGATGATTGAATAAAGCACTAAATCAGATTGGTTTTTGGGCTTTTCCGATATTGGGTGGCACTCATGCCGACCAGCTTTGGGAAATTATATTCCAGCTGTTCCACCGTATTGAAGCCGCACCCTCTGGCGAGTCGAAGAACCGGCCCATCGGTGGAAAACAACAGCTCTTTGGCCCGTTCCATTCGAACACGGCGTATCTCCTCAAAACCCCCATGCCAAATTTCATCTCCAGCCAGCGGCGGGAAACGGGGAGCACATCCAGCACCTTGGATACATCAATAAACTCGGATGCATGGTTCCGAATAAAACGCAGCGCACGGGCCACCTCGGGAAATTCCGACCGGGTCGATGTTGCGCCGCTCCTGCTCCGGGCTGTTTTCGTAATCCGGAGAGAGCGCAGTGACCGTTTCTCCTTCATGCAGGATGTCAAATCGTTTTGCCGATCCAGGAGCACACCAGTAATCAGCATCCTGCCCGGTATCCCGCAAAAACGCCTCCACCCGCTCAAAGGTATCGCCGACTTCGCCTGACCCGTGCAAGCGGAACAGGTAGATCTCGCCCAGAGCATGGTAGGCTTGCCCAGCAGTTTCGTCACATGCCGGAAACGTGATGCGAACCTGATAGATCGGGCGACCATTACCTGTAAAAAATACAGGATAAGCTCCGGGATCCGGAAAATCTTCATCCATCCAGTTCACCAGTTCAACCCACTTGCGTGTCTTTCCCCGTTCCCAATAACCGCTTTTCCCGCCGATCCATCGGCCATCACTCTCCTGAAGCTCAATCTTAAACCGTTTCGGAAACGCATACGCTCCCGACTCCAGATAGCCGGGCAACAGAACCGGAGCCAGAGCAATCGAATCCAACTGAGGGTCAAAGTCGCATTCAAAAACAATCGTCTGCGGCAGGCTTTCGGAATCAGCAGCGGAATCGATCGGAGCCGAGTGATATCCATAATGATCCGGAAGCGGCAACGGGTGATGCACGGGCAACGTCTCAATCTCTTCAAGAATTTCTGCTCTTTCACGTTGCAGCTGCCGAATGCGGGTCGGAAGCCATGAACTCAAAGCAACGCCATTAGAAATACCCAACAGATCCCGTTCCTCAGGATTTCTGGGATCTACAATTACGGCATACAGAGGGCCGGATAAAAGCAACACCCATACAACCCAACAAAACAGGAAGCTCTTTTGAGATTTCACAAATCAATCACTCCTACCGAATCTTAAAAACCATTATCTAATCGCTATAAAAACATGCACTATGTATAATAACAGATCCTGAAACAATGGAAACACATTAAGATGGGTAGAGATTGCATTTGACGCAATTCTTCACCCTGAAAGCAATCTCCGATGTTCCGTCTCTTACCGATTTTTTACCTTTTACAGGAGAATCCGGGGTGTACCACATCTGACGGATTATCGAAATGCCCGCCCATTCCTCCGGCGCCAGATAGAGCTCTCCCAATGCCCACCGTCATCATATTTCATGCCCCTTTATAAAGGACTGAAACAAGCCAATGTCTCACGGAGAGAAATATTCATCGTGAGCCATGACAAAAATCAAACGGAGCTATCAAGCGGCGAGAACAGCCGCCTCTTTTTCCGCATCAGTCATGTCCGCAACTTTTGCGACCAGTGCTTTGAATTTCTTGGTGAGCTCTTCCGGGGTCAATGATTCCATTTCTTCGCCGATACCCAGCACTGCCTGCGGCAGGTCAAAGCGCTCTTCGATGCCTCCGGTCAGCGCCTTCGGCAACGAGGACTCCAAGGCATGGCGGAATTCCTCCCGTTTCGGGCGGAAATAGTGCTTCAAGACGATTTCCACGGTGGAATGACCCGTAACCCGCCTGACCAGTTCCATCGGTACACCGGCGGTCAGGGCCATGGTAATCCAGGTGGTGCGCAGGGAGTGGAAATCCTTTACGCTGGCCTTCACGCTGGCGTTCTCATTGTCAGACTGGGTATTTTTAATCTTGGCATCTTTCAGGGCTTTCTTAAACCGCCATGTCAGGCCATGGACATTGGTGCGGTACATTTCCTCGGCTTCGGGAAACACAAACTCGCTGTTGCGGGGCCGGTTCTCCAATTCTGCCCGCAGGATCGGAAAAAGCGGGATTTCGGCCATTTCGCCGGTTTTGGAGGTCTTTACGGAAATGAAGCCGTTTCTCAGATCGACTGACTCCCATTTGAGCTTACAGCAGTCGCCGCGCCGCATGGCAGTACACATACCCACCAGAACCACAGGGCGAATAATTGCGTCGCAATTCTCAAGAATGGCGTTCAGCTCTTTTTCAGTGAAGGGCTGGCGGTGAACGGTTTTCAATGAACGGTACGGAATGCCCGCAAAGGGGTTTTTCAATATCCCGGCCTCGGGGCCGAGCTGCTCAAACAGTCCTCGCATGACCGAGAGTTTCACATTGTAGCTGGCGCCGGACAGCTTGCGCTCGTTCAGGCTGGTCAGCCAGGCCAGCACCATCGGGCGGGTGACTTGCGACATGTTCTGTACCGACGGATACCTTTCGTTCATGAATTCGCGGAATTGGCGAATGTTGGTCTTCTGTGCTTTGGTGGCCTGTTCGGTGCGGGGTTTCTTGGCGGGCAGAAATTCCCAGCGCATTTCCATCTCCGTCAAAGGAACCTGCTCAATGCCTTCCCCGGCCTTGATTTCATAGAGCTCTTCCAGATGATGTGCCGCTGTCTTGCGGCTGTGCGCCTCTGACACCAATTCTTTGAGCTTAGCCTCAGCCAGAGTGCGGGAACATTCAAACGCCATATCGCCGCGTTTACGAAGGCTTTCCGGCGCATTACCTTTGACTTCAATGCCCAGATTCGTGAAGTGCCGCTTCCCGTTAATGATGTATCGGCCATACCACCACTTCGAGCGGAGGTTGTGATTTTTATCCCGTCTCAGTTCCAGTCCCATGATCTTCTCCCTGTTAAACGCAATGCGTTGTTTTGGTACAAGGCGGGAAATCAAACGGGCCAAAGCCACACTTTAGACCACACATTCCCGCGAACAGGAGAGATTTGTGAAGGGAAAGATTCTCCAACGACTTGATGTCCAACAGTTTAGACTGGTGGAGGTAAGGGGAGTCGAACCCCTGACCTCTTGAATGCCATTCAAGCGCTCTACCAACTGAGCTATACCCCCGTCAGGAAAGGCGCGTTTATAGATATCCACCCCGCCTAAGTCAACGCCATTCATCCAAAAACTTGCATTCATCCCACCGACCTTCGCATACTGGCCTGATGAATACACCCCGTCCAAGAAAACAGATGCCGTTCCACTGGCCGGATCCGGCGTTCAATATCGTTCTCGTCGAACCGGATATTCCGCAGAATACCGGCAATATTGCCCGCCTGTGCGCCGCGACCGGAACAACCCTTAACCTAGTCGAACCGCTCGGCTTCCAGCTGACCGATAAGCATATGAAGCGCGCCGGACTCGACTACTGGGATGCTGTGACCGTCAATAAGTTTCCAAACCTTGGAAGATTTACAGATCATTTTTCCAACCATCAGAAAATCTACTTTAGCACCAGCGGTTCCAAAAACTACACCGAGGCGAAATACCAGCCCGGTGACTGCCTGATTTTCGGCTCGGAAAGCAAAGGTCTTCCGCTGGAACTGCTGGAAGCACATCCGGAGGATGTCTACAATATCCCGATGCAGCTCGATGCGGTCCGATCGCTCAATCTGGCAAACTCCGCCTCCATCGTCCTCTACGAAGCGCTCCGGCAAACAAACATCACCGCCTGATCCCTCAGACACCCTTCATGGCCAAACACAAAAAAACCGGATGCGCAAACAAACATCCGGCTTTCTGCCAAAAGCGGACGCTTTATTGCTGATAGTATTTTTTGAGACGACGGAACACAAGCAGCACGACTCCGCTTATCCCCATAAACCCAGCCGTCGCAGGCTCCGGAACAACACTAACGTTATCAACTCCATACATGTTGCCGGTGTTAATTATGCCTTCGATATAGATGTTGGAGGCATCTGCAATATTCAGTGATACGTTTTCCTTAATCTCCCTGGCTGCTAAGTTAATAACAGCAACTTCGCTCTGCGTACCCAGCCCGAAATCTTTATAAATCCTCACAGAACCGGCCACGCTGGCCGATCCATTCTGGAGGCTCAAGCTATTGAGCGTAAAAACCTCTTCATCCGTACGTTTCATGAAAAAACCAGCGCCTGCCGTCAGATATCCGTACTGCGAGCCATCAATATCCCCCACCCAATTGGTACCTGCAACCCCCCCATTCCAAGAGGGATTAAAGCTCGAACTCGCCCCGAACACATAATCCCCCTCCGTGTAACGATAATTAGTCAGATTCGTCCACTGGCGTACGGATGATCCGCCCAAATCCGCATCATTAAAGGTTATCAATGCAGCCTGCGCAGCAGACCCCGCCACAAAAACTGCAACACATACGCTCAACACTCTATTCTTCATCTTCATCCTCATCTCTCTCTTATTCGCCCAAACAGAACCAATACGGTCACATATACATCAGCATTATTCCAGAAAACTTTATTCACACTATCGAATTACCGAAACAACGCGTCAGATTAACTCTGCGACAAAATGACTCTGTCTCTGAGTCAAATTTTGAATCACTGTTCGGGGACATGCTGGGAAGAAACAGCAGTCGTTTTCGGTCTGCCGAGGTTTTCGGTCCGCAGCCGCAGCGCCGGACTCATGACGAGACCGAACTCACGCTGACGCTGGAGGAAGCCTTCCATGGCGGTAAAAAACGAATCCAGATCCATTCGGATACAGAGGAATCGCTCCCAGAAACTGCGAATTGAACATCCCTCCCGGAATTCGTGAAGGCGTAAAACTGCGGCTTCGGAATCAGGGACGGTACGGCGACCTGCTCATTCGCATCTCCATTGCCCCCCACCCGCGCTTTAAAGTGGACGGCGCCGATCTCAAAACCGAAGTGCCGCTCACCCCGCCGCAGGCGGTTCTTGGGGCATCAGTCGGACTGCAGCTGATCGACGGCCATGCCACTCTGCGGATTCCTCCCGGCACCCAGCCCGGCCGCAAATTCCGACTGACCGGCAAAGGTCTCAAAAAACCTGGCGGCGACCGGGGCGACCTCTACGCCGTCGCAAAAGTTGTTGTTCCGCAACCACCTTCTCCCAAAGAAAAAGAGCTCTACGAAAAGTTGAATAAGCTTTCGTAAATAAAGACCAGATAAAAGAAGGCAGCATGTTTAAACTGATTGATTCTGTATTCGGCATCTATGAACTGGGGCTGTTTATCTACATTCTCACGTCATGGATTATTCACCCGGTCAGCGCCCGGATTCGCTGCAGGCTGGCACCTTTTTATGAACCGCTGCTTGCGCCGATGCGCCACAAAATACTCACACCCGGCTTCGGCCGCATGGCCATTGACTTGAGTCCGTTAATCCTGCTGATTGGCCTGGGAATTATACGGCGAATCGCATTGTCACTTTTCTGGTAATAACTTTTGAACATATCTCTTTCAGGAACGTCTGAATGTATATTCCAAACATTGGAAAAACAACGCGCGGCCAGACCGCGTCCAAACCAAAATGAAAGGAAAGACGTATGCAGAACATCGCAACCGACAAATCGTTAAACCTTCACATTCAATTCCGTCACATGGAACCATCAGCTGCCATCAAGCAGCTCATTCAGGAATATGCGGCGAAGCTGCCGCGGTTTGGAGCAGAGTCCGGTTTATGCACCGTGGTCATCGACGAAACTCACCACTGGAATAAAGGCGGAATCTACCACGTATCCGCCCGGCTGAAGGTCCCAAGAAAAAAACTGCTCATATCAACAATTCAGCAGGAAAGCACCCAGTTGGATCATCTTCACTCGGCCATCCGCCTTGCATTTGAAGATATCGAACGTCAGCTGAAAAAACAGAAGAGCAAACGCCGCCGTTACACCGCAGAACAGCTGACAGCATAAAAATCTCCCACATACACCCCTGTATGGGCCGGGTGCTTGCGCCCGGCCCGCTTTTTTTACTGTTTCTGAACGGCACAATCGCTCCGCGCAGACGATACCACATTCGCTTTTAAATTTACTGTGCAGCAACGTTTAACCGCAGGAAAACGGTCTTTATCGAGTCATCCTGACACACGTCCTGCGACAGTTTTTCCAAGATTCTGAAACCGGAAAAATCACAAACCGTTTACAATCAAAGCAAACCATTTCTGGCACTCCTGATGCTTTTATTCAAAAGCGAATAAAACAGAAGGAGTATCCAATGATCGATTTCAACCAGATGACACAGAAGGTCCGCGAAGCATTTCAGGCCGCTCAGGTCCTGGGTGCCGAAGCCGGACATCAGCAGATTGACGGCGAACACCTGCTGCTGGCCCTGCTCCGCCAGCAGGACGGACTGGCCCCGCAACTGTTCGAACGCATGGAGGCGTCCACCGCCACCGCTCAGGCCCGACTCGAACAGGAACTGGCAAAAGTTCCCGCCGTGTCCGGTCCTGGATCAGAAGCCGGAAAAATTTATGTGAGCCCTCGGCTCGACAAGCTGCTGGTCACGGCTCAAAAAGAAATGAAAAAACTGGGCGACCAATTTCTCTCCGCCGAACACCTGCTGCTGGCCTTTGCCGGCGAAAGCGGCAGTGCCGCCCATAAAATTTTAGACGAACAGGCCATTACACGAAACGGCATCCTCGATGCACTCAAGACGATCCGCGGAAACCAGCGGGTGACCTCCGACAACCCGGAAGGGGTCTACGACGCACTCAAAAAATACGGACAGGACCTCGTCGAGCTGGCCCGCTCCGGCAAGCTCGATCCGGTCATCGGGCGCGATGCGGAAATCCGGTCGGTCATCCGCATCCTCTCGCGCAAGACCAAAAACAACCCGGTGCTGATCGGCGAACCCGGCGTCGGCAAAACCGCCATCGTCGAAGGCCTCGCCCACCGCATCGTGCGCGGCGACGTGCCCGAGGGACTCAAAGACAAAACCATCTTCGCGCTGGACATGACTTCACTGATGGCCGGCGCAAAATACCGGGGGGAATTTGAAGAACGCCTCAAGGCGGTGCTCAACGAAATCAAGGCCGCCGAGGGACGCATCATCCTGTTTATCGATGAGGTGCACAGCATTGTTGGCGCAGGAAAAACCGAAGGATCCAGCGACGCCGGCAATATGCTCAAACCCATGCTGGCGCGCGGCGAGCTGCACTGCATCGGCGCCACCACGCTCGACGAGCACCGCAAATACATCGAAAAGGACGCGGCGCTCGAGCGCCGCTTCCAGCCGGTGCTGGTTGACATGCCCAGCGTCGAAGACACGATCTCCATCCTGCGCGGACTGCGCGAGCGGTTCGAGGTGCATCACGGCGTGCGGATCAAAGATACCGCACTGGTTGCATCGGCCGTGCTGTCGGACCGCTATATCACGGAGCGGTTCCTGCCCGACAAAGCCATCGACCTGATGGACGAAGCCTGCGCTTCGATCCGTACCGAAATCGATTCGCTGCCCGCCGAACTTGACGAAATCACCCGCAAGGTCATGCGGCTTGAAATCGAAGAGACCGCGCTCAAGAAGGAGAAGGATCAAGCCAGCAAAGAGCGGCTTGAAACCCTTCAGCGCGAGCTCGCCGACCTGAAAGCCGAAGCCCATACGCTGCGCACGCAGTGGGAAAACGAGAAAGGCGGCATCCAGAAGGTGCGCGACCTGCGCGAAGCGCTCGAGCTCGCCCGCCGCGAAAGCGAAGATGCCGAACGCAACTACGATCTGGAGCGCGTCGCCAAACTGCGCCACGGCACCATTCCGCAACTCGAAAAACAGCTGCAGAAACTGGAAGAAAAAGAACAACAAGACGCCTCGACGCTGCTGCGCGAAGAAGTCACCGAAGAGGAAATCGCCGAAGTGATCTCCCGATGGACCGGCATTCCGCTCACCCGGCTGCTCGAAGGCGAGCGCGAAAAACTGCTGGCGCTCTCCGACCACCTGCACCGGCGGGTGATCGGCCAGAACGAAGCGGTCGACACCGTCGCCGACGCCGTACTGCGCGCCCGCGCCGGCATCAACAACCCCAACCGCCCGATCGGCGCATTCCTGTTCCTCGGCCCGACCGGCGTCGGCAAAACCGAACTGGCCCGCACGCTGGCGTACGAACTGTTCGACAGCGAAGAGCACATGGTGCGCATCGACATGAGCGAATATATGGAAAAGCATACCGTCTCGCGGCTCGTCGGGGCGCCTCCCGGCTACGTCGGCTATGAAGAAGGCGGACAGCTGACCGAAGCCGTCCGGCGCAAGCCCTACTCCGTGGTCCTGCTCGACGAAATCGAGAAGGCGCACCCGGATGTCTTCAACATTCTGCTGCAGATTTTCGACGACGGCCGGCTGACCGATTCACAGGGCCACACCGTCAGTTTCAAAAACACCATCGTCATCATGACCAGCAACATCGGCTCGACCCTGCTGCTCGACGGGATTGATGCCCAGGGACATATCGCGGAGCAAACCCGCGAGCAGGTCATGGACATGCTGAAGGGCAGCTTCCGCCCCGAGTTCCTGAACCGGCTCGACGACACCGTGCTGTTCAAGCCGCTCACGGAAAATGAAATCGGCGGCATTGTCGACCTGCTGCTCGACGAACTGCGCGGCCGGCTCAGAGCCCGCGACATCCGGCTGGAGGTCGGCGACGACGTCAAGGCGCACATCATCCGGGAAGGATTTGATCCGGTCTACGGCGCCCGCCCGCTCAAGCGCTACATCCAGCGGCACTTTGAAACCCAGCTGGCTCGGGATCTGATCGCCGGAACCATCAGCGACGGCAGCACCGTACATGCAGAAATAGTCAACGGCTCGCTGAGTTTCCGTACATAGAAAAAATATGAGTAATAATTTGAACGTTTTACGAGGGTGGCTAGTCTGTTCTGACTCAAACAATTTTAAAAAAGGAGACACGTAGATGGCAGGACTTGAAGTAATCAACGAAAAAGTGCGCGAAGCCAGCGCGTTTATTCCCTCGCTCAAGGCGGAAATCGGCAAGGTGATCGTCGGGCAGGATTACCTGATCGACCGTCTGATTATCGGCATGCTCTCCAATGGGCATGTTCTGCTCGAAGGAGTGCCCGGACTGGCCAAAACATTGACGGTCAATACACTGGCCTCCGCGATGGAAACCAGCTTCCAGCGTATTCAGTTCACCCCGGACCTGCTCCCCGCCGACCTGATCGGAACGCTGATCTACAACCCGAAAGACGGCGACTTTTTCACCAAAAAAGGACCGGTTTTCTCCAACATCATCCTCGCCGACGAAATCAACCGCGCCCCGGCCAAAGTACAAAGCGCCCTGCTCGAAGCCATGCAGGAACACCAGGTGACCATCGGCGACGAAACCTTCCATCTTCCGGAACCGTTCCTCGTCATGGCCACCGAAAACCCGATCGAACAGGAAGGAACCTATCCCCTGCCCGAGGCTCAGGTCGACCGCTTCATGCTCAAACTGAACATCGACTATCCGTCCCGCGACGAAGAACGAAAAATCCTCGCACGCATGGCGCACACCAGCACAAATATCGAGGTCAGTCCGGTCATCACCCCGGCCACTATTCTCGAAGCCCGCAAAGCGGTCGACGAAATCTATGTGGATGACAAAATCAAGGAATACATCCTCGACATCGTCTTCGCCACCCGCGAACCGGAAAAATACAATCTCGATATTGCCGACTACCTGCGCTACGGCGCCAGCCCGCGCGCCACGCTCGCGCTGACTAACGGCGCCCGCGCCCACGCCTTCCTGCAGGGCCGCGGATACGTCACCCCGCAGGATGTCAAATCCATCGCACCGGACATCCTCCGCCACCGCATCATCGTTTCCTATGAGGCCGAGGCGGACGAACTGACCAGCGATGACATCATCGAAAAACTGCTCTCAGAAATTCCGGTACCGTAACAACAGGGGATTTGCCACAAAAGAACACAAAAGCATATTCTTTGAGATCTCTGCGCTCTTTCGTGGCCAAATAAAATGAACCAGACCAGCAACCATAAAGAACTTCTGAAAAAAGTCAGAAGAATCGAAATCAAGACGCGTCACGCGGTCAACGACGTGTTTGCCGGACGCTACCACTCCACCTTTAAAGGGCGCGGAATGGAGTTCGACGAAGTGCGCGAGTATGTGCCCGGCGACGACATCCGCTCCATCGACTGGAACGTCACCGCGCGCACCGGCGTGCCGCATATCAAAAAGTTCGTCGAAGAACGCGAAATGACCGTCATGCTCATGGTCGACATCAGCGGCTCGAACGATTTCGGCAGCACGCCGCAACTCAAGCGCGATCTCGCCGCTGAGGTCGCCGCCATGCTCGCTTTTTCGGCCACGCGCAACAATGACCGCATCGGGCTGATCCTCTTCTCCGACCAGGTTGAAAAATACATTCCGCCGCGCAAAGGCCCGCGGCACGTCCTGCGTATCATCAAGGAAGTGCTCAGCCACGAACCGCAAAGCACCGGAACCGACGCGGCCCCCGCCCTCGACTATCTCAACCACACGCAAAGCCGCAAAGCGGTCACCTTCCTGATCAGCGACTTCATCTTTCCGATCAACTGCGAGCGCCCGCTGAAAATCACCGCCCGCCGCCACGATCTGATCGCCGTCGCCATCGGCGACAACCGTGAACGGGCTCTGCCCGCTGCCGGACTGGTCGAATGGCGCGACCCGGAAACCGGAGGTCGCGTACTGGTCGACACCTCCTCGGCCGCCGTGCGCCGCGAGCTGCTCCTCGCCCAGGAAGAGCGGATCGAAAATCTTCACCGGACCCTGCGCCGCGCCGGAATCGACATCATCGAGCTCTTCGCCGGACAACCCTACGACAAACCCTTCATCAAATTCTTCCGAACCCGAAGCAGCAGACGATGAAACTTGAAATTCGACACTTGAAACTTGGAGCTCTGGGACTCGCACTGGCGCTGATCACCGGCTGCGAAAAGCCTACACTGCCGGACGGCGGGTTTGCGGCCAAAGCCGTGCTGAGCAAAGAAACCATTCATGTCGGCGATGTCATTACGCTCACGATGACCGCCCGACACGCGCCCGGCAGCACGGTACAGTTTCCAACCCTTGGAAACCGTAAAGAAATCGTCGTGCGCGGCCGCGCCACCGAAACTTCCACTCCAGCCGAAGGCGTCTTGGAAACCGAAGAAATCGTCCGGCTCACGTCCCTGCGCACCGGCAACTGGCTGATTACAACCAATGTGGCCGTCTGCACGTTTTCCGACGGAACACAGAAACTCCAGAAACTGCCGCAGCTGACTCTGAACGTTGAAAGCACTCTCAACAGCGAAAACGCCGGCAAACTGTCCGACATCAAAGGTCCGGTCAAAAACCTGAAAATGATCCTGTGGGTGATCCTGCTGATTATCGCCGCAGCACTGGTCGCCGGACTGATCACACTCTGGTTTGTCAAACGCCCCAAAGCGCTGGCCGCAGCCGCACCGGCAATTCCTCCGCACATTGTCGCGCGCGACTCGCTCGCCGCACTGAAAAACGAAGAGTGGGTTCCCGAGCCGTTCTTTGTGAAGCTCTCGCTCATCCTGCGCACCTATCTGGAAGGCCGCTTCGACCAGAATGCTCCGGAGTGCACGACTGAAGAACTCACGCAAAAGCTTCCGCATGAGCACAAAAAATTCCTCGCAACCGTCTTTGAGCAGTCCGACCTCGTTAAATTCGCCCGAGCGGATGCACAGCAGGAAGTCATGCAGACCGCCTTGGGTACTGTTGAACAATTCATTGACCAAACCACTCAAGAGGATTTGCCACAAGAGAGCACAAAGAACCCAAAGACAGGAGGTCAATGATGGAAGAAAAAATTAAAAAACTCTGCGATCTGGTTCGAGAAACATCATACGCCATCCACAAATATCACGGCACCGGCCATCTGGAAAAAGTATATGAAAATGCTCTGGTTCACCGCCTGCAAAACGCCGGGCTTACTGTCAAACAACAGCAACCGCTGACGGTTCATGACGAAGACGGAACAATAATCGGCGAGTACTTTGCGGACATCATTATTGAAGACATACTGATTATAGAACTCAAAGCCTGTAAAACACTGGCCGATGAACATGAAGCTCAAGTGATCGGCTACCTGCGATCCGCGAATATAGAACACGGACTTCTGATCAATTTCGGCTCCTATAAATTCCAGATCAAAAAATACATTCTGGACAAATTTGACCGCCGAATATCCACTGCAAAAATCTTATCCATCCTCCTTCCTTTTGTGCCCTTTGCGCTCCTTCGTGGCTAAATAAATATTCCTATGAGATTTGCCAATCCATATCTGCTCCTGCTGCTGCTGATCGTCCCGCTGCTTCTGTGGTGGCGGGGTCGCAGGCGGCGCGGTTCAATCAACTTCCCCGACAGCGCCCTGCTGCTGCAGCTGCCCGTCAGCCTGACCGTGCGGCTTCAGCCGCTGTTCCCGATCCTGTACACCGCGGGACTGGTCTGCCTGATTGTCGCACTCGCCCGCCCGCAGCGCGGTCTGCAGGAAAGCCGCGTCAACACCGAGGGCGTCGACATCGTCCTGCTGCTCGACCTGTCCACCTCCATGGACACGCCGGACTTCGCACATAACGGACAGCGCGTCACCCGCATCGATTCCGCCAAAGCTGTGATTGCAGACTTTATCCAAAAACGTCCCGATGACCGCATCGGCATGGTCGCCTTTTCCGCGCTGCCCTACTCGGTCGCGCCGCTCACGCTCGATCACAGCTGGCTGATCCAGCGCATGGATGGACTGCGCACCGGCATGCTCGAAGACGGCACGGCAATCGGTGACGCGCTGGCGTCGGCAGTCAACCGCCTGCGCGACAGCGAAGCCAAGAGCCGCATCGTCGTGCTGGTGACCGACGGCGAAAACAACCGCGGCGAGCTGACGCCCGAAAACGCGGCGCAAGCCGCCGCCGCGCTCGGCATCAAAATCTACACCATCGGCATCGGCGGCGGACTGCCGGTGCGGCAGGGATTCTTTACACAGGCGCCGCAGCAGCTCGACACCACCGTCCTCGAACAGGTGGCAGACATCAGTAAAGGCCGTTTTTTCCGCGCGATGGACCTGAACGAATTGAAAAAGGTGTACGACACCATCGACCAGCTCGAAAAAACTGAAATCGAAATGCAGCAGTTTACCCGCTATGAAGAAACCGCGCAGAGCTGGCTGATCGCCGCCGTATTATTCCTGACCTTGGAAAAACTGCTTTCGCTCACACGCTTCGGGAGGCTTCCGGAATGAGATTTGCCGCTCCAGAGTTTTTTAAATGGCTGCTGCTCGCGCTGCCGCTGATGGTTCTGCTGGTCGTTCTCCACCGGCAAAGAAAACGCAAGCTTGCTTGCCTGATTTCTTCCAATGTTTGGAAGACCGTCATTCCCGGCTTCAGTACAAAATCGGCACGGCGGCGCACGGTCCTGCGCGTACTGGCGCTGCTGTGTGTCGGGTTGGCACTCACCCGCCCTCAGTGGGGCTTTAAATGGGAAGAAGTCCGCCACCGCGGGCTCGACATTCTCGTTGTGCTCGACACCTCCAAAAGCATGCTGGCCACCGATATCCGCCCCAACCGCCTGAAACAGGCGCAGTGGGCCGTACGCGATTTCATCCGTCAGCTCAAAGGCGACCGCATCGGGCTGGTCGCATTTGCGGGCAGCAGCTTCCTGCAGTGCCCGGCAACCATCGACTATGCGGCCTTCACGATGATGCTCGACGACATTTATGCTGGAATCATCCCGCGCGGCGGAACCGCCATCGCCCAGGCGCTCGAAACGGCGGCGGACAGCTTCGAAAAAGGCAGCGAGGCCGATAAGGTCATCATTCTCATCACCGACGGCGAGGATCACGAAGGCGATCCGGAAAAGATGGCTGAAAAACTGAAGTCGGAAAAAATCCGGCTTTACTCTATCGGCGTCGGCACGCCCCAAGGGGAACTGATTCCGGCCGAGGGCGGCGGCTACATCAAGGACAGCCAGGGCCGCGTGGTGAAAAGTACGATCAACGAAACACTGCTCGAACAGCTCGCCCGCGAAACCGGCGGCTTCTACGTCCGCTCCGCGCCCGGCGACTTCGGCCTCGACCGCATCTACAAGCTCGGCATCTCCAACCTCCAGCGCGACGAGCAGGACACCCGTCTCGCAAAGGTCTACGAAGAACGATTCAGCTGGTTTGTCGCTGCCGCCCTGATTTTACTGTTCTCTGAAGCTCTCATTGCAGGAAAAGCGAAATGAAGAAGTGTATTGTTTCAGCCACAAAAGAGCACAAAGGCCGCAAAGGACAAATACTGCATTCTTTGTGTTCTCTGCGCTCTTTTGTGGCAATTCTCCTCTTGAGTTCGAGTGCCTTTGCAGAAGAAAAGTTTGCCACTCCTTTTAGTCGTTGCTTCGCATTCGCGAAGCCTCTCTCCCAAAGGTCGGGTCCAGACATTGGAACCTTTAACGCGGCCTGCGGGCTGTACAGGACGAAGGATTTCAAAGGTTCGGAAAAACTCTTCGGTGATGTGGCCGCCCAGACCGAAGACGAAAAGCTGAAAGCCAGAGCGCTCTACAACCAGGGTACCGCCCTGCTCGCCGGAACGGCGGACGGAAGCATCACCAACCGGCTGGAGGCGGTCGCCGAAGCCATTACACTGCTTGAAGATTCACTGGAACTGAAGCCCGATGATCTCGATGCCAAACAGAATCTGGAACGGGCGCTCAACTGGATGGTCAGCGGCCGCATGACACAGGCCGAAAAGCTGATCAATGAAGCCGACGGACTGCTCCAGCAGGATCAGGCAAAGGCCGCCAAGGAAAACTATGAAACGGCCAAGGAAACACTGGCGCCGGTTGAGGATGATTTTGATCCGAACAACCGGCAGGTTCAGCCGCTGAAAGACCGCGCCGATGGGCAGCTTCAAATGCTCGAACGCACGGTTGAACAGACAAAAGAAGAACTGAAGGATGTCCAGCACGCCATCGATATGTATGAATATCAGGCCGCCGCCGATGTGATGCTGGCCGACTCCAGGGAACGCCGCTGGGCGTTTGACATTGACCAGAAGCTGGGTCAGGAATTCCAGCAGATGATCCAGAACAACCAGAATGTGATTAACATTGTTTATCCGCAAGCCGGGAATTATGAACGATGAAAGATGAACTATGAAAAAGGTAGCGTTCAATAGACGAAAAGGTCTGGTCTTCCTCAAAAGGAATACCATTTTCATCTTTCACCTTTCATCTTTCATACTTCTGTCTTCTGCGCCAGCAGAAGCACAGACAGCCACAGAGCTGTTCAATCCGGCGGCACGCGAATATATCTATGGCAATAACAGCGTTGCCAGCAATCTGGTTACTCAGGCTCTGGGACAATACCCGACCGATGAAAAACTGCTGAAACTCAAAGAGCTGATCGAACAGCAGCAGGAACAGCAAGACCAACAGAACCAGCAAAATCAGGATCAACAGGATCAGCAAGACCAGAATCAGGATCAGCAGAACCCGAACCAAGACCAGCAGAACCCGAACCAAGACCAGCAGAATCAGGATCAACAGCAGCAACAAGACCAGGAGCAACAGGAGCAGGAACAACAACAGGCGGACGAACAGGAACCGCAGGAAGCTCAGCCGCCCGAAGCCCAGCCGCATCAGGCGGGAGAAATGAGTCCGGAAGAAGCGCAGCAACTGCTTGACGCAATGAAACTGAACGAAAAAGATCAGCGCACTGATTTACGGCCCTATCTCGGCGCCCCGGTGAAAGTAGACAAAGACTGGTGATGGAGAGCAATTTGAAACTGAAAACCCGAAACTGGAACCTTGGCATATTCGTTGTGCTGTCAGCCCTTCAGGCATGGGCCGCGGATGTGACACTGTCTGTGAATCCGCCGATTATTTCTCTGGGCGAGACCGCGCAGGTGAAAGTGGAGGTCCGCAATGCAAAACGGCCCGGAGCGCCGAGCTTTCCCCAGGTAGACGGCCTTCGGTTCTCCGGCACCGGACAATCCAGCAATACCAGCATTATCAATGGCAAGGTCGATAAATCCGTTTCATACACGACAACCGTCTACCCCCAGAAAACCGGAGAGTTTCAGATTGGGCCTTTCAGCTACAAGGTGGACGGCGAAGTGAAACAGCTGGCCGGACAGCTTAAAGTGGTTGCCACATCCGGAGACACCTCAACGGCACAAAGCTGGAATGACGTTGTTTTTGCAAAACTAACCGCCGACCGCGAAAAAGTATATGTGCAGGAACCCTTTGAACTGACGCTGTCAATTTATTCCCGCACAGACGTCCAGCTGGCAGGGAACATCAACCTTCAGGGACTTCCGGAAACAGGGCTTTCCGACGTGGCATGGGAAGAAATCCCAGATCGCCGCCGGGAACAGATCGACGGAGTCCTTTATGATGTGCGCCACTTCAAAACCCCGATGCGCGCCATGGGTTCCGGTGAATTCAGGTTTGCTCCAGTCGTTACCGTACAGGTAGCTGCTCCGCAGCAGCGGCGCAGCCGCGATCCGTTCGGGTTCGGGTTGTTTGATCGAGTCCAAACGATTCCGGTTGAACTGCCGGTCGAAGAGGTCGCCGTCAACGTTCTGCCGCTCCCGGGCACCGGAAGACCGGACGGTTTCAGCGGTGCGGTTGGTCGCTTCAATTTTCACGTTGAGGCCGATCCGATCGAAGTTGCCCCCGGAGATCCGGTGACCCTGAAAATGACCATCGTGGGCGAAGGAAACTATGATCGCATCCAGCCGCCTGCCCTGCCGGTCAATGCCCCGTTCCGCCTGTTCGGCGACGCCATCCGCGAACAGGGAAAAAACGGTGTTCGCTTTGAACAGGTTATTTCGCCGCGCGACGCCGATGTCACTGAAATTCCGTCCATTGATTTTTCTTTTTTCGACAGCGGCAACGAAACATACCGCACCATCAGCAGCCCGCCGATTCCGATCACGGTGCTTGCATCGTCCAACAATACGGCCCAGCTGTTTGTTGCTAAAGACAGCGTTGTCGCCGCACCGGCCGACACACCGTTTGCCACCGAAAGCGACCTCCAGCGCATCACAAAATGGGTTCGGAAACAATGGGAACTGATTCGCCCATGGCTATGGACCCTGCCGGCCGCACTGGGGATCGGAGGGATCCTCTTCATCATCCAGAAAGTCTACCACTGGCGCCGCAAAGATACCGCATGGGTTCGCCGGCAGCAGGCCCCGAAAGCTGCCCGAAAAGCATTCAGGAACGCAACGGAAGCGATTCATAAGAATGATACCGCAGCGTTTTATGAAGCTCTGGCAGATGCATTTACTTCGTATTTCGGCAACCGGCTGAACCTGCCACCGGGCGATGTGACCCCGACCGTCGTTCTTCAGGCACTCACACAGGCCAACGTTGAAACAGAACAGGCCAAATCGCTGTTTCATCAGGTGGAAGCCGCCCGGTACGGATTATCTGTTTCCGAGCACTCCGCAGATGAAATGAAAAATTTAAAAGGCGACCTCGAGCGGTTACTGAAAGCGGTTGAAAAAACAAAGCTTTAATTCCCGATCGACAACAAGGTTTTTCTTGTGTCTGAAGCGCAAATGGATACACTGTTCGCTTTGATGGTCGAGATGAAAAAAATTAATCATAATGCCTGGTTGTGGTGGATTGCGATCGCCAGCCTTTCGGTTGGAATATCTATCTTTATCCTGCTTCGTCCGGCAGACTACGATGTTGAAGTGCAGCAATACCGTTCCATGGCACTGATCGCGTCTCTCTTGATTACAGGCCTCTGCATCATTATCGGCACCCGCGGGCGCTGGTTTGGCAAAGGGCTCTGAGAGATCCCGCGACAAGAGAGCGGCACCGAAACTGCAAACCGGAGGCTTAGCCACAATAAGCCTGACATCGCCTGCCAGATCCTGTTGAATGATCTTTTTAGCGAATCAACTCAACAGGATTAGTCATGCTGAACATTGCAGTTTTCGGTTCCGGCTCCGGATCCAACTATCAGGCTATTGCCGAGGCCATTGAAAAAGGTCAACTCAACGCACAAATCGCCTGCGTTTTTGCAGACAACCAAGACGCATTCATTCTGGAGCGCGCAAGGAAATTCGGACACCCGGCAATCTATCTGGACTGCGCGCCATTCAAATCCAAACTCGATGGAGAAGCGGAACAGCGAGCCATTGGCATGATTAAAGAGCACGGCGGCGACTTTATCGCTCTGGCCGGCTTCATGCGCATTGTCAAACCGGGACTGCTGCGCGCTTTCGCCGGGCGCATCGTCAACATTCACCCCTCTTTGCTCCCGAACTTCCCTGGACTGCACGCCGGAAAACAGGCGCTGGAAGCCGGTGCAACAGAAACCGGGTGCACTGTCCATTTCGTCGACGAAGGCATCGATACCGGGCCGGTTATTATTCAAAAGCGGGTCGAGATATTACCGAACGACACCGAAGAAACGCTCATGAACCGCATCCATGAGCAGGAACACATTGCCTATCCGGAAGCCCTCCGCCGCATTGCCAACGGAGATCTTTAAGTTTCCAAGGTTTCGAAGAGAGCCGAGCCTTCACCCACTTGTCTCTCCAGAGAAGTGGAGATCTATTGCATAGACGCGGACCGTTTCTCCCAATACGTGAAAAATACCAAAACGTATCAAACGGGCTTTGCCCGGAAACTCCGGGCCGATTCAGCACATGGGTGTAAATCATTGTAGTCGATACATCTGCATGGCCAGCAGCTCCTGCACCGCATGAATCGCTGCGTACAGGAGCTATCCTTCCGAGTTCGATGCCGAACACCTCGCGATAGAGGAATGACGTTCACCCCGAAAACTGGACCAGTTGATACTTTAGGATTCGGCTTCGTTTAACCTCATGATAAGGAGGACGAATGAAGCGGAAGAGATACACAGAGGAACAGATCGTATATGCCCTGAAGCAGGCGGAGAACGGCGAGAAGATAGCCGAACTATGCCGGTCGATGGGAGTCAGTGAGGCCACGTTTTACAACTGGCGCAAGAAGTACAAGGGGCTTGGAGTAAGCGAGGTGCGGGAGTTACGCATGTTACGTGATGAAAACCGCAAGTTGAAGCAGCTCGTAGCCGACCTGAGTCTGGACAAGCACATCTTGCAGGAGGTCATTGCAAAAAAGCTCTGAAGCCTGCACGGAAGCGCGAACTGGCCGAGGGGGCATGTGATGCATACGGACTCTCGGGCCGCCGGGCGTGCGGGCTTTTTGAGTTAAGCCGGACCACCTTTTTCTACAAAGCGAAGCCTCGGGACGATGAGGCGCTTCGTCTGCGGATTAAGGAACTGGCCGCTAAACGTGTCCGGTTCGGTTACCGGCGCATTCATGTTCTGTTGCGCCGGGAAGGATGGGAGATTAATCACAAAAGAGTCTATCGGGTCTACATGGAGGAAAACCTTGCCGTTCGCACGAAACCCCGTAAAAAGTTGGCGAACCGGCCTCGTGTTCCTCTTGAGCAGGCTGCCGGGCCCAACGAGCAATGGAGTATGGACTTTGTGATGGATCGCACCGAGGACGGGCGTCACTTCAGGATACTGACGGTAGTCGATAACTTTAGTCGGGAATGCCTGGCGCTATATGCTGACCGATCCATCACCGGTGAAAAGGTCGCGTCTTGTCTGAACGGAGTGGCTAATCAACGCGGTTATCCCAAAAGCATTCGTGTGGACAACGGAAGCGAGTTTTACTCCAGGTCGATGGATGCCTGGACATATCATCATGAGGTCGCCATGGAGTTTATCCGACCGGGTAAGCCGACCGAAAATGGATACATCGAAAGCTTCAACGGAAAGTTGAGGGATGAATGTTTGAATGTGGAGCTTTTCTTCGGAGTGGACGATGCCCGTGATAAACTCGCAGCATGGAAAAAAGATTACAATGAGCAGCGACCGCATAAGTCGCTTGATAACAAGACTCCGACGGAATATATAGGTGCGTGGATGGAGGCGTCCGCGCTTCCCTCCCTCCTCCGGAGGAGGGAGGGAACCCAGAGAACACAGCAACTATTAGAAGCCGTATTTTAGAGGCTCAGTGGTCCAATCGACGGGGGCAGGTCACATACCCGTGCTGGACTCTCATTAGAACCTGTCCAGTCCATGGGGGCAGGTCAGTGTGATGGAAAAAATAGAATAAACAGCAGAACCACTTCTAAAAAGGGAGTAACCCTAGACTTAATGCCGAGCGTCTCCCGCTCACCGTCTGTCGGCATTGACTATGACCCACAGACCCAAACGATACTCCGAAACCTTGTCCGGTTAAACTGTTACAGACCTCATACCATCACTTCTGAGTAAAGCACAAGAACACACCCTCTATCGGAAAAGAACATGAAGAAATTATTTGAGATTTGGAAAACAGGCTGGTGCATAATCGGGAGACTATACTTATTCATCTTCTTTTCCATGCTGATAACAATCCCATTTCGATTCCTTCCTAAAAAAACGTATTCACTGTTAGATGATGAAGGATTCCATTTGAAGGGGTTGATAATACTGACAGTTTCACTAATCATCGCTCCATTTTTTTCCTGGTTTGCATCGAGACTTTCCAAAGAATTCGTCATCCCCAGAAAAGTTCAAAGTCAATGGCTGAAAGATTTTGAAAAAGATAACTAAACGGAACCACAGCTTCCGCTCTATCACCGCCTCCGCCGGCTCAAAGACGCGTGATGGTAACGAAGCCTTCGGCCTCATTAACGCGGCAGTTTAATCTTCCGGCGCAGGTAGGTCGGCACGTCGAGGTCTTCGCCATTCCAGATGGTTCGCTCGGCACCGCCGAATGCTCTGGAGCGCGGGCGAAGTACGCTGCTCAGTTCCGCCTGACCGCTGATCATGTTCTGATTATCATCCACCAGCGGATCTTTCCACTCCTCAGCGGCGAGAACCAGCACCGAAATCCGATTGGAAAAAGCTGTGTCGGTGGCAATTCCCATGCGCACCCAGCTCTCGTCATTGTCCGGCCGCACGCTTTCGAGGATTTTCCGAACCTCGGAAAGCCGCAGGTCATCGCCGCCGGTAATCCCGACAATCAGCCCGGGCGCATCCTTAAACACCGATCCGTTTTCGGCCAGCGGATGATCGAACAGCGCCTGAATGACATCATCCGCCCGGTTTTCTCCGGTTGCTGAAGCACAGGAAAAACGGCAGGTTGCATCACAATTACGAAGCATGGTGTGCAGCGTAGCAAAATCCAGATTACAGACACCACCGGTCTGCGTCAGAAGACGCCACAGACCGACCACACCGGCGGCAAAAGTCCGATCGGCGTTCTCCATGCTTTCCTGAAGCAGTGCGTCACCTTCCGGCTGAAGACGGCTGTTGGACATCTGAATAATTGCATCCGCATACGCGCGCAGGCGACGAAGTCCATTGTGGGCTTTTCCGCGGATCACACCGCCTTCAAATTTAAAAGGGAACACCGTAAAAAAGATTGTATGCGCACCGACGTTCCGCGCAATCCGGGCAATTACGGACGATGCTCCGCCACCGAAGCCGCCGCCAAGTCCCACGATCACCAGCAACAGGTCGACCCCACTGATCATCGCCTCAAACGGTTTCACCGTTTTTTCCGCACAACGCCGCCCCGTATCCATATCCCCGCCGGAACTCAATCCGTCGGTCACGCTTTTTCCGGCATTGAGGCGGTTTTCAATGAGCGAGCATTTTTTCAGGGTTTGGGAATCGCAATCCATGACCGCGAATTCCATTCCTTTCGGCGCGCGCGGAGCAATCCGCGACACAATCGAGCATCCGGCACCACCCAATCCCAGAACCAAAATCCGTTTTGCACCATCAACCACGGGAACCTCCCCACAATTTGGAGAACCAGCCGCGCAGCGGCGTGGTATCTTCCGGCTCCTTCACCATTTGATCCGCGGCATAACGAACCGCTCCAAGCGCTGACGCAAAGCGGGCCCCCTCTTTTTTAGTGGAGATGCCGACACAGTCAGCCATCTTGCCAATCTGAGCGGGCGCATTGAAAACCTGTTGAGCCAAATCCACGGCGCCCTCCAGCGCGGAACCGCCGCCTGTTAAAAGAACACCGGCGCTGAGCACGCCGCTCAGTCCGGCAGCCTCAATCTGGTCCGCAATCAGCCGGAATGTTTCTTCCATACGGGCATTAATAATTGTGTGCAGCGTCACAGAGCGAACCACCCGTCCGCTGAATCCGCCTTCAGCCGGAACCGAAAAGCTCTGCTCGCCATCCATGGCATTGATAATCGCGCTGCCGGAGGCTTTTTTAAGTGCTTCGGCCTGTCGGCGGTTAATATTGAGTCCAGTGCAAATATCTTCAGTCACATGACTTCCGCCGACCGCAATGGATCCGGCCAGCCTCACGGTTCCGGCGTTGTACACCGCAAAGTCGGTGGTGCCGCCGCCCAGGTCAATCACAACGGCTCCGGCCCGTTTCTGCTCCGGCGTCAACACAGCCAGCGCCGAGCAGAACCCGGAAAATGCGGCATCTTCACAGTGAACCGGAACGGCCTGCAGAATTTTCTTGAGGTTTTCAACAGTCGAGCGACGCCCATGAATCAGCAGCATGCCCACCTTCATATCGTGGGCCAAAAGTCCTGCCGGATTGCTGATTCCGCCCCGTCCGTCGACCTCAAAGGTTTGCTGCAGCGTGTGCAGCCGAATCCGGTCGTCGGGAATCGGTACCTTGCGGGCCACTTCCAGCACGTGCTCAATATCCTCTTGGGTCACTTCCCCCCCGGGTTCTTCATATTCATTCAGAACCGGAATGCCCGCCTGGTGAAGCAGGCTGGCAGCCTGCCCGCCGGATGCGGTTAAATAGAGACTTTCCCCGATGGTGCGACGCGCACTGCCCTCTGCCGTTTCCATGGCGCGGCGCACGGAACCAAGCGCCAGTTCAAAATCGATAATTTCGCCTTTATGAACACCGCGCGATTCGCTTTCGCCAACGCCGGAAACCATCAGGCCTCCGTCTTCACGGACTTCAGCCATCAATACTTTGACGGTTGTCGTTCCTATTTCCAGAGCAGTAATCAGGGGTGCAGCCATGCAGAGAAGATCCTTATCATCAGGTGGTGGGAACGTTCAGGCCGTCCGGGGTCAGATCGATCGTTTTGAGACGTCGGCCCTGCTCCAGAGCGAGTTCCATTACACGGGCAAGACGAATCATTTTTTCGCGGGCCGAATGGCGCGGGAAACGGACCGAGATACCATCGGCAAGCGTGGCCGTGATGTAATCCGGATAACGCAGGTCAAACCGCTCGAACCTGATTCGGGTTGAAAGCCGCATTTCAGTGCAGGTTGACAGCAGTTTCAGAGCGAACAGCACCCCTTCATTGGTGATCCGCTCGCCGGGCCGAAGGTTTTCGACTTTCAGCCCCTCAATCATTGGTAAAGCCCGCCCCGTGCGCGTCGCCGGCATCACCACGCCATGCCTGTCCACAAGAAAAGGTACCGCCCGCCACTTCCAATGCACCTGAGCCAGAGCCACCCGCTCACTGACACGCACCAGCAATGTATCCGGCAACCGGCGCTGAATATGAACCGACTCCACCAGAGGAACCGACGTCAGGTCCTCCCGCAAGTCGTCAAACTTCACATCAAACAGATTGATCCCCGGTGTTAAATTCGCATATTCCTTCAGCTGGGAAGACGAAAGCCGCCCGTCCGAAGTAACCACAATATTTTTCAGCTCAAACGCATCATTGCGGGAAAAGAAAAACGACAGAGAATACGCCAGCA
Organism: Tichowtungia aerotolerans; assembly: GCF_009905215.1. Taxonomy (GTDB): domain Bacteria; phylum Verrucomicrobiota; class Kiritimatiellia; order Kiritimatiellales; family Tichowtungiaceae; genus Tichowtungia; species Tichowtungia aerotolerans. Next base: position 2,887,481 of record NZ_CP047593.1, on the reverse strand, counting down.
GCTGATACACTGCAAACAACAGAACAGCACTCAGGGCTAAACCGATAAAAACAAGCACGCCGCGACGCGCCGAGGCGTCCTTCTTCGTCGATTTCGTTCTCGCATACTGCTTGCGTTTTCTGGGTTTTGCAGCCGCCATTGTTCTTTGATTTTCCTCCGTTGATGCTATCGGCTTTTATAAACAAGCTGTCTGCATGATGCGACTGCAAAGAGCAGGAAACTCGATTCCGGCCGCTTGGGCCGCCTTGGGAAGCAGACTGTGCGAGGTAAAACCGGGAATTGTATTGAGTTCGAGCACAAACAGCTCCCCTTCCGGCGTCATCCGAAAATCGACCCGCCCAAACCCGCGCGCGCCGAGAGCGTCAAAGGTTTTCAGGGCAATCGCCTGCATTTCTGCTGTTTTTTCGGAACCCAGCTCGGCGGGAACCACATAACGCGTCGTGTCTTCTTTGTATTTGGCGGCGTAATCATACCAACCTTTTTCAGGGACAATCTCAACCACCGGCAGCACCTCGCGGTCCACAATACCGACCGTGAACTCGCGGCCCGGAATAAACTGCTGAACGAGCACCTCTTCATCGTGCGTCAGCGCCTCAGAAACCGCGTCATTCCACTCCTTCTCTTCAAACACCAGATGACAGCCGACACTCGACCCCTCGCGCGGCGGCTTAACCGCTACCGGAAGCGGCAGCGTACGCGCCTGACCGGCCCGCAGCACTTCGCTTCCGGGAACCGGAACTTCGAGCTGTTTCAAAACCTGTTCGGTCAAAAGCTTATCGAAAGCAATCCGACTGGCCTCCACACCGGCACCGACATAGGAAATCCCGAGCTCTTCCAGCCGGGCCTGTGCCCCGCCGTCCTCACCGAACGTGCCGTGCAATGCAATAAAAACCGCTTCCACCCCATCCGGCACCGAAAAATCCCGATTCTGAACATCGACCTCGGTCACGTCATAACCGGCCCCTCGCAACCCGGCCGCAATCGCCGCCCCGGACTCCAGCGACACCTCGCGCTCTGCCGAAATTCCGCCTTTCAGAACCGCTACCTTATTCAATCGTTCGTTCTCAACTTTCATAAGCCCAACAGACTAAACCAACCGTGAAACGCCGTCATGAAAATTCGTTCGGCAGCTCCGAAAAACAGAAAATGTGACTATTCCGATTTCTTTTGTTGCAATATACCCCCCAAGGGTATACAAGGAGGTCATGAAAACAACAGAAACACCAACGACACATGAAGAAACGCTGCATCGGCTGTCGCGGATTGCCGGACAGGTTCAGGGCGTTAAGCGAATGGTGGAAGAGCAGAAATACTGCATCGACATTATCCGCCAGATTCAGGCCGCCCGCTCCGCCCTCCGGTCCGTCGAACTGCAGATTCTTCAGAAACACATGAACCACTGCGTCAGCGAAGCCTTTGCGTCCGGCTCCAAGGAAGAGGCCGATGAAAAAATGGCCGAGCTGCTGCGCGTCATGAAAAAACAATATTAACCGAAGGAGAAACCCATGAAGAAAAGCATACTCACCGTATTACTGATCACCGCTGCTTCCGCAGTGTTTGCAGAACCACAAACCACCTGCCCGGTCATGGGAGGCAAAATCAACAAAGAACTGTATACGGATACAAACGGGTACCGCATCTACGTCTGCTGCAAAGGATGTATTAAAGCCGTGAAAGCCAACCCGGAAAAGTATATAGAAAAAATGCAAGCCGATGGTATTGAGCTCGAAAAAACTCCGGCAAAATGAAAAAGGCATTCATAACCATCATTCTGCTCTCCGCCGCTGTTCAGGCCAATGAACTCGGCAGCTACCTGACAGAGGCCGCACAGAATAATCCGGGCCTCGAAGCCGCTTTCAATCAATGGAAAGCGGCTTTGGAAAAAGTGCCGCAGGTTCAAGCCCTGCCCGACCCGCGTTTCAGCTACAGTTATTTCATCGAGCAGGTTGAAACGCGCGTCGGTCCACAGGAACAGCGCTTCGGCATTGCACAGGTTTTTCCAATGTTTGGAAAACTGAAGCTGCGCGGCGGAATGGCCATGGAAGCCGCCGAGGCGGAACACCAGCGCTACGAACAGCAAAAGCTCAATCTGTTCTATCGCGTTAAATCCGCCTATCATGAATACAGCTATCTGCACCGCGCCATCGAAATCACCCAACAGCACCTGATTCTTCTTCAGAACATGGAGGAAGTAGCCCGCACGCGTTTCCAGACCGGCGAGCTGCCGCAAAGCGCGTTAATCCAGCTTCAGGTTGAACTGGGAAAAACCGAAGACAAACTCAAAACACTCAACGATCTTCGGAAACCGCTTTCCGCAGGACTGTCCGCGGCATTAAACCGCCCGGACCCGTCACTCCTGCCCCGTCCCGAACCGATCCAGCAAACCTCTGTTTCCTTTACCGACGATGAAGCCGCTCAATGGCTGAAGGAATCCAGCCCGACACTGGAACGGGTCGATGCAGTGATCCGCAAGGAAGAGAAAAACGCCGCGCTCGCCCGCAAAGCCCGTTACCCCGATATCATGCTTGGACTGGACTACATTCAAACCGGCGAAGCCCGCATGTCCAGTGTTTCAGACAGCGGTAAAGATCCGCTGATGGCAAGCGTCTCCATAAACGTGCCGATCTGGTTCGGAAAACTGAAAGCCGGCGAACAGGAAGCATATCACCGGAAAATCGCCGCCGAAAACCTGCGCACCGATCAGGAAAACCAGCTCACCGCCGACCTTCAGATGACGTTGTACAAATTCCGCGACGCCGAACGCAAAGTGGATCTTTATCAGCAGACACTTCTGCCTAAAGCCGAACAGGCCATGGAATCGGCACGCGAAAGTTTTGAAGCCGGAAGCCTTGGTTATATTTCCCTGCTCGAAGCCGAGCGAACCCTGCTCGAGTTCCAGCTCGCCGCGGAACGATCTCTGGCCGATCGCGAAATCCGCCTGGCCGAAATTGAAATGCTGACCAATCACGATTTTTAACAAAGGAGCTATCATGAAACCCGATTTTTCCAAATATTGGAAATTACTGGCCGGCGGAGCGGTCATCTTAATCTTCGCCTTTTCGCTTGGCCGCTGCACCGCCGCGCCCGAACACGATGAGGCCGCACACACAGAGGAAGCCGCACCGGAGGTCTGGACCTGCTCCATGCACCCGCAGATTAAACTCCCCAAGCCGGGACTCTGCCCGATCTGCGCCATGGACCTGATTCCTCTTGGCAGCGGCGGCGAAGAAGGCCCGCGCGAACTGACTGTCAGCGAAACCGCTAAAAAGCTGATGCAGATTGAAACCGTACCGGTCGAACGCAGGTTTGCTGCCGCAGACGTCCGGATGGTTGGAAAAGCGGACTACGATGAAACCCGCACCACGTTCATCACCTCCCGCATGCCGGGACGACTCGACCGTCTATTCGTCGATTATACGGGCATCCCGGTTAAAAAGGGTGATCACCTCGCGTCCATCTACAGCCCGGAACTGCTCAGCGCGCAGGAAGAACTTCTGCAGGCCATCCGATCGGTTGATTCCCTGAAACAGAGCGGAAGCGACATCGTGCGCAGCGTCTCACAATCCACCGTCGAAGCCGTCCGCGAAAAGCTGCGACTGTGGGGCCTGCCGAAAGAACAGATTCAGGAAATCGAAAAACGCGGCAGCACGGTCGATCACCTGACCATCTATTCGCCCGTCAGCGGCATTGTCATTCACAAAAACGCGCTGGAAGGCAGCTATGTGAAAACCGGTGACACACTCTATACCGTCGCCGATCTTTCCCGCATCTGGATTCAGCTCGAAGCCTACGAATCGGATCTGCCGTGGCTGCGCTACGGACAGAAAGTCACCTTCACCGCCGAAGCCCTTCCCGGCGAAACCTTCGAAGGAACCATTGCCTTCATCGATCCCGTTCTCAACGCATCATCGCGCACAATTAATGTGCGGGTAAACGTTGATAATCCGCAACAGAAACTCAAGCCCGGCATGTTTGTCCGCGCAAACGCTCATCCATTGATCGCCGAAGACGGCACCGTCGCCGCGCCGTCGTTGGCCGGCAAATGGATCAGCCCGATGCACCCGGAAATCATCAAAGACGAACCGGGCTCCTGCGATGTCTGCGGCATGCCGCTTGTCCCGGCCGAAGAGCTGGGCTATGTAACTGAAGATGCAACCGCCCCGCTGGTCATTCCGGCAACCGCGCCGCTGATCACCGGAACCCGTGCAGTGGTTTACATTGAAGTCCCCGGCAAGGAAGCACCGACCTACGAAGGCCGCGAAATCACCCTCGGCCCCAAAGCCGGCGACGTGTTCATCGTCCGCGCAGGACTGACCGAAGGCGAGCGCGTCGTCACGCAGGGCGCGTTCAAGCTGGACGCCGAACTCCAGATTCACGCCAAGCCGTCGATGATGAGTATCACGCATAAAGAAATGACCACGGAGCCGCATCCTCAGACGCTCTGTCCGGTCATGGGAGGTAAAATCAATCAGGATTTCTACGCCGACTACAACGGTATGCGCATCTATTTCTGCTGTCCCGGCTGCGAAACCGAGTTTCTCGCAGACCCCGAAAAACACATTGAGAAAATGAAAGCCGCAGGCGAAGAACCTGAAATGCTGGAACATCATCATGAGCACTGAAATGAAACAGACCCAAGAACAGCGATCTCTCGTCGGGCGCTTCATGCGCTTCTGCCTGACCAACCGTCTGGTTGTGACACTGAGCACACTGGCCGTCATTTTCACCGGGATTCTGGTTGCACCGTTCGACTGGCAGCTCGCCGGTATTGAACGCTACCCCATTCCGGTCGACGCCATTCCGGACATTGGAGAAAACCAGCAGATTGTCTTCACCCAGTGGATGGGCCGCTCGCCGCAGGACGTCGAAGACCAGATCAGCTATCCGCTCACCGTCTCGCTGCTCGGCATTCCGGACGTGAAAACCGTCCGCAGCTATTCCATGTTCGGCTTCTCCACCATCTACATCATCTTCAAGGAAGACGCCGACTTCTACTGGGCGCGCACCCGCGTGCTCGAAAAACTAAACAGTCTGCCTGAAGGCACCCTGCCCGACGGCGTACAGCCCGCGCTCGGCCCCGACTCCACCGCACTCGGCCAGATCTTCTGGTACACGCTCGAAGGCCGCGACGAAAACGGCAACCCGACCGGCGGGTGGAGCCAGGAGGAGCTGCGGACACTTCAGGACTGGCATGTACGCTACAGCCTGCTTTCGGCCGAAGGCGTTTCCGAGGTGGGCTCTGCCGGCGGCTACGTGAAAGAATATCAGGTCGACGTCGATCCCGACGCCATGCGCGCCTACGGCGTCACGCTCGACGACGTCGCCCGCGCCGTCCAGGCAGCCAATGTTGATGTCGGCGCAAAAACGATCGAAATGAACCGTGTTGAATATTTCATTCGCGGCATCGGCTTCATCAAAGAGATCGAAGACATTGAAAACAGCGTCGTGAAAGTCCGCGACAATCATGTGCCGGTGCTCGTCAAACAGGTCGCGCACGTCACCGCCGGACCCGCCGCGCGGCGCGGCGCGCTCGACAAAGGCGGCGCGCCGGTCGTCGGCGGAGTCGTCGTCGCCCGCTACGGCGACAACCCGCTCGCCGTCATCAACCGCGTCAAAGAAAAGATCAAAGAAATCGCTCCGTCGCTTCCCCGCAAAACACTTGCCGACGGCACGGTCAGCCAGGTTGAAATCGTTCCGTTCTACGACCGCTCCGGCCTCATCTACGAAACTCTCGGAACGCTCAACGACGCCATCGGTCAGCAAATCCTGATCACCATCATCGTCGTGCTCGTCATGGTCATGCACCTGCGCAGCAGCATCCTCATCAGCGGCATGCTGCCGCTAGCCGTCCTGCTCTGCTTCATCGCCATGAAATTCTTCGGAGTGCAGGCCAACATCGTTGCGTTATCCGGCATTGTCATCGCCATCGGAACCATCGTCGATATGGGCATCGTCATCTGCGAAAACATTCTGCGCCATATTGATCAGGCACCGGCCGAAGAACCGCGCCTCGAAACCGTTCACCGCGCCGTCAGCGAAGTCGGCGGTGCCGTGCTGACCGCCGTGCTGACCACCGTCATCAGTTTCCTGCCCGTCTTCATCATGATCGGTGCGGAAGGCAAACTCTTTAAGCCGCTCGCGTTCACAAAAACCTTCGCCCTGCTCTCGTCTATTTTCATCGCGCTGTCCATTCTGCCGCCCGCGGCCTACCTGCTCCTTCAACGAAAAAAGAGAAAAAGAAAATGGGAACTGCCTTCTGCGTTCTCCCGGCTCGGTCCCAATGCGCCCACCTGGCTGGCGGTTCTGCTGGTTGGAATCTTCCTGACCAATGCATGGGAACCGCTCGGCCCGGAAAAAGGATTTATCCTGAACGCTTTGTTTGTCGCCCTGCTGGCCGGCGGACTGCTGGGATTCTTCCACCTGTTCCGCAGCTTCTACACCCGCATGCTGCACTGGTGCCTGCGCCACAAACTGCTGTTCCTGTCCATCCCGGTTGCTCTGGTTGTTTTCGGGTTCAGCGCATGGAAGCAGCTTGGCAAGGAATTCATGCCGCCGCTCGACGAAGGCTCCTTCCTGTGGATGCCGACCACGATGACGCACGCCTCCATCGGAGAAGCCATCGACATCCTCTCCGTGCAGGACCGACTGATCCAGTCCGTTCCGGAAGTCGACACCGTCGTCGGCAAACTCGGACGCGCCGACACACCGCTCGACCCCGCACCGATCTCCATGTTCGAAACCGTCATCAATTACAAGCGGGAGTACAAAACCGACGAGGACGGACGACGCATCAACTTCCGCTATAAACGTGGTGAATTTGTACGCGACGAAAACGGCGAACTGATTCCCGACTCCAGTGGACGCCCGTTCCGCCAGTGGCGCGATCACATTCATTCTCCGGACGACATCTGGAATGAAATCGTGAAAGCTGCCGAGCTGCCCGGCGTCACCTCTGCGCCCAAACTCCAGCCGATCGCCGCCCGCATCGTCATGCTCCAGAGCGGCATGCGCGCACCGATGGGTGTAAAAATCAAAGGTCCCGACCTGGAAACCATCGAAGAAGTCGGCCTGCAGATTGAAAAACTCCTGAAAGAGGTTCCGTCGGTTGAACCTGCAGCCGTGATTGCCGACCGGATTGTCGGCAAGCCCTATCTGGAAATTGTTCCCGACCGTCAGGCGCTGGCGCGCTACGGCGTTCCGATCCGCAAATTCCAGGACGTCATCGAAATCGCCATCGGCGGCAAACAGATCACAAAAACCGTCGAAGGCCGCGAACGTTTTCCGGTGCGCGTCCGCTATCCGCGCGAACTGCGCGACAGTTTCCAAACCCTGGAAAAAATTCTCGTTCCGACCATGACCGGCCAGCAGATCCCGATCACCGAACTGGCGAAGATTGAATACGTGCGCGGCCCGCAGGTCATCAAAAGCGAAGATACCTTCCTCACCGGGTACGTCGTCTTCGACAAAAAGTCCGGCCGAGCCGAAGTCGATACCGTCGAAGACTGCAAAGCCTACCTGCAAAGCAAAATCGACAGCGGAGAATTCAACCTGCCCAAAGGCGTCAGCTACACCTTTGCCGGAAGTTATGAAAACCAGGTCCGCGCCGCCAAAACGCTCTCGGTCGTCCTGCCGCTGGCGCTCTTCGCCATTTTCATGATCATCTACTTCCAGTTTAAATCCATCTCCACCACGCTGATTGTCTTCTCCGGCATTTTCGTCGCGTGGAGCGGCGGCTTCATTCTGGTCTGGCTCTATGGGCAGCCATGGTTCATGGACTTCAGCCTCTTCGGCGTCCCGATGCGCACGCTGTTCCAGATACACCCCGTCAATATGAGCGTCGCCGTCTGGGTCGGATTCCTCGCACTGTTCGGTATTGCAACCGATGACGGTGTCATTCAGTCCACCTATCTCACTCAGGTTTTCCGTGAAGAGAAACCTTCGACAAAAGAGGAGATCCGCCATGCCACTGTGGAAGCCGCCCAGCGCCGCGTGCGCCCCTGCCTGATGACATCAGCCACCACCATTCTTGCGCTGCTGCCCGTACTCACATCAACCGGGCGCGGAAGCGACGTCATGGTTCCGATGGCCATTCCGAGCTTCGGCGGCATGCTGGTCGTCCTCATCAGCATCTTTATCGTTCCCATACTCTACTGCTCCGTCCAGGAACACCGGCTGAAACAAAATCAGAAAGGCACCCGATGAAAAAACCAACGCCTCCATGCACCGGGCCTTGCCGGACAGCAGCATTCATGAGCTGTGCGCGGGACATCACTGTTATCCACGGCAATTTCATCGGCGAACAGACCGCCAATAGCCGAACGATCGAAGACGAAAAAGACACTCTATAAGAGAGGAATTTTGATATGCCTATTGATCCGATATGTGGAATGCAGGTTGATGAATCAACGGAATACAAAACCGAAGCTGGCGGGGAAACCGTTTATTTCTGCTCCGACCACTGCAAACAGAAATTTCTAAACGGCGAGACCGGCGCAGAAAAAAAAGAGGCTCCACCGGGGACGACCTACACCTGCCCGATGCATTTGGAAATCGAACAGGACCACCCCGGCGACTGCCCCAAGTGCGGCATGGCGCTGGAACCGAAAGATACTTCCGCCGAAGAAGACGATTCTGAACTGCACGACATGAGCCGACGCTTCCGGATCGGGCTCGCGTTCACTCTACCGCTCTTCATCATCTCAATGGGCGGCATGATTCCCGGCGATCCGATTGGAAAACTGATTTCTGCCGACCTTTCAAAATGGATCGAATTCGCACTGGCCACACCCGTCGTGCTATGGGCGGGATTTCCTTTTTTTAAACGCGGCTGGAAGTCGTTCAAGGGCTGGAACCTGAACATGTTCACGCTCATCGGCGTCGGCACCGGCACGGCCTATCTCTACAGCGCCGTGGCGACCATCGCGCCGAATATTTTCCCGGACTCATTCCGCGTACACGGCAAAGTTTCGCTCTACTTTGAATCAGCTGCAGTGATCATTCTGCTCGTCCTGCTCGGGCAGGTACTGGAGCTGCGCGCCCGCAAGCGCACCGGCGCAGCCATCCGCGAGCTGATGGGTCTCGCGCCGAAACAGGCGCGCATCGTCCGCGACGGCGAAGAAACAGATATTCCGCTCGACGAGGTCAAAGAAGGCGACATTCTGCGCGTTCGCCCCGGCGAAAAAATCCCCGTCGACGGCGTTATCACCGAAGGCAAGAGCCGCATTGACGAATCGATGCTGACCGGCGAACCGACGCCGGTCGAAAAAGGAAAGGATGACTCCGTCACCGGCGCAACCGTTAACCAGACCGGTTCGTTCCTGATGCGGGCAACCAGGGTCGGACGCGATACCGTACTTTCCCAGATCGTTAAAATGGTCGCCAAAGCCCAGCGAAGCCGCGCGCCGATCCAGCATCTCGCCGATATCTTTGCCGCCCGCTTTGTACCTGCGGTCATCGGCATATCGATTGTCTCCTTCATCATCTGGGCATGGGTCGGCCCGGAACCTCGGCTGGCCCACGCGCTCGTCAATGCGGTTGCGGTGCTGATCATCGCCTGCCCCTGCGCGCTTGGACTCGCCACGCCGATGTCAATTATGGTCGGTGTCGGCCGCGGTGCCAAAAGCGGCGTCATCATCAAAAACGCCGAAGTGCTCGAAGTGATGGAAAAAATCGACACGATCGTAGTCGACAAGACCGGCACGCTGACCGAAGGCCGCCCGGCGCTGACCGACTGCATTGTCAGCAAAGGATTCGATAAAGGCAAACTGCTGCGTCTCGTTGCGTCCGTTGAGCAGAACAGCGAACACCCTCTCGCCGCCGCTCTGACGGATGCGGCAAAGGAACAGGGCCTGGCTTTAAACAGCGCAGATGATTTTGATTCCGTGACCGGTGCCGGCGTATCCGCAACCGTTGACGGACAAACCATACTGGCAGGACGGCCTGAATTCCTGAATGACCGGAATGTAACCGGCCTGGATGAGCTCGAAGACAAAGCCGGGGATCTTGAGAACCATGGGAAAACGGTTATTTTCGCAGCAGTAGACGGAAAAGCCGCCGGTCTGATGGCCGTCGCCGACCCGATCAAAACGAGTACGCCTGACGCCATTCGTTCCCTGCACGAACTAGGACTGGAAATCCACATGGTTACGGGCGACAACGAGCAGACGGCCCGCAGCGTCGCTGGAGAACTCGGTATTGATGAGGTGCGCGCCGGCGTAAAACCGGAAGATAAGCACGACTACGTCAAACAACTGCGGGATAACGGACGGAAGGTCGCCATGGCGGGCGACGGCATCAATGATGCACCCGCCCTCGCCGCGGCCAACGTCGGTATTGCCATGGGAACCGGCACGGACGTCGCCATCGAAAGCGCCGGCGTCACACTGGTCAAAGGCAACCTGCAAGGCATTGTCAAATCGGTCAAACTGAGCCGGGCCGTCATGCGCAACATCCGGCAGAATCTCTTCTTTGCCTTTATCTACAACAGCCTGGGCATTCCGGTTGCTGCCGGACTGCTCTATCCGTTTTTCGGCATCCTGCTCAGCCCGATGATCGCCGCCGCCGCTATGAGCTGCAGCTCGGTATCTGTAATCACGAATGCTCTACGCCTGCGTACAGTCGCGTTGAGCAGCAAAGAATGAAAACAGACTCAAAGGTATTATCACAGCAAATCGACCACCGTTTTCTGTGTCATCACTCATCCCTCCAGGGATACAAGCAGCGGCTCTTCGATCGCATCGATAATCCATTTCAGGAAGCGTGCGCCGTCCGCGCCGTCAATAATACGGTGATCATACGAAAGCGAAAGCGGCAAACGGAAATGGCGCTGTCCGTCTTCGAGTCCCGGTTCCCAGTAGGCGCGACCCGTTCCGAGAATGGCCACTTCCGGAGAATTGATGATCGGTGTAAAAAACGATCCCCCGATGCCGCCGAGATTCGTAAAGGTGAACGTACCGTCTTTCATATCCGATGGTTCAATCTTTCCATCGCGCGCTTTCTCGGCGAGGCCTTTCAGCTCAACCGCCAGCTCAACCATGTTCTTTTTATCCCCGTCCGTAATAACCGGAACGAGCAAACCTTTCGGCGTGTCCATGGCAATACCGATGTTGTAGTACTCCTTATAAAGGATCTCGCCTTTTTCAGGATCAATGCTGCAGTTAAACTTCGGATGCACCTTGAGTGCCGATGCGATAATTTTAATCAGAACCGCCGTCATCGTAAGCTTGGCGCCGACCGATTCGGCTTTCGGCGCGTAGCGTTTACGCAACGATTCCAGCTCGGTAATATCCGCCATATCGTGCTGCGTCACATGAGGAATAGTGGCCCAGCAGTGCGCCATATGCTTCATTGTGGCCTTGCGCACCGCGGTCATCTTTTCAACACGGGTTGTGCGCGAACCGGCTGCTGAGCCGCCGCTGTTCAGTCCGCTGCGGGCGAATTCCTTCACATCGTCTTCCGTGATGAATCCTCCCGGACCGGTCGAAGAAACCAAATGCACATCCACACCCAGCTCACGCGCCAGTCGGCGTACCTTCGGCGACGCAGAAACCGCCAGAGCTTTTGCAACCTGAGATTTCGGCTCACAAGCAGCAGGCTGCGCCGGAGCGGCTTCTCTTGAAGCTTCAGCAGCCAGCTCTTCTTCTTTTGCGGCTGGCGCCTGCGACTTGGGCGCTGGTTCAGGAGCAGGTTTTTCTTCCTGTACAGGTTCCGGCTCTTCTTTTTCTTCGGCGACCGGTTCGGGCTCCGACTCTTCCTCCGGCTCAGCTTCAGCGTTCTCTGCAGCACCGGATTCAATCGTTATAATCACCTGACCAACCGCAACGGAGTCACCTTCGGATACATTCACCGAACCGACCGTTCCGTCTGACGGCGCCGGAATTTCAATCGTGGCTTTACCGGCTTCGACCTCAAGGATGGTCTGCCCCTCGGACACGAAATCGCCGGCCGATACAGGAACACTCACGACCTCGCCGGAATCAATGTTTTCACCCAGCTCAGGCACTTTAATTTCAACAGCCATAATTATTCTCCCACAGGATTGGGTTTCTCTGCATTCAACTCGAGCGCCGAAGCGTCTTTCCCGAGCGCTGTAAGCACGGCATGCGCGATCCATCGGGCATCGACTTCGAAGTGATCGCGAAGCGCTTCGCGGCCGTCACTGCGACCAAACCCGTCGGTTCCCAGCACGGTCAACTCGCCGGGCACCCATTTAGCGATGGAAGACGGCAGCGCTTTCATATAATCCGAAGCGGCAATCACCGGCCCCGTTTCATTTTCCAAACATTGGAAAACATAGGATTTCCGATCTTCCTTTGGATGGAGTCGATTATGGCGGTCGGCATCCAGCGCGTCGTTCAGCAGGTTTTTATAGCTGGTGACGGACCAGATATTGGTTTCGACTCCGAACTGCTCGCGAAGAATCTCCGCCGCTTCAATGGCCTCGTTCATAATCGGGCCGCTGCCAAGAATCTGCGCTTCCGCTTTGTCCGAGGTTTGGAATTTATACATTCCTTTCAGCACGCCCTCTTCACATCCTTCGGGTGCGGGCGGCTGGGCGTAGTTTTCGTTCAGAACCGAGATATAGTAATACACCTGCTCGTTGTCGACATACATACGCCGAATACCGTCTTTGATGATGGCAGCCAGCTCGTAGGCATAGGCGGGATCGTACGCAACCATGTTCGGAATGGTGAGCGCGGTGAGATGGCTGTTGCCGTCCTGATGCTGCAGGCCTTCGCCCGCGAGCGTGGTACGCCCGGCGGTGGCGCCGAACAGGAAGCCTTTGCAGCGGCTGTCGCCGGCGAGCCATGCGAGATCGCCAATGCGCTGGAACCCGAACATGGAATAGTAGATGTAGAACGGAATGGTGTTGATGCCGTGGTTGGCATACGCCGTTCCGGCGGCCACAAAGGAGGAAAACGCGCCGGTCTCGGTGATTCCCTCTTCGAGGATCTGTCCGTCTTTAGCTTCCTTATAGTAAAGCAGATTGTCGGCATCGACCGGTTCGTAGAGCTGTCCGGGCCGCGAGTAGATGCCGCACTGACGGAACAGAGCATCCATTCCAAAGGTGCGCGCTTCGTCCGGAACGATCGGAACGATGAGTTTTCCAATGCCTGGGTCCTTCAGAATTTTACCGAGCAGGCGCACAAAGACCATCGTAGTCGAAACAGGCCGCTCGCTGCCGCCATCGAACTCCTGGAAGATTTTATCCGCCGGCATTTCGATCGGTGTAAAGTCGGTCAGGCGCGACGGCACATAGCTGCCGAGCGACTCGCGCTGCTTCATTAAATATTTAATTTCCGGGCTGTCTTCCGGCGGGCGATAGAACGGAATCTCATCGATCTCCGCGTCAGAGATCGGAATGCCGAAGCGGCTGCGGAATTCGCGCAAGGCTTCTTCGCCCAGCTTTTTCTGGGCATGCGTGATGTTCTGACCTTCTCCGGACGCTCCAAGGCCGTAGCCTTTGACCGTCTTGGCGAGAATAACAGTCGGAGCGCCTTTGTGCTCCACCGCGGCTTTGTAGGCGGCGTAGACCTTGGCCGGATCGTGTCCGCCGCGCCGCATCCGTTTCAGCTCGGTGTCGGAGAGCATTTTGCTGAATTTTTCCAGCCGCTCGTCTCCGCTGAAGAAGTGTTCGCGCACATACTGCGCGTCGGCCACGGTGTATTTCTGGTATTCTCCGTCGACGATCTCTCCCATGCGCTTCACCAGCGCACCGTCTTCGTCCTTGGCAAGCAGCGGATCCCAGTCTTCGCCCCAAACCACTTTAATGACGTTCCAGCCCGCACCGCGGAAGGCGGCTTCGAGCTCCTGGATCACCTTGCCGTTTCCGCGCACCGGTCCGTCGAGCCGCTGCAGGTTGCAGTTGACCACAAAAATGAGATTATCGAGCTTTTCGCGCGAAGCGAGCGTGAGCGCACCGAGGGTTTCCGGTTCGTCGGTTTCGCCATCACCGAGAAACGCCCAGATCTTCTGTCCGGCCGGCTCGCGCAGGCCGCGGTCTTCTAAATAATGGATAAACCGCGCGTGATAAATGGCGGTAACCGGACCGAGCCCCATCGAAACGGTCGGAAACTGCCAGAAGTCGGGCATCAGCCACGGATGAGGATAAGAAGAAAGCCCGGGACTGTCATGGAGCTCGTGGCGGAAATTATCAATCTGTTCGACCGGCAGGCGGCCTTCGAGAAATGCGCGGGCGTAAATACCGGGCGACGAGTGTCCCTGGAAATAGATAAAGTCGCCGGGGAATGAATCGGTGCGGCCCCGGAAAAAATGGTTGAAGCCCACTTCGTAGAGCGTGGCAATCGACTGATAGCTGGAAATATGGCCGCCGATCCCTTCTTCTTCGCGGTTGGCGCGCACCACCATCGCCATCGCGTTCCAGCGGATCAGGCTCTTGATGCGCCGTTCCAGTTCCCGGTCGCCGGGATATGCAGGCTCCTCATCAACCGGAATGGTATTTATATAAGGTGTGTTGGCGGAAAACGGAAGACGAACCCCCTTGCGGTGGGCGCTCACCTGCAGGTCGTGCAGAATATCTTTTGCCCGTTCGGCGCCTGCGGAATCAATCAGTTCGTCGAGTGCATCCAGCCAATCCTGCTTTTCCGGATCGGTGTTCTGAAAGCCTTGTGTTGCCATGCGTATCCTCCCCGTTGTTGAGAAGACACTCTAAATGTGAGTAATCTGATATGCAATTAGCTTTTTAAGAAATCTTTCAGAAGATTTGACCTGGATCAGCTCCGCGTCGGCGTCGGCCAGCAGATTTTCCGAGGGAAGCGCCGAAGCGCCGTACGACGCCGACAGTTTCCAATCATAGGAACAAACCGACTGGTAAGATTCCAAACATTGAAAAAAACGATCCGTAAAGTTCCGAACCCTGGAAAAACCTGTTTCAGGCAGAATGACCGCGAACTCGTCTCCACCGATACGGCAGACGATATCAGCGGCGCGGACGGTTTCGGACAGAACCGAAGCAAATGTTTTGAGCGCCAGATCCCCTGCTTCGTGACCGGCGGTGTCGTTCAGTTCTTTCAGGAGATCGAGATCAAAGAGAACCAGGCTGAGATCCCGTTCATAACGGCGGGCGGCTTCGGTGTTCTGAGCGAGGGCCTCATCAAAGAATCGGCGGTTGTAGAGTCCGGTGAGCGGATCGCGCAGCGCCTGCTCCGCCAGTTCGGCGGCCAGCGCCTTCACATCGGCGGGTGCGCCGATTTCCTCCAGGCGTCTCTGAAGAGGGTCAATCATATTTCCACCAGGTGCAGTATGTATAAGACAGAGAAACAACTTCCGTACAAATATTTTTGAAAGCCATGCTGCTGCGCCACCAATGACGAAGATCACTTTTGCTGCTTTCGAGCGACACAATACCAAGGGGAACATCGGAACCGAAAGCAAAACGATAGAGTAAATAGGAACGACGGCCATGCGACCCAACGGTATAAATATTGGCGGGCTGCCCGAACAGTCCGGCCTCTTGCAGCCGATCGCACACAGCCAATGCTGATATATAGGTACGGTCAACGGATGTGCCTGGCGCAGGTGCCTCCAGAATAAAGCGGGGTTTCACCCCGAGCTTCTGCAACCGGACCGCTGTCAATTCAGCATATGTGCGCTCCCTGAAAAGATCCGCACCAAACTCAATCGGTCCTCCGGTGGCGATATAAACCGTACCGGACGGCAGTCGATCAACCACCGCAACCAGATCGGCATCGTCAATCCATCCTTCAACAATCGCCAATGTTGCCTCGGCCTGCGGCCGGTTCTGAGCTAAAAACGGATACACCCCCGCCCCCAGTCCCGCAAAAAGGATTCCAAAGGCCAGTAAAATCAGAAAAAGCCCCTGAACAGTGGGAACCGGAACCTCTTTTTTGTGGAAGAATCTCATCACAGGGGGTATAGCGTTTAACCCAGCCGGGAACAATTCCTATCTTTTTGCGGAATTCTTTGGCCTCATTAGGTTGACACGGCCGGACCCCTCGTATATTTTCCCCGCCTTGCACTCAAAACAGGAATATTTTCAATGAAGACATTTGTAGCAAAAAAAGAAGACGTGACACGCGAGTGGTTTGTAGTGGACGCAGCAGGGAAATCAACCGGCCGCCTGGCTGTTTTTATCGCCGACATCCTGCGCGGTCGTAATAAACCCACCTACACACCGCATGTAGACACCGGCGCCTTCGTCGTTGTGGTCAATGCTGAAAAAATCAAACTGACCGGTAACAAAGAAGAAGACAAAATCTATCAGGACTTCAGCGGATACCCGAGCGGACTGAAACAACGCAACGCCGCAACCATCCGCGAAAAAAACCCGGAACGGATTATCACTCAGGCTGTCGAAGGTATGCTCCCGAAAAACCGTCTGAGCCGCCAGACCATGACCCGCTTGAAAGTCTATGTCGGCCCGGATCATCCGCACGCCGCACAGAATGTGCAGACTCTTGAATTCAACGGCTAAGCAAGGAAAACAAAATTATGGCAATCGCAAAAAAAATTGATGAATTTGCAGCAACCGGCCGGCGCAAAACCTCTGTGGCCCGTGTCCGCCTTGTAAAAGGCGCCGGAACTATCACTGTGAACGGTCAGGATGTTAAAGAGTACTTTGACACCAAAGATATGATCGACACCGTCAGCCGTCCGCTGGTACTCACCGACCGCGCCGGTCAGTACGACCTCAAAATTTCTGTTAAAGGCGGCGGAAAAGTCGGCCAGTCCGGAGCAATCGCCCACGGCCTTTCCCGCGCTCTGGTTATCGCGGAAGAAGACCTGAAAGGCACCTTGAAAAAGGCCGGTCTTCTCACCCGTGACGCCCGCATGAAAGAACGCAAAAAAGCCGGTCAGCCCGGTGCCCGCAAGAAGTTCCAGTTCTCCAAACGTTAATTCTGCGGTTTGCTTCAAACCAATCCCGGCTTTCTTTCAAAGCCGGGATTTTTTTTGTTCCGAAAAAGATGACAGAGGTGTAGTCTCCTGCTTTGTTATGGAATATAAGATATGAAAAAGCTGATTCTTCCCAACGGTTTTATGGCGTCCGGCATTGCCGCCGGGATCAAACCCAAAAAGAAAAAAGACATGGCTCTGATTGTATCAGAAACCCCGGCAGTCAGTGCCGCGGTGTTCACCACCAATCAGGTCAAAGCTGCTCCGGTTAAGTGGGACATTCAGGTTGTGGAGCAGAAAGCCGGCGCCCGCGCCATTGTCATGAACAGCGGTAATGCAAATGCCTGTACCGGCCTGCGCGGCTCGGGAGACACCGCCACCATGGCCATGAGAACGGCTGAAAAAATCCATGCCAAACCAGAGCAGATTTTTGTCTGTTCGACCGGAACCATCGGCAAACCCATGCCGATGGAAAAAGTCAGCCCGGGAATCGAAACGCTGATTGCAAAACTCTCTCCGGACGGGGGAAAGAATGCCGCCGAGGCCATGATGACCACCGATCTGGTCCCCAAAAGCCTCACCGTTGAAATTGAAATCGATGGAAAACCGGTTCGCGTAACCGGCCTGGCCAAAGGATCCGGTATGATTGAACCGAATATGGCCACCATGCTCGCGTTTATCCTGACGGATGCCAACGTCGAAAAACACGCACTGCAATGCGCCCTGCGCGCTGCAACAGACACCACCTTCAATCGAATTTCTGTCGACGGAGACCAAAGCACCAACGACAGCGTGATTGCTCTGGCAAACGGCATGGCCGACAACGAAGTACTGACCTATCAGTCCGAAGACTGGAGTCTGTTTTTCCAAACCCTGGAAAAACTCATGCTTGAACTTGCCATGATGATTGTGCGCGACGGTGAAGGGGCCACAAAAATGGTCACGATCAAAGTAATCGGCGGCGCCTCCAACGGCGAAGCTGACGAAGCAGCACGCGCTGTCGCCAACTCCATGCTCAACAAAACCGCGTGGGCGGGCAAACGCCCCAACTGGGGCCGAATCATGGACGCCATCGGCTATTCTCATGCTCAGGTTCAGGAAGATCGTGTGGATATCACCTATGATGATGTTCCGCTGGTTCGCGGCGGAATGGCCTACGCGGAAGCGTCGGTCGAAGATGCCGTTAAGGTGCTTTCGAAAGATGAATTCACGATTCACATCAACCTGAACCTTGGCTGCGGCGAAGCAGTGGTCTACACATGCGACTGCACGGAGCAGTACGTACGCATTAACGTTGAATAAGGAAATTTCATGCAGCGAATGATTGAAAAAGCGGGCGTTCTGGTCGAAGCCCTTCCCTACATCCAGAAATTCCGCGGAGAAACTGTCGTTGTTAAATTCGGCGGAAGCATCATGGAAAGCGAAATCGGCTATCGCAACATTCTCAAAGACGTGGCCTTCATGGAATGCGTCGGCCTTCGTCCCGTACTGGTACACGGCGGAGGGAAAGCCGTTTCCAAGCAAATGCGCGAAGCACACATTCAGTCTGATTTTGTCCATGGACTGCGTGTTACCGACGAACAATCCATTGGAATTGTTGAAAGCGTTCTGAACGGAAACGTCAATCCGCACCTCGTCGATATCCTGCTCGAAAACGGCGGCAAAGCACGCGGCATCCACGGAGAAGATATCATTCAGGTAAAAAAGCACTCAGGAATCGATCCTGAAACAGGAGCAGCCATCGACTGGGGCTATGTCGGAAAAGTAACCCGTGTCGATATCGAACCGATCACCGCATTCCTGAACGCCGACATCATTCCGGTCATCACCCCGCTCGGACGCGGCGAAGACGGCCACCTCTACAACATCAACGCCGACGAAGTCGCCAATGCTGTTGCACAGGCATTAAAGGCCCGCAAACTCGTTTTCCTCAGCGATGTTCCCGGACTGCTTAAAGATCCGGAAGACACCTCGTCGCTCATCACCAGCCTGCGGACCGGAGAAGTGGAAGATCTGATTGAACGCGGCATCATTGCCGGCGGCATGCTGCCAAAAATTAAAGGTGCAGTCGAAGCGCTCAAAGCGGGTGTCACCAAAGTCCACCTGATCGATTCTGCCCAGCCGCATTCCCTTTTACTTGAACTGTTTACAGACACAGGGGTCGGCACGGAAATCGTGCACTAATGAACAAAAAACTCTTTGCTGTGTTTCTTTGCGTGGCAGTCGCCGGCGGCGGTCTGCTCTGGAAAAACCGACAAACCGTGACCAATCCATCGTGGGCGCAGCCGACGATGGGAACGATGGCGCATATTACGCTCAGCGGATCGATCTCTAAAAAAATGCTGGGAACACTGCGCGATGCGATTGATGCAACCTTGGAGGATGTAAACCGCACAATGTCGACCTGGCAGGCCGACACGGAAATTTCGCAGTTCAACCGTTTCCAAGGTTTGGAAAACGTCGAGATTTCGCCCGAGTTCGCCGAAGTCGCTCAAGCCGCTCTCGAATTCAGCAAAGCAACTGACGGGGCGTTTGACCCGACGGTCAAGCCTCTGATCGACTACTGGGGCTTCGGGCCTGAAGAGCGCACAACACCATTGGAAGAAATCAGACAGGCGGTTGGCTGGCAGAAAGTACATCTCGGAAGTGCCACTATCCGCAAAGACCGACCTTCCCTTCAGCTCGATTTTTCAGCCATCGCCAAAGGATATGGCGTAGACCGTGTGGCGGGAGTGATCGCCCAGATACGAAACAATTTCCTTGTAGAAATCGGCGGAGAAATTGTCGCCAGCGGAACAAACCCAAAGGGCCTTCCCTGGAAAGTCGGGATTGAAAATCCAGATCCGACCGCCGCATTCGGCGAATCGATTCTCCAAATCCTGGAACTTTCGGGCCGCGCAATGGCCACGTCCGGCGACTACCGCAACTTTCAGATACGCGCCGACAGCACGCGCTATTCACACATTATTGATCCCAAAAGCGGAACCCCGGCAGAGTCGGATATTGCCGCGGTTTCCGTTCTGGCGAAACGCTGTATGGACGCCGATGCCGTTGCTACCGCCTTGTTTGTAATGGGCTCTGAAAAAAGTTTCCAATGGCTGGAAACCCATCCGGGGTTCGACGCATTTTTTATCCTGCACGATCCGAAGACCCCCGGCTTTGCCTCAAGAGCAACGCCGGGATTCCCCAAAGAGTAGAACGACATCCCGCTCCAGGAAGCAAGCGAGGCACTTACTCTACCATGACACAGCCTTCAGCAGTCCGGACGGGATCAGCAGCGGCGCATCTGAATATTCAGCCCCCTCGGTCAACCAGTGATCCGGGCCGTTCCACGGGCGAACCCGCTCCGTGTCGTGCAGCGGACCAAAGGTATTGCGACGGCTCAATACAACGTCAACCTCGGCCAGCTCACCGTCAACTTCGGCCTCAAACGGGTCCCAGCCGAGAATCTGACCGTTGACCCGGACACAGGCACCTCCGATTTCCGGCAGGCAGATTTTCCGCGCGTTTTCCGGGACAGGAATATGATAGCTGATCGCGCCGGAATAGAACGGGAACCCCTGCTCACAAATATCGCCCATCTCAAGTGTTTCGGGCATCGGAACAATATTCCGGACCGCACCGCTCAGCTGAACCCCGAACTCGCCCAGCAGGTAAACGGCTTCGAGATTGCTGTTTTCCCGGTAAGGTGTTTTCAGGACGATTTCGTTGTTTCCAATATTTGCAAACCCGTCCGGAATGCGGACGCGATGAAATGCAATATCAATCCAGCGCTCAGTCTGAGAGAGATCCAGTAAATTTCCGTTGAGTGTAACGGTGAAGTTTTCCGGCTCCTCAATGACAAGATCAATCCATTGAGGCATGGTTTGAATTTCAAAAGAGTACCGCAGTTCGATATCACAAAGCTCTTTAATCGGCTGTGTGGCCGTGAACCACGGCTGAAGCATTTCGCCGCCTCGGCGCAGCACACCGTGTTCTTTCCGAATCTGCCGATCGATTTTCAAGACGTCTTTTTCGGGCTGCCAGTCGCCGCGGTCGATGCGGTAACCGGCAGAGTCGAGCACGCAGACATTCGGTTCGGACAGTTTGAACTCGAAGGGACCGTCGAGTACTTTCCCTTCGCCGGATGAGGTCACCCGGTCTACAGGGACCAAAGACAGGAACTTTTCGGAAGCAACCCACAACCTTTGTCCACCCTTGGGGAACCCGGTTTTAAAGGTTTTCCAACCGTTGGAAGCAGGCAGTTCCTGCACTCGTTTCACCTCTCCGGTTTCGCAATTGAACTCCGCAACCGGCAGATTCGTCTTGATGCGCACGTTAACGTTTTTTCGACGTTCATCCCGATCAACATTAAGTGCGGCGAAGATCAATCCATCATCCGTAACGCGGAGCTGACCGAAAATATCAGGAGCATCCACAACGGCCTGACGTTCCGGGACGACAGAAAGAACTGCGTCTTTGGAGAACGCTACACTTTCGAAACTGGAAACTGGAAACTCGGAACTTGAAGAAGCATCAATAAATTCAGGAGCATTGCCTGCCACAACCACTTTCCCGCCGGCTGCAGCAAACTGTTCAAGCAGTCTGAGCGTAGACGACCGGATCGTTTCCATGCCGGAGATAAGGACGGTTTTGTATGTTGCACAGCCCACCTTTAACATCCCGTTTTCCACATTGCCCAATCGGCTAATCATCTCTTCGTCGCCGTAGTCAAAGTCGACTTGGGATTCGAGCAGCCAGGTGAAGAGTTTCCGGTATTTGTCTTCGAGCGTTTTGAGGTGTTCATCCTGCAACCCGAGCCCTTTTGACCAGCCTAGATGAACCTGCGCCCAAAAGGTTTCGACCGGATTAAGCACCAACAGATCACAGGCAGGTTTTCCTTGCGCCATCATGAGACCGAAACGGGAAAAGTAGTCTTCAACATGGCTGTACTCTTTGTGCCACGCGGACTGATGCAGGATGCTGGCGGGATAATCACGTTTGGCTTCGCCGCGCATGGTGTACCATGAAAGGTGGTGACAGCGGAAGTTGATACCGAGCAGAGCCTGCCAGTCGCCGACTGCCTTATGCCCGGCAAACGGCATCTGCCACCCGGTACAGCCGTAAAGTTCAGAGAGAAGCTGTTTTTTCCCGGCTTGGCGGGCAGCAGAAGAGAGCTGTTTGACAATCCAGTAGTTCTTGTTGTGTTCTCCTAGAACATCAACTCCCGGCGCGGTCATATGTTCATAGTAACGCATAACGGAACCGGACATAGCGGTCTGCGCAGTTAAATTATCCTCATGGAGCACATGTCCCGTAAGACTCAAACGATGTTTGTCGCACCACTCTTTGCAGGGAATCGCAAAGTTTTCGAGGAAGAGCTGTTGGAGCAACTCTACATAATGCCATTTAACCTGCGATATGCGTTTTCCATCCACCTGCAGGAAAAGCTCCGGCAGTTTTTGCTTCAGGTCGTACCCGAAGCGTTTTTCGAACTCTTCAAAGAGTACCGGTGTGTACGGTGCGCAAAATGCCCCATCGTCACGGTACATGGAAAAGCCGTCGAGCAGTGCACCGCGATGCGGCTCATCGGTGAAGATGCCTTTGATGGATTTTCCGAGGCGCCCGCCGCACTTGGCGGCATACTTTTCGTGCGTCGATTTCAGGAACGCCTCGGTCGCAGCACGGTTCATCGTATCGATATAGGTGTAGCCGTTATAAAAACCGCTGGCGCCCTGCTCAATCACAGAAAAACGAAGCGTCTGCTTCCCTGAGCCGAGGTTTGTGCAAACCACACCATCGAGATCACAGAAAAATTCGGCAATGACGTCTTTACCATCGTCGACCGGGTCGATTTCAAGAAGGATGGCTTTCTGGCGGAACTCCGGATGCCTGGAGACGATCCCTCCGGCGAGACCGGAGGGCCAGCGGTCTTCGTCGTAGAGCCAGGCTTCGAGACCAATCGATTCGGCGTAATCGGCGCAGGCGTTGATGAGTTCGAACCATTCATCGCCGAGGTATTCGGTTTCGAGACCGGTGCGGCTGTGCATAAAGAAGCCGCCCATGCCCATCTCTTTCATGATGTCGATCTGGCGCAGCAATTCATCTTTGTCGAGTTTCCCGTTCCAGCTCCAGAACGGCTTGCCTCTCCACTCAATGCCGGGATTCTTAAACTTGTCTATATCCATCAATATTCCAGTATTTATAATCTTCGTTGCTCAGCCATCAGTAAACTATGTCACCGCCCGTTAAAGCGCCATAACGATTTCGCCATTTTGCAGGACAATACCGCCATTTAAGCCAAAGAAGAAAATGCCTCTCTGTGAAGACAGAGAGGCATTGCATTGGATTCTCCTATTCGGACACCCTTTTATTCACTGATGGTTGTGCGAATGAATTTTGCATCAACATCCATTGGAATCCAGTTGGTTACCGCGATCATATTATCACCGGCAGAGCCGAAGCCGGCTTCGGTGTAATCGACGTCTTCGACCCAATCATTCCACCCATCGGTAAGAGCCAGGCAGCCCTGCAACGAATAAGTCAGGCCGGCATCATCCGTACGTTTGCCATAGACATATTGGAGCATGCCGTCCACCGCCTGCAGTGCCGGGCCGATCGGGCCGCTTGCCGGATCGGACGGGTCTCCGCCGCAGGCGTATTCAGCGAAGTTGTCGGAACCGTCGCCGTCCGGATCGGCGTTCCGGGCGACATCTTCCAAATCGTCATAGCTGTAGGCCCAGCCATTGTACCCTTCCAGTCCTACGTCTTTGCTGTAGATGCGAATCCAGTCAACCTCAACCGTTCGTGGAGAAGGCAGGAAGTCGAGACGGATGTTGCCGATGGTTTCCACCGAACATTCGGAAATATCCAACTCGACAACCACCCAGCTGTCCGCCTCAGTGCTCAGAGTGCATCGGTCGGTTTCGTCAAGGAGCGGCGTAATATTTGCAACACCTGTAATCACCGACACCGTGCCGCCTCCACTCCAGGCAATCGGCGTGCCGGCGTCCAGCTGACGAGCGCGGAAGGCCAGTTTATCCCAGCTGCCGCGGGTCTTAGTTACTCCAGAGGTGTAGAGCCACTGCGGATCACCGGTTGTCGCAGAACAGGTCATGACACCGTTTGTGGCAGTATGGCCGACGACCGCTGTTTCGCTGTTGACCGTCCACCCTTCGACATCACCGTCCGTATTGAACTCAAAAGCGCTGTCCAGGGACCGGATGACCGCCGGCTGACCTTTGGTGAGCTTGATATAGTCAACCTCATACGATTTACCAATGTTAGCGGCATTGCCCAGCATATCAAAACGAATACCGACCAGCTGATTGGTGCCCATCGCAGACAGATCGCGCGTCGCAACAATCCAGCCGTCAGCTTCGTCAACCACATTCCAGTTGGCATCGCCGATCTGCCCCAGCAGTGTCCAGCCCTCGTCACCTAACAGATGATCAACCACGCCGGCACAACCGGAAGAATCCCACTCGGCAGGAATACCGTTTGTCTCTATTTGACGGGCACGGATTTCCACAGAGAACCAATTCTCGCCTTCTGGAGAACAAATCGCATCCAGTTGCAGGAACGGGTCAATACCGGTTACAGAGTCAACCTTCAATACTCCGTTGGTAGTCGTCATCCCCACAGACTGTTCATTGTCATCAAACCAACCTTCAGTATCACCGGGGGAGTTGAACGTCCAAACCACATCGGTAATCGTTGGCGGCGGCGGCGGAGCATACGTCAGCGTGGCAACACCAGAGGCGGCATCAAAATCCCACTCGCAGCCGCTGGCGCTGATGAGATTGGTTGGTGTACCGGAAATGGAGGCCCAGCCAGTGAGAACCGTAAAGGCCGTGCCTACATCGTTGGTGGTCAGGCCATTATCCTCAAAAATAACGGTGTCGCCCAACACCAGGTCATCGGTCCCTACCAGCACATCGTATGCTCCGGCGGTGGTCCCATTGATGTTCAGCTTCAGGGAGTTGGTCAGAGTCAGGTCCCCTTCAACCGTTCCCGAACCGCCGAAGATGCCACCGTAGGTGTAGGCTCCGCCGGTGCGGGTCGATAGATCAAGAATGCCGCCGGTCATGATGATTTCTGAGCTGTCATCGATGGAGGCGTCGCCGATCAGCTGCAGGCGTCCATATTCAAGCGTTGTTGTGCCGGTATAGGTGTTGGCCCTATAAAGCTTCACGACACTGTTCGGAAACTCGATCCCGGTCCACGAGTTATCGGCAATAATATTTCCAGTGACGGCTCCATCACTGACAACCCCGACAACATCCATCGTCGCGGGATCAGAAGTGGAAGTATTGTTTGCCAAAGCCTGCAAAGACAGAGAGCCGGCAGCCGTAAAAGTAATATTGCTGACTACCGTGTGCGGTGCGCTGTTCGCAATGCCAGTGGTAGCAATCCGGACAATGTCGGTCGAGTCCGCAGGGGCCACCTCAATATCATTGAGGATAGAGATGGTTTCGCCGGCCTGATCATTGAACCCGCGGAAATTAGCGCCGGTTTCCAGAACCAGCGTGGCAGTTCCAAACTGGTCACTGGTACGAGCCTGACTGATGCAGGCAAAATTCATCGTGCCGGAAAAATCGGAATCCATAGCGGTGTTGTTGAAAACCACCGTACCGCCGGAATGGATCAATGTGCCGGCCCCGGTAATGGTTCCGTTTAACCAGCGGGTTCCGTTTTGAATAGTCAGTTGACCATCCACATCCAAGCCGAATGTGTGCTGCGCGCTACCACTGATAATTGTTCCGGTCTGGCCCGTCTCAACGATGACATCATTTTTGAAGGTGCGACCGGCTTCATTGATTTCAACGGTGGCCCCGTTTTGCATTTGAACCGAATTGGCCTCAATCCCGAATGGACCTTTGGTGGCGATCCCGTTCACAATCACATCCGCGTAAATTCCGTCCAGTATGGTTGTGCCAGCATATGTACTGTTTACAGCACCTCCGCCCAACTGAAACTTTGCGCCCGCAGCACCTGTATAAGTCAGCGTGAGACCGCCTGCGGAGTGGATTCCACCGTACGCCTCAAAACGTGCCGTTGGACTGTTATTCTCAAAAAAGAGATCCCCGTCATCGTCCGAAACGGACCCGCCAATTCGCACATTTTTCGTGACATCAGCGTCAACCGCCACCCGGTCACGGAAAAAATTCGTAATGGTTGTCGCCGACGTATTGAAGGTGAACTGTGCCAACGTTCCACCATTGACCTCACTGTTGAAGGTCACAGAATTATACTTCATGTTCGCCCAAGCGGTTGCTGACTCCTTGAAGTTTGTCCAGTCGGCTACAATCGCGTCGTCCCAATCCTGAAGCGTACCGGTCCAGTTGCCAGCATTCTGGGTCTGGTTGTTTACCGCCGCAGTAAAATAGTTTGTAGCGGCCTGTGTACTCATTCCAATCAAAGCACTTAGCAGCGCTGTTATTAATACTTTCGCCCTCACCTTTCCCTCCTTGATCTTATTAATTCAACCACGTTTTCAACGAGGAACACACCATGCGCCCCGCCGAACTGATTTATGATTACTGTAAACTGTATCATTTGGCAATATTTTTTTTCACTTAAGATGGTTTTCTATTTTAAATTTTCCTGAAAAACAGCCGGATTTCTCTTGTTTCAGTAAGAAACCTCTACTTTATAGAAGCCGCTGTTTTCGCAGTTTGTATGAACAACAGAACAGTGTGCATCTTCCGGCGCGGTAAATGAATCTACCGCAATCCAGCCATTGGAAATCAAGTCCGCGGAATACAGCAGCGTATAAGTCCGATCTGCTCGGCAGCTAAACTGAACCTGAACTGTTTCTGTTAAAACAAACGGATTGTTTTGAATCTTGAAAAAATCACTGCTCAGAGTCGGATCACTGCCTGCTATATCTTCATCAGAATCCGAAACCCCGTCGTCGTCATAATCGCCATCTGAGGCACGAATCCAGTCTACCGCAAACGGCGCCGGCACATTGGCGGGATTCAAACGCATCTGGGTAATCACCTGCCCTGTCCACTGCGTATGCACACCAACAGGAATCACAATGACATTTGTTTCACCAGTCTCATAGGACGCCAGCAGTGTTCTATCCTGCGCAAAGACATTCTGAGCCGCCGTTGCCCAGCGAAACACCAGCCCGCTCGCAACAGGCGAACCGACGCGCATCAGCAGATTGGAAACCTCACTTCCGGAAAACGAAAAATCGTAATGCTCAAACTGCCCGCGATTCCCGTCGATGTTTTCTCCAACGAGCATTCCACCCGTCACTGCCGCATTGGTCACATAATCCTCATCTCCGATAAGAATTTTCCCGTCCCATCCTTCAAAATCACCGTCCGTATTAAACTCAAACGACATGTCTACTGCATTGGATGGATTGCGCCCTTTGGCCAGTTCGGCGGTGTCTGTCATGCCGTCGCCGTCCGCATCAGCATACGGATCGTTCAGCACAGTCAGCGGTGCCGGATATGGAACCGGAGCCGGACTGGTGTAAGGAACCAGAAAACGCGGGTCCGCAGTGTAGTTGGTCGGAGCACCCAGTTCATACCAGTCCGGCGTATCATCACTCAACGGTGACTGTCCGTCGGCAGGCAGCGCATGATAGCGAGCCATGAGCTTTACCTCCATCTCCGCGAATTTTTCAGGCTCGTCGTATTGCAGATCGAAAAGTTCATACGGGTCATCGGTCAGGTTGAACAGCGCTTTGCGCCCTCCAATACGATGAATCTTCCAGTCGCCGTCGCGCAAAGCGATTTCCTGCCCCCAGTCCCAGAAGAGTTCTTTGGTCCGGACAATCGTATTTGTCTCACCGGTCAGGCGCGGAAGAATATCCACTCCGTCAAATTCCGCGGGAACAGACCCGCCGGCCAGCTTTAGAACCGTGGCTGTGAAATCGAGCGTCCAGACCGGCTCGCCGATCACCTGTCCGCCCGGAATATGATTTTTCCAGTAGGCAAACATCGGCACCTTAACGCCGCCTTCCCAAAGGCTTCCTTTCTCGCCGCGCAGCGGAATGTTTTCATTGCCGGTCCACATTCCGAGCGTAGTGGATCCGGGAACCCCATCCCAGAATTTGGGCTGCGCGCCGTTATCTCCCGCAAAAAAGATCAGCGTATTTTCCTCCAACTCCAAATCGCGAAGCTTCTGCATCACACCGCCGACCGCATCATCAATCGCCCAGACCAACCCCAGTCCCAGACGACGAATATCGTCCATCTCCGCACTGTAGTGCGGATAATCCAGCTCCGGAAAATTCAGATAGTAGGAATCGGTTTTACTCATCCGCGGCAAGTGCGGACCAAACAGCGCAAGGTATAAGAAAAACGGCTCGCTCTGATTACGCTCAATAAACGTCTCAGCGGCTTCTCCCTGAACGATCACACGGTTGCGGGCATCAGCAATGGACTGCGCCGGGTCGAGTGTGTTTCCAGACAAATCAAAGTTGGCGGTATACGGACTGACCGGGTTGCGAAAGTATCCCTGGAACCCGCGGTTTTCGGGCCAGTAGTCATCCTTCACACCGGGATAGTCCACACCGGCCACCGTATCCGGCGGCGGTTCCAGATGCCACTTGCCGACCATACCGGTGCGATAGGTTCCAAGTTCCACCAGTCGCTCGGCAATGGTTGGCACATCTAACGGAACAGGATGCGGACCCCAGATATCGCCATTCTGGCGAGTGCCGAAGGTGTTTTGGATGCGCCCGCTCATTAAACCGGCGCGCGACGGCACACACTGAGGAGCCGTGGAATATCCGTTCGCCATCAGTGCTCCACCGGTCACCAGCGAATCAAGCACCGGCGTCTGCACATTATCATCAATACCATGAGCACCCAGATCCGTGAAACCGTGATCATCCGTGTAGATAATAATGATATTCGGACGCTGCTCCGACGGTGCACCGCTGAACAGCAGCTGTGAGCCATCGGCGCTCAGAGACAGCTCTCCGCCCGTCATCCCGGCCATCGAAAAGTTATTTGACAGCACCGCAAACTCTGCGGCCTCAAACGTGTCGCTCTGCAGATCGATCAAAATGAGGTTCTGAGCTCCCTGCCCAACCGCAAAACGCCCATCCACCTTAATCGTGGACACTCCCTGCAAAGCAAAACTGCCGGCGAAAACTGTTGTGACACCACCCGTAACGCCCAACACAAACGCAAGTTCTGTTTTACTGCCCGCTCCGGTTCCAAGGTTCAGGCTGTTTCCGATATTCACGGACCCCGCTGTTCCGGTGATCTCCAGCAGCCCTGCTGTAAAATCCAGATTATTATCGACAGTCAGAGCCCCGCCGGAAATTTTCATCGTGGCGGACTCATTCAATCCAAAATCGACATCTCCTGCATTCACTCCACCAAATGAAGCATTGACATGAACCGCTCCGGCTTTGAGCTCAAAAGAAGTTTCCGGGCTCAAAACGCTGGTATTAGCGTCAAACACATTCAACCGCAGCGCCTTTGTCACCAGCGTCCCGCCGTCAACAATCAGATGACCTTCGCCGTTATCAAGAATACCAACCACCGTCTGGTTAAGATTCGTCATCACGCCGCCTGCCGCAACCGTCACTGTATTGGTTGCGCCGCGTCCGGGCTGTAGTTGATTGAACGAAGGTACTGCCTGCGAAACAGTCATCCCGAGTTCAGATGTAAACAAAGCATTGTCACCCGCCGCAGGCCAGTTGGTTACTCCTCCGGCTTCACTCCAGTTGGCATCATCAAACCAGTTGTCCGGGTCGCTGCCGTTTCCCTGATACACATAGTTTGCGCCCAAAGCGCTCATACACAGCAGCAACACCAGAATCTCGACAATCAACTTCATTGTATTGCCTCACTTTTAAAACGGCTGAATCCGCTGGGCGTTCTCAAAAATTTCACGGGGTGATCCGTTCAACAGATAAAATTCCCCGCGAAGCACCTCGACCGTTCCGGCCGGCGTGCGGGTCGGATTGAGCATCCCCAGCAGATAGCCGCGGAACCCGTCCCACTGCATGGTCGGAATGCGAAACGGACTGTCGCGCAATTCCACATGAAGGCGGCGGTCATCCCTGTATAAAATCGCGCCACTGTTCTCATCCACACCGACAACCGATTCCGTATTGATCTCACTATCCGGGAAATAGAGTCCCAGAGCACCGCCCTGATCAATATCGGACGATTCTGACAAAATCAGCAACGGCACCTGTATCTGAGCATAATTGGGCAGTGCAAATCCCGGCGTTCGCTCTGCCAAAGACGCATCCCGATGAAACGCGCGCACGGCCACATTGCTGCCGCGCTCCTGCATGGACAAATCGCCGATCGTTGGACCGTTTACCAATCCACGGTATAGCGGAGCCCACAGATCACGATCCATTCGGATGGAAATCGAAAACTGAAGAACGCCCAGATCATTCGATGTTGCGGGATAAATCCCGACGGGTTCCGTCACAGAAAGATCCGTCACTTCTCCGGTAACGGGATCGAACAGCGGGCCGAGATTATGCTGAAGAATGCAGTGCCCCGGATCGCGCACATAGCGGTATTCATAATAATGCCGAAAGCAGGGAATCGTAATGCCGTCCGCACCCGCCCGATCCTCATAGGTACAGAAATAATCAAACTCGCTCGTAATCTCGGTTGCCTGTTTCCCGGGCAGCAGGCTCTCGTCAATCGTGTCCCAGTCGTTGGAGCCGCCGGACTCCGTGTAACCATCATCCACCAGGTTTTCCCATTCCGTGAAATCCATCTGGCCGTCGCCGCGGAACAGAACGCAGGGCCGCGGCGCAACCACAAGCGCAGAATCGTCAAGCGTTTCAAGAACGCGACACACCGTTCCGGCCGGATCACTGAAACCGGCCTGTGTCGGGTTATAGCGCTGGCCGTGCAGATAATCGCGAATCGCGGACTGCCCGCCTCGCCCAAAACGATCGGCCACAGGCCCCATCGTATCGCCGATGCCCGGTAAAGCCAGGCGATTGATATATCCCCCGCCAAGGGAAGAAATACCGAGCTCAAACCCGCCAGAGGAAAGCTCATGCGTTGTTGCCGCCGGATCATTCTCGGCGGCCACAACAAACCAGTCATCAAGCGGAGAACGTTCGATGCTGTAAAACGCCTGCTGGGTAGTGGCCGGCACGTAAACCGTCCGATTGGTGCCAACGGTCGGGGCACGCGAAAGATCGGCCTGAAGTCCACCCGTCGCATTTGTCGCATACGCAATCGAACGCCACCCGGAATTCAAGTTGGTGCACCCAACCACAAAAAGATCGGACGGAGAATCTGTTGTCTCAACATCCAGCTTCAAAAAGTTCTCGGACACACTCGCTGAAACAATCCGCGTTCCTTCAGCAATTCCGGAAAAAAGCAATTGCCTGCCGTCGCCGCTCAGGGACAAAGTCCCACTACGAACATTGACTGTTGTCAGCGCATTTGAAAGCGCGCTGAATTCCGAAATACTGAACGTGTCATTCGCCAGATCAATCAGGACCAGGTTCAAAACATCACCGCATGAAGCCTGAGACGCATCCACTTCCAGTGTCGTAACTCCCAGCAGAGAAAAGGCATCGGCAAACACGGTTGAAACCAACCCGGAACCATTTAGTTCAAAAGACAGTTGTGTGCTCGAACCTGTTCCAGTACCCAGCTGCAATGTATTCCCGATTTGGATGAAACCTGAAGCCCCTACGATCTTCAGGAATCCGTCGGTAAAATCGAGATTGTTATCAACCATCAGTGAACCGCCGGAAACCTCCATGGTGGCCGACTCGTTGAGTCCCAGATCAACATCACCCGCGTTATCGCCGCCAAAAGATGAATCGACATGCACAGCTCCGCTCTTAAGTTCGAAGCGGGTTCCTGAACTCAACACCGTGGCTCCCCCAAACACATTCAAACGAAGCGCCTTGGTCACCAGTGTTCCGCCATCAACAACAAAATGACCTTCTCCGTTGTCGACAATGCCGGCAATCGTCTGATTCGAATTGGACACAACTCCACCGGCGGCAATCGTTACCGTATTGGTTGCTCCACGACCAGTCTGAAGCTGACCATGTACCGGCACAATTTGAGAAATGGTCATATCGAGCTCAGACATAAAAAGGGCATTATCTGCCGCCGTCGGCCAGTCGGCTAAACCGGCAGCATCACTCCAATTGGCATCATCATACCAGTCGTTCGGATCGCCGCCGTTTCCCTGATAAACATAGTTTGCGCCGAATGACACCCCGCACAGCACCGAACCAATCAGATGAATAAGCTTTTTATTCATAGCTCACGATATCCGGCAACACCGCAATACAAAAGAGGCTATTTACTCACCCGCACCCTGTACATGGCTGTTTCCGTGTCGTTCGTATCCACCAGAACCAGCAGCCCATCGATGGCGACTGCCTGCACATCCACTGCCTTCCAAACATTGGAAGACAGGTTGGTGCAGGCCAGCAGCGTGTATGTGCGCCCGGCTTTGGCAA
The DNA here is from genome assembly GCF_009905215.1 of Tichowtungia aerotolerans. Taxonomy (GTDB): domain Bacteria; phylum Verrucomicrobiota; class Kiritimatiellia; order Kiritimatiellales; family Tichowtungiaceae; genus Tichowtungia; species Tichowtungia aerotolerans. The sequence goes on along the minus strand of NZ_CP047593.1, from coordinate 2,855,185 downwards.
CGACTGAAACCGCCGGACCGGCCGCTCCATCAATCACAAAATAGTCCTGTCCGTCGACCGGATCAGTCAGCGCGATATGCTCGGCGAGTGTGTCATAGCCGTCGGCATCGAGATCCCATGCCGATTCAAGTGCATCGTGTGGGTCGAAGCCGTACTGAATTTCCCACTCATTGGAAAGGCCGTCGCCATCCGTATCGGACGAAACAGGATTCCAACCGTTGGAAACTTCCCGCGCATCGCTCCAGCCGTTGTTGTTGGAATCGGTATCAGCAAAGTCCGGCAGGCCGTCACCATCGGAATCGGCGGTAGATTCCAGAGCGTCAGCGATGCCGTCTCCGTCGAAATCGCCGGCAGGGCCAAAATACATATAATCGATTTCAAAGTCGTAAGCGGTTGACGAGCCGACGGGATCCAGTCGCCAGCCGGTAATGTTGGCTCCGCACCAGTTCGTATCCGCAGAAAGGTCAAACTGATAAACGGAAAACTCACCGGAAGCCGTCACCGAAAACGAGATAGGTTGAGTCTGATTGAACGTACCTCCTGCCTTGCGCCAGAACAACTGCCAGCTGCCGGACTTCGCCGTCTTGATTCGGAGAATACAGGTTTCCTGCCCGTCCCCGTAGGTGTTGACGTTCAGGTTCTGAATTTTTGGATCCAAACCGCTCACCGTTCCGCGGCAGACTCCATCGGTAATCTGAAATGCATCAATTTGCTCCGATGTGAAATCAGGATCCGGAGCATTGAACTCATAACGGAGTGCAATATCGGCCAAATTGATTTCATCCCAACTGCTGAGCGGCAGGTACGACAGGTACGGATCAAACTGCACGGCCTCGTTGGTGGTTCCATAATCGCGCAGAACATACCAGGATGGGCGGCGGCGGAACAGCTGTGCCCCGTCAATGTCCGGATTATCGGCCCACAGGCCGAAACGCAAATTGCCCTCGAGTGAGAGGTCGACCTGTCGGTGATACAGATAAGCCTCCATGTTTGGGATCTGCTCAACGATTTTGTGCGAATAGGCCATTGCAGCAGCCTGAATGGCTTCATCTTCGGCGTCGCCATCGACGGCCACATGGAACCCCTGTTCGCCGAGGTTGATGCCGCGCACCTGCCCGTTATAGAGCATGGATTCCTGCTGCAGATAACGGCGGGCCACCTGCAGGTTTTTGAAGGTGACATATTCCGTATCGAACGAATCAACCGGACCGGGATCATCCCAGAACGTGGGATCAAGCAGGCTTTGCGGATACGGGTGAAGACAGAGTGCCCATGGGAAGTCGCCCTCCTCTTTGGCGCGCGCTGCAAACAGATCAAGGAAGTCGCGCATATTACAGGCCTTCAATGCTCCGACATTTCCGCCCAGCATGTCCCAGTAATGAGTAAACGATAGATAGATTCGGTAATCGGGATGCTGCGAGCGCAGCGCGAGGTCGGCGATGCGACAGGAAACGAGGTAGATTTCCACCACCTCTTCCATTTCCATTTCGCCGACGTTGTACCAGCTCCAATGCTGGTCCAGTTCGTTTCCAACGGTAAACCGATACAGTTCCCCGTTTACGCCGGATGGATCGGAAAAGTAACGGCCCAGGTATTCCATCGTACCTCGATAATACGCCAGTCCAACCGGGTCCATCACGTTATGAGCAACAGAAAACGAGTTTGGAGAACTAGGGGAAGACAGCGGGTTGCGCAACGGGTTGAAACGTTGATCGGCCGTCCCTTCATCAAGCCAATAATCCCCTAAAGAATTCAGCGAGGTAATGATCGTGGCCATACCGTTGGCTGTGACATACCGAATATCCTCTCCCAGGTTATTGTGAACATAGTTTGCGTTAATACCGACATCAAACTCATCCACCGCCCAAGTCGTACTGGGAGACAGAGACAGATTCAGCGCGTTTTTCTGCAGAAAATTCATCTTGTTTTTCTGGATGCCCAGATCGGTTTTGTCGGTCAGAACCGATCCGTCCGTTCCCTTGAATCCGCCGCCGTCGGAAAGAGAATAAGTCCGGTCATCCTCAAACGTCCAAACCTGCCCGCCCTCACACAGCGGCCGCGACGGTGTAAACAGCGCATCATCAGAAACAGCAAGCCAGTCCAGCTCAAAAGTTCCGCCGGCAAAATCCGAAGCCTGAGAACCCGCAGTGCCTGCGTTGGGAACATCGACGCGAATTCGAACATCCCCGTGCCATGTCAACGTACCGATTGAACTGTCCAGTGTCGTCCGAAACACATGCCACTCCCCGTCCGGAATCAGTACATCGCCCTGCCGGGCAGGGCCGTCCTCTCCCAACACAAAACCAAACACACCAAGCGATACCGTTGACAACCCGCCAGTATAGCCGCTGATCCGGTATTTCATCGCAAATTCCTGTGCAACATCCATATCGATGCGACGCGCTCCGCTCTCCTGAACCCCCGGATCCCAGGTTCCTGCAGGCAGCTGATAGTGTACCGACAGAATCCCGTTGGAAACCGCTGCGGCAGTCACACCGTTGGCCGTATTCAGTGAAGACCAGTTCTGCAGTGAATCCTGACGATAAGACAGCCCGGACAGGTCCGTCACATAACGGGCACTCCCAACCTGATTGGTCGCCCCATCAGTCAGAATATACTTGGAGTAAAGTCGGTCGCGCACCCCGTTATAGCGCGGCAAAACAATTTCCGGCTGCGCGCTTCCCGACCAGGACGGTTCCGGCATTCCCAGATCGATAAACACATCCAAACCCGTATGATGGCGGTCGCCGGAAAAATCATTTCGATATGTCACCGCCACCCAATCGATATCAACCACGGCATTCGAATTGATGGCATAGTCCTGAGCATTTGCCGGATCAATCCGCAACGAGCGCGTTCCGCTCCAGTTCATGACATCTGCGCGCACAATGTGCCACTCGCCGTCTGCCGGCACATTAAAATCCTGATAATCCGCAGTAAGAGGCAGACCGAAAATCCGGAACGGCATATCCGCCCCGCCCTGTGTGCCGCTCACTCGCACACGCATGCTGAACTGGCCCACATAATCGGCATTGATTGGATAATCCGGAAAATAAATCTGGGGATCGAACGGACTTCCGTTCAGAAACGTCATCCGCAGAAACCCGTCATTGGACAAATCCAGCTGCTGACAATCCGCCCGATTCTGAACCAGTCCGCGCAAAGGATTCAATGTATCATAGGGCTCAATTTCCAGAAGTTTGATACTGCCGGAAACCGACTCATCAAGCTGAATTGTAATGTCAGAATCAGAAGTTTTAATCAGCGTCATTCCGGCCCCGAAAACCGGCAGGATTCCGGAAAAAACCAATATAAGAAACACAAAAACATTTACAGAAAAAATACGCATTACCACCTCTCATTCAACACATACGTATAATACTGTAAACTGTATCACTCAAGAACAAAAATAAACAGAGGCGATTCCGCCACAGGAAGCCGCTAACAATCAAAATCTGCAGAAATCCGTTTGAGCAGAGATTACCGTGCAGACAGCCCCGCGCCCTGAAGCACATCGAAACCATCTGCAAAACATGTCCCGTTTAGAAATAAACAATGCGTTATCATCCGTAGCCACCAGATTCCACCGCCGGCATCACTCCCGCTGGCGGTGTCGAACCAATTGTTCGGGGTGGCGACGTTTCCCTGATAAACACAGCTTGCGCCGAAGGATCCCCCACACGGCACCGAACCAATCAGATGAACAAGCTTTTACGGTATCCGGCAACGCCGCAATACAAGAGAGTCTATTTACTCACCCGCACCCTGTACACGGCTGTTTCCGTGTCGTTCGTATCCACCAGAACCAGCGGACCATCAACGGCGACCGTCTGCACATCCACCGGATTCCAGACATTGGAAACCAGATTGGCTGCCGCAAGCAGCGTGTAGGTGCGCCCGGCCTTGGCATCGACCGTAACAACGGCTTCGCCAACACCATCGATTACGAAATAGTCGAGTCCGTTTTCCGGATCGGTCAGGGCAATGTGTTCAGCGAGCGAGTCGTAACCGTCGCCATCGAAATCCCACTGCGCTTCCAGTGCGTCATGCGGATCAAAGCCGTATTGAATTTCCCACTCATTGGACATGCCGTCGCCATCCGTATCATCAGACGCAGCATTCCATCCTCTGGAAGCTTCACGGGTGTCGCTCCAGCCGTTGTTGTTGGAGTCGGTGTCGGCAAAGTCCGGCAGGCCGTCGCCATCCGAGTCGGCGGAAGATTCCAGAGCATCTGTAATGCCGTCACCATCAAAATCTCCGGCGGGGCCGAACTTGATGTAATCGAGTTCAAAGTCATAAGCAGTGGTCGAACCGACGGGATCCAGTCGCCACGCTTTAAGATTCTGACCGACCCAAAGAGCGTTGGTCGACAAATCAGCGGAGACAATCTGAAAAACAGTGGATGCGGAAACCGGGATCAGAGCTGATCGGGCCTGAGCAAACGCGACATCGCCGGCGTTTTTCCAGAACAGCTGCCAGTTGCCGCTGCGCTCGGCTTTCAGACGCAGCAGCAAGGTTTCCTGTCCGTCACCATAGGTGTTGATATTGGCGTTGATCATCTGCGGGTCGTTGGTGGCGACTGTTCCATAGAAGACACCGTTGGCAGTTCCAAACATTGGAAGTTGGATCGTGGTAATGTTCGGATCCGGTTCATCGAAGTCATAATCGAGTTTGATATCGGCCAGATTGATGTCGTCCCAGCTGCTGATCGGCAGATATGCCAGATACGGATCCAGAGTTGCTGACTCATTATCAGTGCCGTAATCGCGCAGCACATACCACGACGGACGCCGGCGGAACAGCTGTTGGCCGTCGACATCCGGATTGTCCGCCCAGATACCAAAGCGCAGGGTTCCCTCCAGCGAATGGTCGACCTGACGATGGTAGAGGTAGGCCTCGATATCCGGCACCTGCTCAACAATTTTATGGGAATAAGCCATTGCCGCCGCCTGGATGGCTTCATCTTCGGCGTCGCCGTCGACGGCCACATGGAACCCTTGTTCGCCGAGGTTGATGCCACGTACCTGTCCATTATAGAGCATGGACTCCTGCTGCAGATAGCGCCGCGCCACCTGCAGATTTTTGAAGGTCATATATTCTGTATCAAACGAATCCGTCGGCCCGGTGTCATCCCAGAAGGTGGGATCAAACAGGCTTTGCGGATACGGATGAATGCACAGCGCCCACGGGAAATCGCCCTCTTCTTTGGCGCGTGCGGCGAACAGATCGAGGAAATCGCGCATATTTGCGCACTTCAACGGATCCGCGATGCCGCCGAGTTTGTCCCAGTAATGAGTGAACGAAAGATAAATGCGGTAATCGGGATGCTGCGAACGCAGCGCCAGGTCGGCAATGCGGCAGGAGGTGAGATAGATTTCCACAACCTCTTCCATTGTGATTTCACCGAGGTTATACCAAGCCCAGTGCTGATCGAGCTCGTTACCGATCGTAAAACGATACAGCTCGCCGTTCTTGCCGGACGGATCCGAAAAATATCTGCCGAGGTATTCCATCGTGCCGCGATAATGTGCCAGCCCGACCGGGTCCATCACATTATGCGCCACCGAAAATGTGTTGGGTGCGTTCGTGGAAGAAAGTGGATTACGCAGTGGATTGAAACGCTGATCGGCAGTGCCTTCATCGAGCCAATAATCCCCCAGCGAATTCAATGAGGTAATAATCGTTGCCATGCCGTTGGCAGAGGCATAACGAATGTCATCTCCCATATTGTTGTGAACATAACTGGCATTGATACCGATATCGAACTCGTCCACCGCCCAGGTTGTCCCCGGAGAAAGAGACAGATTAAGCGCATTTTTCTGCAGAAAATTCATTTTGTTTTTCTGAATGCCCAGATCAGCTTTATCAGTCAGAACCGTCCCGTCCGTTCCCTTAAACCCACCGCCGTCGGAAAGCGCAAAGGTACGATCATCCTCAAAGGTCCAAACCTGCCCGCCATCGCACAGCGGTTGCGACGGTGTAAACCGTGCGTCATCGGAAACCGATACCCAGTCGAGTTCAATGCTGCCGCCAATGAAATGGCTCGACGGATAGTTGCCCGGATCACTGTTGGGCACATCCAGGCGGATTTTTACATCGCCGTGCCAGCTCAGTGCTCCGACAGACTGATCCAGCCGCGTGCGGTACACATGCCACTCGCCGTCCGGAATCAGCACATCTTCTTGACGCGCCGTGCCGAGCTCACCCAGCACAAATCCGTAGAGCGCCATCGGCACGGTCGAAAAACTGCCGCTGTAACCGGCAATGCGATACTTCATCGCAAATTCTTTGGCGACATCCATATCCACCCGCAACGGCGCACCGTCCTGAACTCCGGGATCCCATGGCGAGCCCGAAGTCGGGGCCTGGTATTGCGCGGCTAAAATGCCACCGGAAACCACCGGCTCCATGATACCGTTATTGACATTCAGCGCAGTCCATCCCTGCAGCGAGTCTTCGCTGTATAAAAGCTCGGACAGATCGGTTACAAACCGCGCATGACCGATCTGATTGGTTCCGGCATCTGTTAAAATGTATTTGGAGTAAAGCCGGTCGCGCACCCCGTTGTATCGTGAAAGCACGATTTCGCGTTGAGCCGTTCCGGACCAAGACGGCTCCGGCATTCCCAGGTCGATAAATACATCAAAGCCGGTGTGGTTGCGACTGCCGTCAAAATCGTCGCGATAGGTCACCGCCGCCCAGTCGATATCTACTACGGTATTCGAATTGACAGCAAAGCTCTGCGCATTAGCCGGATCGATCCGCAATATACGGGACGTTCCACTCCAATTCGTCGTCGTCATGTCGACGCGGACAATATGCCAGGCCCCGTCCGCCGGAACCAAAATGTCCTGATAAGCCGGAAGCCCGAAAATTCGAAACGGCATATCCGCCCCACTCTGCGTCCTCGAGACCCGGACACGCATCGAAAACTGTCCGACATAATCTGCATTTACCGGATAATCTTTAAACTCAATTTGCGGATCAAATCCGGCCGGTGCGGGGTCGATAAAGGTCACCCGGAGAAATCCGTCGTTCGACAAATCCAGCGCCTGACAGTCCGGCCGGTTGCTCGTCAATCCCCGCAGCGGGTTGAGCGTATCGTAGGGCTCAATCTCCAAAAGATTCACCGTGCCTGAAACCGCTTCGTTAAGCTGAACCGTAATGTCAGAATCAGAAGCCTTAATCAGTGTCATTCCGGCGCCAAAAACCTGAGGATTTCCGAAGAAAAGGCTCCCAAACAGCAACACAAAATGAAACGAACAAAGCCTCATGCCCCCACCTTTCTTTTGAACCAAATTTATAGCGCTGTAAACAGTGTCATTCAAGATCAAAATGAAATAACCACCCGACCTGGCGCGCACCTCTATTCGCAAAAGCGGTAGTTAAACCGTCCGCCGGGCGCGGTGTCGCCGCAGGTATAAAAATCCATGATATCGCCGAGGCGGTTCAGGTTGTCCACCCACTTGAATTCAAAATCGAGGGTGTCGCCGAATTTCTCCCGCTCAATGGCGAGCTCGAGCGTGTTGTCCTCGAGTTTCCAATAGTTGGAACTGCGGAAATCAACCGTCAGGTCGTAGCCTTCCCAGCCCGTTTTTCTGGAACGGTCGGTGTCGATCAGAAGCAGCATCCACGAGTCACCTTCCGGCGGCGTCAATGGCGCGGCGGTTTCAACGCGAAAACGCACAAATTCGGAATCGTGCATGACAGCTGTCTTGATGATATCGTTGCGACCCTGTTGGTCGATGTAGTGCAGCTTGTCGCCCCACCCCGGATGGTCGCGGTGCATGGTATCGCCGCGATAGTCGGAGTAGGTTCCCGATGTGTCCGGAGCCTCCATTCCCTTGAATTTCCGAACATTGGAAACCAGCTGGTAATAATAGAGATCGCCGTAGCCTCCCTTCATCGGTTCAATGTCGCGGCTGTGCTCAACATCGAACAAATCGACAAATACGACCGGGGCTTCATAACCGTTGAATGCGTTCAGGCGCATGGCGACCCATTCGTTCCAGCCGGTCACAAAGATCAGTTCCGGGTCTTTCTCCAACGCGTAATCCCACTGCTCCTCAAAGTTAAACCCATACTGGTAAGCATCCGGGCGCGTATCGTCTTTCCCTTTATGAAAACTGCGTCCCTGCGCGTCGGGATGGCTGAGCGCCGACAGTTTCCCTGCTACGGCATTCTGCGCAACAGCAACCGCCATCTGTTCGGGATGCCTTTTGGTGCCGCCAAATGAATGCTGCGGACAAACCTGCGCCCAGCTCCAGTGGTCGGGGCGCGACGGCCCGTCGAAGTAAGTCGGCATGGGCGCGCGAAAAGTGAAAAAGTCCTGAATCTCATCCGGTACATTCTCGGGATACGCCATAATCAGCGGCTTACCTTTCCAGTGAAACCAGAGGTTTTCATACAGCCCCGGCCCATAGAGGTCGTTATAAATTTCAACCACCTCTCCCGGCCAATTTGGGCCGAAGCGGCAGAGGAAAGCAATCTTCGGGACATCCACTCCATCCCGCTGTGCCTGATCAAAGGCCCGGCACAGCGCCATGTAGCTTTCCTTGTAAGTAAAGTTGTTGCTGCAATCGAAAACGATCACATCAATATCCGCATCAGCCAGCATTTCGGCATGTTTTCGATAGACCCACTCATCGGTTGACCGATAATAGCCGAACAGCGGTTCGGAAAAATGATGATAATGACCAGGCGGGCCCCATGCCGGATGATCGGCATCCTGACGCGCCTCCGGGTGCTCAGCCAGAATCTTTGTGATATCGTGCGGGCCGGTTTTCGAATGCTGGTATTGCCAAAGAAAATAAAACATCGCCACATAGCGATCTTTTCGCGGAGCGCCGACTTCTTCATGCGTCGGCAGCTTGCGCCCCAGCGAATCCGTCGCCGGCCATGGGTTTGCAAAAACCATGCCCGCAAAAACAACCCCGCAACCGAGTAAAACTTTTATCTTCATTTACTTCAGCTCCTCGCGATAACGACGCCATTGACTGCTTATTTTTTTGAACTGCACAGTAAATTCAGGGTTCCCTGCAAGATTATGCATTTCCATCGGATCATTTTCTAAGTCATAGAGTTCTTCCGACTGCGGGCCGGACTGATCGATATAGTTGATGTATTTCCAACGGCGGGTGCGCACACCTTCCGAGCGTTCAATGTGATTCGGCGGCTTCGGCCCATGACCGTACAGGTGCTCCATGAAAAAGGAGTCGCGCAGAGGCTGCGCTGGATCGGTCAGCTGCAACAAAAGACTCTTACCCTGCATGTCCTTCGGCACTTTGATCTCCGCCAAATCAAGCATGGTTGGAGCCATATCAATCAGCAGCGCCAGCTCGTCGCTCGTCTGTGCCTGCACCGGGTTTCGCGGATCGTAGAGAATCATCGGAATATGCGCCGACTCTTCGTAGAGCAGCCATTTCCCGTCAAAGCCGTGTTCGCCGAGAAAGTGTCCGTGGTCGGAGGTGTAGATGATGACGGTGTTGTCATCCACATCATGCTCCTTTAAGGATGCCAGAATTTTGCCCATGCAGATATCGATCCCGGCGATCAGGCGGTAATAGTGACGCATCTCCTCCTGCAGCATTTTTGGATCGCGCACCAGCTTTGATCCGCGCTGCGGATTCATCAGCGAGTTTTTGAGAAAGTCCGGGCGGTTCTCCGCATCGGTGACATCAACCGATGCCTTGACCGGCAGCGCAACTCCCTCGAACAAATGCTTTACCTCATCCGCATAATCGCCCCACGGGCCATGCGGCGCCTTCAGGCTGATCGAAAGGCAGAACGGCTTGTCCGCATCGCGCTGCGATAGGAACTGCTCCACCTTTTGCGGAATCACGTGGATTTCCTGATGGATCGGGTCTTGGATGTTTTTGCGACCGACCCGAGTCTGCTCTCCTTTGGCGCCGCGCGCATCGGGCGGACAGTCGCATTGGAATTCCGTGCGATCGGTCGTACCGTTGTTTTTCACAAACCGGCAGTCACGCTCATGCCAGTAGTTGGACTGATGCATTGAACCGCCCCAGAAATCGAAAAAGGAGGAAACGCGCTGAAAGTATTCCTGATTCTGCTCATCGGTGCCCCACTTGCCGATAAAACCGGTGTAGTATCCGTTCTGCTGCAGGATGCCCGGATAGGTTTTTCCAAGGTCTGGAACCTGGGTGAAAAAGTCATGCACACCGTGACGGCGGGCATACTGACCGGTCAGAACAGAGACGCGACTGACACAGCAGATCGGTGTGGTGGCAAACGCCTTGCTGAAACTCACCCCCTGCTCGGCCAGCCTGTCGATGTTCGGTGTCTTCAGCACCGGATTGCCAGTGCAGCCCAGCGTGTCATAACGCTGGTCGTCCGCCATAATATATAATATATTAGGTTTTTTTTCTGCAGCTGCCTGGCCCAACCCGACAACCAAACCGATCATGGCAGCCACTGTTTTATACCTTATTTTCCCACTCTTTTTCATCTCTGTCTCCCCAACGGCTTAGATTCCACAGCAATATCGCCATTCGCGACCGAATGGAAGGCTTTCGACAAGCCATGGATGAGGCAGGATTCACCGCTGCCCCGGATCTGACACGCATCATACGTCCGGAAGACATCGCACTCATGGGTTTCAACGGCATAGACCTGTTCAGCGAAAAAGCCGCCCGGCTGTCCACCGTAAAAATTCCTTTCTATCAAATGGCCTACAAGGCCACGGAAAAACTGCTGGAGGTGTTGGAAGGACAAAAGCCCTACACTCCCGGCTTCTATGAAGTTCCCGCAGAGCTGGTCATTCGCGAATCGACCTTTAGAACTAACGAAACACGAATGCCTTTTCGTTAAAAAGCCCACTCACAAACGGCTTCACCTGAGCTGTTAAAAACTCTAATCCAATCAATTTCCATACGACCCGGACCGCGTGATGGATCGAGGCGTACGGCATTCAGCATATCCACCGGAATGCTTACCTCATATTCATGATATGCACCGTCGTGATGGACCGGAAATGACACCGTGCGTCCGGCGGCTGCCGGTTTGTTATAATACACTGTTCCGGTCCCTTTGGAATCGGACTTCATGCTGAAACAAATTCTAAACGGCCCGCCTTTAACCGCATCAAACCTCTGCGCACTCAAAAACGGGTCTTCACCGCGACTGTTGACAACCAGAGTTCCTTCTCCCTGCTCCAGAGAGCAGGTTCCGGCCCCGATCCATCCGGCCACCTCCCCTTTCAGTTTCTGCTTGTCTTTCGGCACCCCGATATTTTCCGGTGCGTACATTTTCGGATTAAACTTCGGATTGGGCTGCGGAACCACCGCGCCGGATTCTTCAATATAGTTTTCGATCATCCGATCGAGCGTTCTGACTTTTTCCGGATAGGACGCCGCCAGATTATTTTTCTCCCCGATGTCTTCCTTCAGATTATACAACCGATAATCATGCGCGCCGTTTTCTCCCTGACAGAACAGCCGGATCAGCTTCCAGTCTCCGGAATGGACCGACATCGCCGGCGGCAGCCAGTCCGGAATCGGAGGTGAATGCGGAAAATAGGTAAAGATGGCATCGCGCCCCAGCGTGCCGCCTTTCAGTGCCGGCATCAGATCGACACCGTCAATCGGCCAGTCTGCAGGGAGATCAATATCGAGACCGTTCAGCAGTGTGGGATAAAAATCGGACAGTTGAATGATTTCATCGCAGCGGCTTTCCGGCGTCGTGACGCCCGGCCAGACGACTACACACGGCACACGAATTCCGCCCTCAAACATCGTCGCTTTTCCGCCGCGCAACGGCGCATTGCTGGTCGGGGTTTCACCTTCGACCTCGTTGTACATATTGCCCCCGTTATCCGATGTAAAAACGATAATTGTTTCATCGCTCAGTCCGTTTGCGTCAATGGCATCGAGCAACGTGCCGACCGCATCGTCGAGCGAATGCACCATTGCCGCATAAACCGGGCAGCGTTGCGGATCGTTGGGGTTTATTTCCTTGCGGTATTTCTCAATCAGCTCTTCCTTGGCATCAAACGGCGCATGAACCGAGAATTGCCAGTAGTTCATAAAAAACGGCTTTTTGCCTACCGAACCCAGCCATTTTACGGCCTCTTCGGCCATGCGGTCTTCAATGTGCTCTTTCGGCGATTTGGGCTGCAGCCGCGGGTAGCTCCACGGCGCAACAAAACTGCCCTTCGGTCCCGGACCGTGCCAGTGCGGGATGTCGACATCAAAACCGTGCTCCAGCGGGCTGTACGGCTCCGGACCAAGGTGCCATTTTCCAAAATGCGCGGTTTTGTACCCGGCATCCTGAACCATTTTTCCAAGGGTTGGAAAAGCCGTGTCGAGGCGCGTCACCGACTCGGTCTCAAGCGCCTTGCTGCCGGGCGGAGCCGACGGCTTAACCGAGGGCTCCATCCGCATGGTCCCAAGATGGTGCTGCGGCGCAGTCGACCCGTGACGTGCGGGTGTCTGCCCGGTCAGAATACTCGCGCGTGTCGGCGAACAGAGCGGGCTGTTGGAATGCGCCCGCGTAAACGTCATACCGCGCTTCGCCAGCCGCTCAATATTCGGTGTTTTGTAAAGGCTCGTATGCCCATACAGCGTGGTATCCGACCATCCCAGATCATCCGCCAGAATAAACACCACGTTCATCGGCTTGTCCGCCAACGCGCAAGCTGCCATCGCTGAAATTCCGAAAAAGCACTTCTTAACCATATCAAACCTCCAAAACCAAACACTGTAAACAGTTTCATTGAATCATAAAATTCTACGGAAACCAGTTATTTATTCATGAATCGAACAAAACATTCCAAACAGTACCGAAACGGACCGAAATTATTTTCGAAATCGACACAGTTTGCGCCGAATGCGAAGTCCACCTTCCCTTATTTTCTTCAGACACTCAGATACTGGACAAATAAAGTTTTCACATATCACAATAATTACGATTCAACCACACACACCTAAATATAACGCGACTATCTTTGTTGAAATTAAATTTAACAAAACTTTGACACTAAACAATTGATTACTGTAAACAAGAGCATAATCTTATAAAATAAGGCGTTAGTAAGACGAAACGCACTACGCTTTCACCCAACACGGAGAAACGCGATGATACAAAAAGACATAAAAGATTATCTCATCACGGCCCTTACAATGGCCTGCCTGCTCGGTCAAATCGGCAGAGGAGCCGTGATAGCTCCGAGCAACCCAACCGTTACAACGCATAGCATAACCTATAATAACATTACACTTGGCATCACCTCCTATGGTGGAGGGGCCATTAACCAAATTATTGTTGGCGGCACCGATCTTATGGGACCGAATGCGGATATGTATGGTCGTATGGGCCAGAGCTCCATTCGTGATCGCCTACACTCCGACAGGTATAATCCCACACAGGCAGGCTTCAATGAAACTCTAGGCACACCTTCGACAATTATAGCCAACAGTTCTGTAATGGCTATTCAGTCTCGTCCGTGCGCCCTCTGGCATGGAGACGGGTTGTACGACTTCACCCGCTGGGAAAACATCGGGGCCGACCCGTACACAAACGACAACGGCAACAGCGATACCGATCCAATAGACGAAGAAAACCTGCCTGGAAAACAAGATGCGGAAGTTAAAAGTGAATTTGACTATTGGGGTAGATACGAACGGGTCCAGGGAATAACATATGATATACCGATTTTCCGACACATGTTCACCTATTCGCTGGTACGCGGACCGTCAGGGGAATGCTTCCGTCAATTTGGGCCAGGAGCGACAGTGCTGGACCCAGTCAATGGATCTGTAACCGACATTTCCAATACAAACCCCTCAGGCAGTCATCCAGACTTGACTTACTACCTGTCGAACATCAGCTGTTCGATGGCAGTGCGATTTGACACAGATCGATCTCCTTTCACAGTCACACGATGGATTGATAACAACGGAAACTGGCAGATGGCAGATCGCTCCGGCAACTGGTTGAATGTTGTCAATGTCTACAACAACCAGACGTTGCGCAATCGGACTGCTGATGACTATGGAACCGGACTGGAAAGCTACGGAACTCCAGGCAAGCGGCTTTTGATTCTGGCACAAAATCAAGATATCGGCGGCAACAAGATGGCTATAGGATGCTATTATCCCGCAAGCGGCTTCAACAACACATGCATCGTAGGTCGAAACCGGTCCACAGGAGCTGTACTTTACACCGATGACCGTGTATACGGTGCCGAACTGCGAGACTCTCTGCGCACATCTACCTTGGAGTGGTTTGGAGCACGATTCGTTGCCACGGGAATGCTTCATTTGGTTACTCTTGAGTCTCTGAATGCCTATGAAGAATTCCGGGGAGACGTTTACTTCCTGTTTGGAAATCCCACGCAAATACGCCAAGTATGTGAAAATGACCTATGGGGCCTGTAAATTCGACCATGAAAACAGGCAGAAATATTGCAGTTGTCATGGCACTTGTTCTTCTGACAGGAATGCTTGCATTCTTTCTACTGCCAGACAGAAGCTCCGATCCTGAACATTCTCCGGCTTCATCAGAAACAGAATGCGTCACCCCGGCATTTTCCACCCCCCTTCCGCTGCAGGAAACTGCCGAAGAGGATAAAAAGAAAAACCAAGAAGACAGATTATTTTCTGCCATGCAGGCCATCATCGATACCGACGACATCAATGCAGAATACCAGCTTCACCTGCTGATCCAGAAAATGTCGCCGAACGATATCCCGATCTACCTAAAAGCAGTCAACCGGATTGAAGATTTCCGCTATCGTCGTCGCGGACTGATTGCCGTGCATTATCGCTGGATCGATTTTGATGCAGATGAATCCATGAACTATGCACTGGCCAGCTGGGATACAAATCTACGGGACGATTGGTTTGACGTGTTGGTGAGAAGATCAGCAGAGCTGGCTCCCTCCCAAACGATTGACTGGCTGGCCCAGTCCAAGGAAGCATTTGTTTTGGAGGCCTATGACCGACTTATCGCTGCGGCCATTACCGGAATGGCTGAATCTGACTTGAAGCTATCCGGCGAAATGCTGGAGTGCATCACCGATCATGAAACACGTTTCGGAGCGGCAGCCGCGATTGCTGGTCAACTTCCGGAAGAGGAAGCTCTTGAATGGCGGGACTCGCTGCCGTCGAATGATCTGCGGGAAGTAGTCACTTTCAGCATACTCGCACGAAAAACAGATGAAAATCCTGCAGAAGCACTGAACGAACTGGCGGCGAACCACAGCCGAGATCCCCGCTACCAGGATCTTGTGGTATCGGGACTCCAGAAACTGATAGAAAAAAATCTGGAAAGCGCATACGGGTATTTCGAATCGTTCGTTTTTACCGAGAATGAGTTCACTCCGCTGATCTTCAGCCTTTATCATCAGCTCTACTCAGAAAATCCTGCCGCAATTAAAGCATGGCTGACAGAGATAGACCAAATGGGAATGTTAAGCGAAAATGCCCGCGAGTATCTTTCAAGGCAATTGGAGCCGACCGACCCGGAATTTGCCAATACTCTGCGAGGCAATCCTTGACGGAATTGGGTCATCATCAGAAATGAATTGCCGAACTCAATATCCAGCTTACTCTGATATTGTCCGTTTATTGAGCCGTCGCACTGCGGTGCCGCCGTGTTGCCGCCGTCGGCCATACGCACACCGCCCCACCGCGTCGATGTTCAGACTTTTTGAATCACTGGAAATGCCCTGCACCCAAAGGGGCATAACTGTGATCGTCCGTATAGATCAATAGAATATTCCGGGTGTGTGACACTCCACCCGCAAAAAAACCGGAAACAGAAAAATAACGATTATTTTCGTCATCATCACTTCTCCCATACATACCGGAAACGATTGTTCGGTGCGGTATCTCCATGGTCCTGAAAATCGAGAATATCGAGCGGCTCGGGCATATGATCGAACCATTTGATTTCCAGGGCTCGAAAACTTTTTCCAATCATTGAAACCGGCACAGTGAACGAAACCGTTTTCTCCGTTGTTGAAGCCGAAACCGCCGCAACAGTTTTCCACTCGCCATCCTCGAAGGCAAGAAAGTCTGCAGTGTCCCGATCCTTTGGACGAATCCGAAAGTGGAATCCTTCCCACCCGTCATCTCTTTCGCGCGAATTGCGAATAAGCAGGTTCATCCATGTGGTTCCCTGAGGGGGCGGCAGAGCCTCCGCAGTTTCAGCGGTAAAAATCAAATTGGTTTCTTCAAGAGAAACACCACAGGAAACTATATCATTGCGGCCCCACTCGTTGACGTATGGACCAGCCGAGGCATAGCCGGGATGGTTGCGGTGGCGTGTGTCGCCGGCATCATCGCGCCAATTGCACTTGCGATCGACCCCTTTGAATTTCCGAATATTGGAAACCATCTGATAATAATAATTGTCTTCAAACCCGCCACGCATCGGTTCGCAGTCGCGGCTGTATTCGATCGAGTACTGGTCGATAAACCAATAGCCGCCCGGCTCGACCGTTGTGTTGGCATAGGCGCGTGACTGTTTGCCGCCATACGCCAAACGCTGGGCAACCCATTCGTTCCAACCGGTGATAAAAACAAACTCAGGATCAATTTCAAGCGCCCGGTCCCACTGCTCCTGGAAATAGGTTCCAACCATTGAATTCTGCTGTTCGGGATACGGCTGCTTGCCGTTTTTGTGGCTGCGGCCGGTGCGATTGACCGGGTGGGCGGCGGCAGACACCGGAACATACTCCGGTTCGTCATCATCTTCGTGCCAACCGTAAGTCTGCGGCGACCGATCGATCCATGCCCATTTGTCTTTACCGTCTTCAAACCAGTCGGAGCCGGGACCCTTGCACCACGCCCACGAACGGCGGATGGTAAAAAAGTCGAGAATCACCTCCGGCAGCTCCGTCGGGTTGGTCATCAGGAGCGGCTTACCTTTCCACTCGAACCAGAGCTCCCGGTACAGGCCCGGCTTGTAGAAATCGTCATACACCTCGCGTGTGGTTTTGACGTGATTGGAATTGAACAAAAAAGAAACCTGCGGCGTTTTGCCGCCTTTGGAGCGGATATTGGAATATACCTCGCACAGCTTGAGATAATGATCCTTGTAGGTGTAGCCGTTGGTCACATCAAAAATCACCACATCGACCCCGGCGTCCGCCAGCATCTGCGCATGCTTGGCAATCACCCATTCGTCATCCATCAGGTAGTAACCGAAGCGCGGCTCGCCCCACCAGTGGAACAAGTTCTTTTTCCCCCACTGCCGCCCGCCCTCCGGCTGCTGCAAAATTTTTGTGATATCATGCGGCCCGGCCTGCTCGTGGCCGCCCAGCCAGAGAAAATAGAAAATGCCGACAAACTTATCGTCACGAGGTCGGCCGCACTCCCTGTACCCCGGCAGCTCGCGCCCCAGCCCGTCGGTCGCCGCCCACGGCTCAATTTCCAGCTGGGAAAACCCCGAAAATATCGCAAATAAAACGGCGCCAACAATCCATTTCAGACGTGCTGTAATCATGGTCACCAACATAACGCCCCGCAACTAACATGACAAGGAGAACACACACCACTTTGATTTGCGAATTGACTCAAATTAAATGATACCGTAGCGCCCGACCGGACGCGGGCTCAACGGATTCGTTGACTCATAATTAATGACACCGTGAAAAACGGGGGATGCAGAAGATGAGTTGCGAATCAAAACAGGAATATATTGAGGTTCAGAGGCGGCGTTATTGCCGGGTTGCAAAAGCGTATAAAACCCGCCTGCTCGATGAAGTGTGCGAGGTGTGCGGCTACGACCGGAAGTATGCTATTAAGCTGTTGGGCCGGAGCAAACAGCCGTCAAAAAAGAAGCGCGGGCGCAAGAGCGAATATGATGATCCTGAACTGACAAAGGCCCTGAAGAGGCTATGGCTAAAATCCGGGCAGATGTGCTCAAAGCGCTTGAAGCAGGCGCTACCGCTTTGGCTCAACCACTATAAGAAGCACCATGGGGATCTGGCAGTCGGGTGCCGAAAAAAACTGCTGCAGATTAGTCAGGCCAGTATCGACCGATTGCTTAAGCCATACAAAGCTCAGCAACGACGCAAATGCAACACGGGCACAAAGCCCGGCACATTGCTGAAAAATCAAATCCCGATCCGAACCTCCAACGAGGACATTGATCGACCCGGCTATCTCGAAGCCGACACCGTTGCGCATTGCGGCGGATCAATGAGCGGTGAGTTTATCTGGTCAGTTACCTACACCGACATAAAGACCGGCTGGACTGCATTACGAGCGGTCTGGAACAAGGGTTACGAAGGTGTTCGCAACCAGACTCAGGATGTTGAACTCAGCCTGCCGTTTAAGATCCCGGGCTTCGACTGCGACAATGAAAGCGAGTTCCTTAATCATCATCTGACCCGTTATTTTCTGCACCGCGAACAGCCCGTTCACTTCACGCGCTCCCGTCCGTATCGTAAAAATGACAACGCGCATGTTGAGCAGAAAAACTGGCCCCATGTGCGCGAACTACTCGGCTATGACCGTCTTGATAACCCGGCCATGCTTAAAGAGCTAAATCGGCTCTATCAGGAATGGGAACAGCTGAACAACTTCTTCAAGCCATCGCTGAAGCTAAAGAGCAAAATGAGGCAGAAGAGCCGATATATAAAAACATACGATACGCCGGCGCCCCCCTTCCAACGCCTCAAAGCGTCAGGAATCCTCTCGGACAAGCAGGAGAAGGTGCTACAGGAACAATATGAATCGCTCGACCCATTCGAACTGGAGCAGCGCATCCAGCGACGACTAAAGAAAATAGAAAAAATGAAACCGGCGGCGGGCTCGCCGCAGTCGGGAGCCCCGGGGCTCCCGACTGCCTCCCGTTCCTTGACACCACTTCAACCAACAGGTACTTAACCATGCAGTTCAACGGATCTGAAACAGCCCGCTACGGTGTCATTTATTTATGAGTCAACGCGTTGGCTGAAAAGTGAAGTGAGCGGCAAGCAGATCACGACTGCATTGCGCACATGCGGTAATCGCGCCGCTCACGACTCGAATCAAAAATAACAGAAAATGCAAAACTGTTGGCTTTCCGCCTGCTGGGCAGTGAGTTCTCAACTCGTTCGATCCGTTGCTCACGCTGGGGGGGGGCACACTGAGTTCATGGCGCGATGAGATCGCCCGGATATGGCGCTTTTCAACCAAAGCAACAGCATTACCGGAAGGATCCCATATCAAGACGGCGGGCTCTTCCTCAAAGACGGGGGCAAGGGCGATCCCTGACTGCTAAGGTAGCAGTTGGAATAAAAAGGAGATCGCTATGCCCCAAGAGAAGATAGACCTGGTCGGCCCCGGCATCAAGGTTCATTCCGTAGTCCGCCACGGTGGCGTGATGATTCATGCCGAGTACGTTGGCCCGGTGGCCTGTCCGCAATGCAGTTCAGAGCAGCTGCGCACTAAGGATCGATTTGTACGGAAGCTGCGTCATGAAAGCATTGGAACGAAAAACACCTGGCTGTACTTGACGCTGCGTAAATATCGCTGCGAAGACTGCAGACGCTATTTTAGGGCCCGAGTGCCCGGCCTGCTGCCGTACCGGCGCAGTACCGAGATGTTCCGTCAGGAGATCTTTATGGATCACCGTGACGGCATCAGCCAGCAACAGCTGCACCGCACCCGGCGGATCGGATCCGCTACTGTCGAGCGGTGGTTTCATGACCATCTGGAGCTTAAAGAGAAGATGTTTTCCAGCCGGTTGTGCCCGACGGTTCTGGGTATTGATGAACACTTCTTCACCAAGAAGCAGGGATACGCAACGACCTTCTGTGACCTGCAGAAGCATCGGATATTCGAGGTAGCCAAGGGACGATCGGAGCACTCCCTGCATAGCGCTCTGATGCGAATGAAAGGCCGAGAGCGCGTTCAGGTGGTCTGTATCGACCTTTCATCAAGCTATCGCAGCTTGGCTCGGAAGTATTTCCCGAATGCATTGATCGTCAGCGATCGGTTCCATGTGGTGCGAACCGTCATCCGCCATTTCCTCGACACATGGAAGCTACTTGACCCTGTAGGGCGTAAAAACCGTGGGCTGCTATCGCTGATGCGCCGAAAAGGCGAAAACCTGCGCCCGGAGCAGCAAGCCCGTCTGGAGCGATATTTTGAGCAGAACCCAGCGATTGGTATGGTGTACAAGGCCAAAGAGGAGCTATGCGAACTGCTCAACCAGAAGCATCGAACACAAAAGGACTGCCGGCCGCTAATCTCACGCCTGCTGTACTGGATCGATCAGCTGCGCAACAGTCCATTCGAGCCGTTGCGCACGCTGGGGGCCACATTGAGTTCCTGGCGCGATGAGATCGCCCGGATGTGGAGGTTCACCCGCAACAACGGCATTACAGAAGGCTTCCATACCAAGATGGAGCTGATTCAAAGGAGAGCCTACGGCTTTAGGAATTTCAGCAATTACAGATTGAGAGTAACTGGACTCCTTCTTTCGGAATGAGTCTTATGTGGTTAATAAAAATTCGCCCTTGCCCCCGTCTTTGGGGAAGAGCCAGAGCCGAAAAGCCCGACTTTAAATTGGTAGCGGGAGTTGGATTTGAACCAACGACCTTCAGGTTATGAGCCTGACGAGCTACCGGGCTGCTCCATCCCGCAATCATCTTTTTCTCAAATTGGTAGCGGGGGTTGGATTTGAACCAACGACCTTCAGGTTATGAGCCTGACGAGCTACCGGGCTGCTCCACCCCGCAATCAAGAGTTGAAGAAGGTACTCTTTTCAGAACACGAGACAAGGGGAAATTTATAAAAATCTAACTTTCCCTCTGTCGCACGGCTTCATACATAAGAATAGCTGCAGAAACCGACACATTGAGCGAATCGTTTTTACCAAGCATTGGGATTCTCACCTCCAATATTTTCCAATCATTGGAAAATTTATCAGGAGCAGACTCAACCTGTCTCCAAACATCGGAAAGCCCCTGATCCTCCGCGCCGACCACAATCGCCAGCGGCCCTTTCAGATCACAGTCCGTGTAGACCGTTTCAGCATCCGGCATAGCGGAAAGCATTCGAACACCTTTCCCGTTAAGAAAAGCAATCGTTTCTTCCGAGGACGCCTCTGCCACCGGCAGGTAAAACAATGTACCGATGCTGTTGCGAATCACATTCGGGTTATTCAGGTCGGTCGCAGGATCGCATACGATCACGGCGTCCGCACCCGCACCGTCGGCCGTTCGCAGCAGTGCGCCGAGGTTCCCGGGCTTTTCCACTCCTTCCGCGACCAGAATCAGCGGATTCTCCGGCAGGTCCAGCTCAGCGAGCTTCCGGCCAATCAACGGCCCGACCGCCAGAATCCCGTCCGGGCTGTCGCGATAGGCTATCTTTTCAAACACGGCGTCCGAGACTTGGATAAAATCACACTCAAGCTTCCAATCATTGGAACTTTTTCCGCACAGCCAGAGCTCTGAAGGCTGCCATCCGTTTTCAATGGCGCGGGACACTTCGCGTGCGCCTTCGATTACAGTCAAACCTTCCGACCGACGGAAGGAGGGTTTTCGCTGAAGCTTAACAATTCGTTTAACGCGCGCGTTTTGCAGGCTGCTGATTTCTTCCATAGCCGAAACAATTAGCGTAGACTCCCGTTTCATGAAACAAAAAACCACTCTCTCCGCCGTTTTCGCAATGGTCAGCCTGAGTGCGTTCGCCCAGCTCGACATCCCGCAGGCTGGAAGCACCCGTGTCGACGGACGCATCAACGACTGGCGGCGACCGGAATGGTTTCAGATGAACACTGTCATCAACGGCACCCCGACCAACCTGTCCAACGTGCGCTGGACTGCGGCATGGGATGAGGACCCGATGATCTATATCGCCGTTCAATATGACGATGCAGATATTGTCCTGAAAAACGGAACCAATGCGGCGGACTGCGTAGAGGTTTATGTGCGCGGCGACACCGGAAGCTCTCCGACAGCATACGCCAAGAATCAACAAAGCGCACAAAGCTATCGTTTCGGTTTGGCAGCAGACAAAACCAGCACCTGGCTGCAAATGGGAGAATTCGAAAACATTCCGCGGCACAACCGGGCTAAAGCCGCAGTGAGTCTGGAAAACAACACTTTTACCTGTGAAATAGCCGTTCCGGTCTATGACTGGTTTGACCCGGATTACAGACATCGCTGCAGTGAATCAGAAATCATGACCGGGCGGGAACTCGGATTGGATATTGCGATCATTGATACAGGCAAAAACAAAACGACCGGTATGCTGGGGATCAATGGCCGCGACAAGCGCCACGACGCCAACGCGATCACCGAGCAGATTCTGGACGAATGATTAAGCCGTGTAGTCACAGGCAATGCGACTGCAAACCAGCGTCCTGACTAAACCGACAACAGCCTGATGATCCGGATGCTCCTGATACGCATTCAAATCATCGATTGAATCAAATTCGGAAGTTAGCGATATCGTCCCGCTGTCATCATCGATGCCGACCTCGATTTTCCGAAGTTCAGAAACTTTTCCATCCAGCGCTTCAAGCCGGTTTTTCATTTCCGTTTTCTGCTCAAGCGTTGCCTCTTCTTTCATCGTCCAGATGACAATATGCTTAATCATTCTGATCTCCTGTATAGGTCAAATCCATGTTTTTGGCAGCGGCCACCTCATCAAGGCGCCCCACCGGTGTCGTGACAGGTGCAGCATGCAGTGCGTCCGGATCGGTTTTGGACAGCTCCATGATTTCCTCCATCATCGTCACAAATTCGTCGAGCGTCTCTTTGGTCTCGGTTTCGGTCGGCTCAATCATGATCGCTTCCGGAACATTAAGCGGGAAGTAGATGGTCGGCGCATGCACACCGCGGTCGAGCAGTGCCTTGGCCAGGTCGAGCGTGTGAATGCCCTCGCCCAACGATTTTCCGCTGAAAACGCATTCGTGCATACAACGGCTCTCGGAAACGGCGGCATACGAACCGCGCAGTTTCTCGAGCAGGTAGTTGGCATTAAGCACTGCGCGGTTGCTGGTGCCGCGCAGGCCTTCCCTGCCGAGCATCAACAGGTAGGCATAGGCGCGCACCAGAATGGAAAAGTTGCCGTAAAACGGCGCAATATAACCGATGCTCTTCGGGTGGTCGTAATCCAGCGTATAGGTTCCGTCCTTGGTTTTCGCAACGCGCGAAATCGGCAGGAACGGACGAAGCTTCTCACAGACGCCGACCGGCCCGGTGCCCGGTCCGCCGCCGCCGTGCGGCGTTGAAAACGACTTGTGCAGATTGAGGTGACAGAGATCAAACCCGAGATCTCCCGGCTTGATACGCCCCATGATGGCGTTGAAGTTCGCGCCGTCATAGTACATCAGTCCATCCACAGCGTGAACCGCGTCAATCAGCTCTCTGATCTGCGGATTGAACACGCCCAGCGTATTCGGCAGCGTAAGCATGACGCCGGCCGTTTCCTCATTGACGGCCTCTTTGAATTTCTCCAGATCCATCACACCGTTCTCGTCGGACGGAACAGTTACCACACTGTAGCCGCCCAGCGCCGCGCTGGCCGGATTGGTTCCATGCGCTGAATCTGGAATAATGATGTGCGTCTTTTTATTGCCGCGGTCACGGTGATAAGCAGCCATCATCATCACAGCCGTCAGCTCGCCGTGCGAACCGGCCATCGGCTGAAGCGTAAACTCCGCCAGCCCGGTAATCTCGGAAAGAATGCGCTCCAGCGAATAGAGAATCTGCAACGAGCCCTGCGTCAGCAGTCCGCCGTGACGGAGCTGCGGCCAGAGCGGATGTGTCTCACACAGCTCCGGCACTGAAGCGGCCTTCTCGCAGGCTCGCGGGTTGTGCTTCATCGTACAGGAGCCCAGCGGGTAAAAATGGGTATCAACCGAAAAATTCAGGCGTGACAGACGGGTGTAGTGGCGCACCACTTCACTTTCCGATACCTCCGGCAGCTCTGCCGGCTCGCTGCGCAGCAATTCTGCAGGGATCACTTCTTCCGGAGAAATCCGGTCTTCGGGAATCCGCACTCCGCCCCGGCCCGGTGAACTTTTTTCAAAAATCAGCTTCATAACTTTTATTCCGTATTTCGTACTGCGTATTTTCCAAGAGGTGGAAACCGGCCCTTCCCTAAAGCACGCTTTCCAGTCTAGCGGCGAGGATATCGATCTCTTTTTTGGTTCGCTTTTCGGTGAAGGCAAAGAGCAGGACATTTTCCATGCCGACGTAGTACCGCCCGGCGGGGAAACCGGCGGCGATGCCCTCTTCGATCAGGTCGCTGACGACTTCGCTGGCGTCTTTGGGAAGCTTAAGAGCAAACTCATTGAAGAACGGACGATCAAACAGCGGCTCAACACCGTCAATGGCCTTAAGGCGTGTCCATGCATAGCCCGCGCGGTCCATGCACTGGCGGGCGACATCAGCGAAGCCGTGCTTACCAAGAAGGGAAAGGTAAACGATCGAGCGCAGCGCGCAGAGCTGCATGTTGGTGCAGATGTTTGACGCAGCTTTTTCGCGACGGATGTGCTGCTCGCGCGCCTGCAGAGTCAGCACGTAGCCGCGACGGCCCTGTGTGTCCTGTGTGGCTCCAACAATACGCCCCGGCATATTGCGCACCAGTTTTTTACGCGTGGCCATAAATCCGAGGTACGGACCGCCGAATGAAAGCGGCATTCCAAGACTCTGGCCTTCACCGGTTACAATATCCGCCCCCATTTCGCCAGGCGTTTTAAGCAGTCCCAGCGATACCGGATACGTCGAGACAACTGCGACCGCTTTTACTCGATGAATCTGCTCAATCAGGCCGGTCAGATCATCGATACAGCCGAAAAAGTTTGGATTCTGCAGCAGCACCGCACCAATGCTGTCATCCAGATGCTGAGCAAAGGCGTCGCGGTCCGCAATTCCGCCGCTGAGCGGAATTTCCTTGTAGTCAATTTTCAGATTGCGGGTATAGCTGCGAAGCATTGTGCGATAGATGGGGCTGACGCCCGTATCGACCAGTACGCAGTTGCGACGGGTAATGCGCAGCGCCATCATCATTCCCTCAAACAGCGCAGTACCGCCGTCGTAAAGAGAGGCATTGGAAACCTCCATGCCGGTCAGGCGGGCGATGGCGGTCTGATATTCATAGGCCGCCTGCAGGGTTCCCTGCGCGGCTTCCGGCTGATACGGCGTGTAAGCGGTGAAGAACTCGCCGCGTGAAGTCAGGGAATCAACAGCCGCCGGAATAAAATGGTCATAAAACCCTGCACCGCAGAAATTGGTGAGATCGCTGGAGTTTTTGCGCGCAATCTTCCGCAGGTGCTGCATCATTTCCATTTCGGACAGACCGGCAGACAAACCGAACTGATCCGTCTGGAACTCCGCCGGAATGTGCGAGAACAAATCATCAAAGCTTTCGGCATCGACCGCATGGAGCATGGCTTTTTCGTCGGCCGGACTGGTACAGACAAATGGTGTGTGGGACATAAGCAACTTCCTAACCTTAAATCTACCTCCTAATCCCGCATCCACTCCGGCCTCTCATCGATTCAGATTAGGAGTAAGATTAAGATTAAGAATTGAAGCCGGATATGATATGACCTCCCGGAATTGAAACAAGCCGAAAAGGAAGCGCTATGATCCAGCAAGCCGTAAAAGCCCTGACAGAAGGAATAAAACTTTCCCGCGATGAAGCATATGGAGCAATTACCGATGTCATGACCGGCGCAGCAACCCCGGCCCAGACCGGTGCTTTTATTACAGCCGTCCGGATGAGTGGAGTCACCCCTGAAATCATCGCCGGATCCGCAAAAGCAATGCGCGAAAACATGGTTAAAATCCCGTGCAACGATCCCGATGCCATCGACATTGTGGGAACCGGCGGCGACGGAGCCCACACCTTCAACATTTCCACAGCATCCGCATTTGTCACCGCCGGCGCAGGCGTCACCGTTGCCAAGCACGGCAGCTACGGGGTATCGAGCAAATGCGGCGCTGCCAATGTTTTGAGTGAGCTGGGCGTGAACCTGCAGTACAGCCCGCAGAAAATGGAACAGTGCCTGAATGAACTGGGCATCGCATTTCTTTTTGCGCCGACCCTTCATCCGGCGATGAAACACGCCGCCGGACCGCGTAAAGAACTCGGCTTCTGGAGCCTGTTTAATATCCTCGGACCGCTTTGCAACCCGGCCGGTGTCACCAACGGCGTACTCGGCGTCTTTTCCGCTGAGTTGGTACCGGTCATGGCCGACGCCTGCGCCCAGCTGGGTGCAAAAACCCTGTTTGTGGTACATGGCAATGACGGCCTCGACGAAATCACCACCACAACCACCACGCTGGTAACAGAAATTCGCCGCGGAAAACTTGAGACCTACGAAGTGCAACCGGCAGGATTCGGTTTTTCAGCGACCACATCCGACATCACCGGCGGCGAACCGGCAGAAAACGCAGTCATCGTCCGCTCGATCCTCGAAGGCAAAGAAAAAGGACCGAAGCGCAACATCGTTCTGCTCAACTCCGCATTTGCCATCATGGCATCCGGAAGAGCATCCACGCCGCCGGAAGGCATCGCCCTTGCCGAAGAATCCATCGACTCCGGTGCCGCCCTTGAAAAGCTCAAAAAACTGGCGGAAGCCTCGCAGGAATAAGCAATGCTATCAACCGACCTGATTATTATCGGCGGAGGAGCGGCGGGGCTTATGGCCGGAGCGGCGGCCGGCGAAGCGGGACTGAGGGCGATCATTCTGGAACGCTGCCCCAAACCCGGACGCAAACTCTTAATGTGCGGAAACAATCGCTGCAACATCACGTCCGCCCTACCCGCCGAGCAGATGCTGATCGATTACGGCGAACCGGCCGGCCCTTTCTTAAAAACCGCCATCACCGACTTTCCGCCGTCTGCTCTGCGCAACTGGTTTCACCAAAACGGACTGATCACGAAAATGCAGCGCGATCGGCGGGTGTACCCGCAAAGTGAGCGGGCAATTGATGTGCATCACTGCTTTACCGATCTGCTGGCGAAGCACAGCATCGGACTGATGCTCAACAGCCCGGTTGAGAACGTCCAGATATCGGGAAACGGGCTTTCTGTAAAAACTGCAAACGTCGAACTGACCGCAAAAAATGTTCTGATCGCGACCGGCGGCGTCAGCTATCCAAAAACCGGATCCGTCGGCGACGGACAGAAAATGGCCGCGGCGCTTGGGCATAAAATCCTGCCATACCGCCCGGGACTGGCCGGGTTTAATCTGCAACAACATCATCTGCGCGCGACGGACGAAGCAGTACTGAAAATTATTGTGGACGGAAAAACCATCGCCACGACATACGGCGCACTCGAAATCGAGAAGTACGGCATCAGCGGTCCCGCCGTCATCAACGCCTGCCGCATTATCTCGCGCCTCAATCTCAAAAACGTCTCATTCGAAATTTCCAAGAATGCGCCCGCACCCGACAACTCTTCCAAACCCCGGAAACTCAATCGGGCACAGGCACAGCCTGCATCCAAAGTTTGGAAAATTGAACCCGGGAAGCCGCGGCCGCTCAAGGAAGCCATGACGACGATCGGCGGCGTGGCACTGAATGAAGTGTATCCGCAAACCATGGAATCGAGAAAGGTTCCCGGCCTTTACTTTGCCGGCGAAGTGCTGGATGTGGACGGCCCGTGCGGCGGCTATAACCTGCAGGCCGCCTTTTCCACGGCCCGCCTCGCGATAGAATCGATTGCCAAAAACCATCCAATTCGCAAGTATCCGCCTCAAGCGCAAAAAAGGAGAAACCCCCGTGAAAAAAGATATTATTCAAACCGCCGCCGCTCCTGAACCGATCGGACCGTACTCTCAGGCCGTTGAATCTGACGGAACTCTTTACTGTTCCGGTCAGATTCCCGTAAACCCGCAAACCGGCGACATTCCCGAAACCATCGAAGAACAGGCTCATCAGGTTCTCGCGAACCTGCGGGCGGTTATTAAAGAAGCCGGCGGCGATCTGGAAGACGTCGTGAAAACCACCATCTTTCTGACGGACCTGAACTGCTTTGCCGCCGTCAACGCTATCTATGGCGAATACTTCGACGAAGCAACCGCTCCGGCCCGTTCCACCGTGCAGGTCTCCGCACTGCCCAAAGGCGTTTTTATTGAAATCGACGCCATTGCTAAACTGAACTAAGCCACCACGCTCAAAATATTTCCTTCACAAAACTGTCCCCACCATTGCATTCAAAGCCTACGACAGCCGTAGCGCTTATGCAGGGCACAGACAGCCCTTTCTCCTTAATTGTGATAATTATGATCATGATATATTGATTTGGTGATCCATTTCTGCTTCAATGACCTTTCTAACAACGAAAAGGAAATCTGAAATGGCAAATATTACGTTTAAAAGTGATGTTCAATGGAGCGGAACCGGCGTCAGTTCTGACGCCGTAAGCGGACCGCATACATTACGGATTGATGAACCAGAAGCTCTCGGCGGACAAAACACCGGCCCCAACCCGGTCGAGCTGCTTCTTTCGGCGCTCGGCGGCTGCCTTGTGGTGCTCGTCAACGCCTTCGCACCGGCACATGGCGTTGAGATAAACGACGTGAAGGTGGAAGTAGAAGGCGATCTCGATCCAGACGGTTTTCAAGGGATTGCCGATGTGCGTCCCGGATTCAGTGAAATCCGCTATCAACTGGTCATCGACTCTCCCTCTCCTGCCGACAAAGTGGCGGAACTCACAGAGCACGTACTGACCGCCTGCCCGGTCAAGGATACACTGAGCGGCGTGCCGGTTATCGCTGGCTGAAAAGGCTGGTTAAGAAAATGCTTTCATGGTTTTCTTTCAGGCCATGAAGGCATTTAAAGCATATGATATCCGCGGCGTTTACGGACGTGATTTTGATTCTTCCAATGTTTGGAAAATCGGTTTTTTTCTTCCGAAACTGCTAAACGCAGAAACCGTGCTGGTCGGACGCGACGACCGCGCCAGCTCGCCGGAAGTCTTTGAGGCGCTGTGCGGCGGCATCACAGCAGCAGGTGCGGACGTTGTATCCATCGGACAATGCACCACGCCGACTGTCTATTTTGCAACCGCCTCCGGGGGATACGACGCTGCGGTGATGATTACCGCCTCGCATAACCCACCGGAATACAACGGACTCAAGGTCTGCAAAACCGGCGCCCTGCCCGTCGATTATGCAACCGGACTTTCCGATCTCGAGCAGATGATTCAGGCAGAGGCTGTTCCTTCTGAGAGAGCAGGCAGCGTTCGGGAACTTGATGTACGCGATGACTATCTCAGCTTTCTGCGGCAGTACCTTCCGGACCTGTCCAAACTGAAAATCGGCGTCGACTGCTCCAACGGTATGGCCGGGCTGCTCATCAAAGATCTTCTCGGAACCGCTCCTGTCTATATCTACGATGATCTCGACGGAACCTTTCCCAACCATCCGCCGAACCCGCTCGAAGAAAAAAACTGCGCGGCCATCAAAAAACTGGTTTGCGATAACGGACTCGATATCGGACTGATTTTTGATGGCGATGCCGACCGCGTCATGTTCATCGACGAACGGGGCCGCTACGTGCAGCCCGATCTGGTTACCGGAGTGCTGGCTGAGTATTATCTGTCAGACAGGCCCGGTCGCGTCCTGCACGATATCCGCACATCGAAATCCGTTACGGAGCGGATCATCGAGCTCGGTGGAGAGCCGCACATGTGGAAGGTCGGACACTCATTTGCCAAACTGAAAATGCGCGAACTCGGCTGCATTGTCGGCGGCGAACTGGCGGGGCATTATTATTTCCGCGACTTTTTCAACTGTGATTCTGGCATTCTGACAGCACTGATCGTCCTGAGCGTTGCCGCAAAACTGAACGCCGAAGGGAAATCTTTCTCGGCCTGCATTGACGGACTGGTGCGCTACGCGAACTCCGGAGAACTGAACTTTCATATCGAAGCCAAAGATGATGCGATCGCCGCACTGGTCAGAACGTTTGCTGAAACAGAAAAACCGGTAGCAGTTTATGACTTCGACGGCATGCGTATTGAATTCCCCGACTGGTGGTTCAGCGTCCGGCCATCGAATACCGAGCCTTATCTGCGTCTGCTCATTGAAGCCAACGACCAAACAATCCTCGCTGAAAAACGATCTGCGATTGAAGCCGTCCTTACCTCATACCTATGAGCGGGAAGACTCTTTGAATTTACACAGACCCGTGAAATACGAAAAACCTGAAAGGAACCGGAATGAAGCATTTACCGATCTTCGCATCGGCTGTCGCGATCCTGACCGGCTGCACTCATCCGCTGACCGTCAAAAATCTCAACAATTACAAAAACCCGTCGGTTATTGCGCTTCAGGAGCGCCTGCGACTTGGAATCCGCCCGACAGCTCCCGACCTGCAGGGTCACCGACTGATTCATCAGGTCAGCCGCGATCTGCTCAAATACAACGCTGAAAGCAGCACGGCTGTTGATGATGACAACACCTATATCGATGTGATTGCCGACATTTCCATCGTTCCGGAATACAAAGGATCCGGCTGGAACTTCTGGGTCGATTTTCCCGGTTTCCTGATCTGGACGCCGGCATGGCATGGATACAACTATCAAGCCAATTACGATATTGATGTGCGGCTTAACGACGCAAAAACCGGAAAACTGATCAATACGATCTTTGTTCCGGTTCGACTCGATGTAAAACACGCCGATATCAGCCGCACATGGACCACCGGCGCCGGGTACCCCACGCTTGGACTGGCCCCACTGATCGGCGGCCTGGTTACGATGAACTACGATCCGACAGTCACTCCGCTGGTCAACCAGGAAGTTGACCCGATTGTCTCGGACTACATCGCACAACAGATCGCGCTGACGCTGCACTACTACAAATCCGCTCCGCGCGACCGCCTTGAAAAGCTCGAACAGCTTAAAAACGACGATATTATCTCCGAGCCCGAGTATAAGACACAACGTCGTAAAATCATCGATTCGCTTTAAGCGGATATCTTCCAAACAAAAGAAAACGCCCTGCGAAATCCGCAGGGCGTTTCTTTTTATGACTCTGGTTGATTTCAACCTTTCATATAGGTCAGACCGAGAGCCTGAAGGATGGCCGAAATGACAAAGTTAAACGGCTTGTTGAAATGCGGAAGAAAATAGACATCTGTCATGGCCAGCTCCGGCAGAGTCAACCCTTTCTGAATGGCCAGCGAAAGGTAGAAGATACATTCTGTATGCGGTGTGTTTCCGTAGGATCCGATCTGCGCACCAACCAGTCGAAGCGACTCTTTGTCGTACACCAGTTTTACACCGACCTCTTCCACATCGTTCATAAACTCCGGACGGTCGTTATCCACGTAGAATGAGCTCAACACATTCATTCCTTCCGCACGGGCGGCAGCTTCACTCAGTCCTGTACTGGCCAGCATATTTCCAAACACGCAGATGGCGTTGGTTCCGGCAATGCTTGGCAACTGCACCGTATACAGCTCGTTGATCTGGCTGGCAGCCACAACACCGCCTTTAACCGCGTTCGTCGCCAAAGCCACATGACGATGAGCGCCGACTGCTGAATGATAAATTGCAGCCGTATCACCGATTGCATACACGTCCGGAACAGTGGTACGCATGCACGAGTCAACCACCAGCGCTCCGTTGGGAAGCTTCTCTGCATCTTCGAGAAGGTCGGTATTCGGCTTAAATCCAACACACTGAATCACGAGATCAGCATCATAATTACCGTGGTTGGTTTCAATCTGTTTGACCTGTCCGTTTTCGCCGCCGATATAACCGGTCACCCGGGCACCCAGCACCAGATTGACGCCGGAACGACGAATATCCGCCTGCAGGCGATCAGTAAACTCGGTGTCAAAATAGGCGGGAACCACACGTTCCTGCAGGTCTACCAAAGTCACTTTTTTTCCTTTCTGGTGGTACGCCTCTGCCAGCTCAATACCGATGTAGCCTGCGCCGATGATCGCAACACTCTCAATCCCCGGCTCATTGGCCTTATCGATCAGTGTTGCCGCATGCTGAAACAGCTTACACACATAAATATTATCAAGGTCGCTATTCGGAATATTGAAATCGACCGGCCAGGAACCGGCGGCATAAATCAGTTTGTCATAACCGACCGTCATTTCGTTGCCGGTCTCCAGGTTTTTTGCGGTCACTTCCTTTTTATCAGTGTCGATTTTTGTGACATCAGTGCTCATGTGCACTTCTGCACCGAGCGTTTCAAGCTCATTACAGTTAGAGTAGAAAAGATCATTCACATTCTGAACCACACCGCTCACCGTCAATGCAATGCCGCACCCGAGAAACGAAATATTATTGTTTCGATCAAACGCTACCACTTCATGGTTCTTATTCTGCGACAGCAACGTCCGAATCGCCGACGTTCCCGCATGATTCACTCCAACTACAACCACCTTTGCCATGTTCTAATCCTTTCCAATAGATCCGTTCTGTACTCCAGCCTGTCCAGCTATAGGCCCCAAACATAACCGTTTTTGTCATGTTTGCAACCTAAGAACGCAAAAAACCGAAATTTTTTACGTACTTAAAAAAAACGGCACTCAACGCCTCAAGTTCCAAACATAACTCTCGGCCAAACTGATGAAAACATGGCCTGTTCTGAAAAGAACCTGTTAATAGGATGCTTTAAGAACCAATGAACCAACTGCTATCGGATCTCCGTCAATTGTCAGTTCTTCGATCTGCCCAATACTCAACGCCTCGCACAGATTACTAAGCGCATGCGGATCGTCCTGAATCATCAGGTCTTTATCATCCAATCCCATTGCTCCCGGAAGAGATAAAACCGGCGGAAGAGTGAGAACCCCTTTCGCTTTTTCCACTTCTGTGACCGCCCTATCTTTAGCGCTTTGTTGAGAACTATCGTACGCTTTCAGCACATAAGGAATTCCAATCGCCGCCAGCAAGCCGATGATAGATGTAACAATTAAGACCTCAACTAATGTAAAACCGAAATTCTTTGACTGATTCACAGGAGCCATCCTCAAAAACCTCAATCACAAACAAAACTGAATATTGGCATACTTCCGGTCGTCCATCGGGTTATAGCCGAACCTCGCTTTTGGAAAGGTTTCCGGCAGAATTTTCAATTTGGAAATTCCGGCCAGCATATATTCCTGCCAGCCTTCTTCATTGAATTTTCGATCGCCTCGAACAAACCATGCACTCAGCAGGATATGCCCCTGCATATTATGAGCCACCATATGCGGTTCAACCACTTTGGTTCCGCCCTGATAGTCAAACTCTATTAAATTTTTTCCTAAAACAGCTTGGCGCAGCATTTGCTCAATCATCGTATCCACCTTTTCATTGCGAGACGTTAAAACGCCTAGCCCTGACCAGACAGGCTTCCAACACCTACTCTAGCAAGCATTTGTCATACCTAAAACTCTTTTATAAAAAGAAATCGTCCTGTTTCCTGATTGGATTGAAATGTACCAGCGAAACGCACCTGTTTTTATTCAAAAAAAGCGGCTTAAGCCAGAATCCCTCTCCCTCACACTTTGCATACATGAGAAAACAAAGCGTCTCCAGGATCTCAGGAAAGACCGCATACGAATCAAAGACACCTTGCCGTATCTTTTGCCAGTCAGTAACTTTTTCCCATGAAAAAGATGCTCTTGATCATTATCTTCATTCTAACTGCTACAGCTCTGGCAGGACTGGATCATGTGTTCTATTACCCGGACCACAGGGAATACACCACCCCGACCGCAGACGGATACAAATTCGAGGAAGTGCAGTTCCCAAGCAAGGACGGCACAAAACTCTTCGGCTGGTTTATTCCCGCAAGAGACAATGCTCTCGGCACCGTGATTCACTTCCACGGGAACGCTCAGAACATGAGCGCTCACTACTCCTTTGTCTCCTGGCTTCCTGCCAACGGGTTCAACCTTTTCGTTTTTGATTACCGCGGCTACGGAAAATCCGAAGGCAGAATTTCCCGTCGTGGCGTCTACGAAGATTCCGTTGCCGCCATAGAATACATCAAAACCCGGACCGACATCGATCAGAACAAAATCATCCTGTTTGGCCAGAGCATCGGCGGAGTCAATGCCCTGTCCGTCGCCGGCAACAACCGGTTCGACGGAGTTGTCGGAGTGGCAGCCGACTCCGCATTTTCATCCTACAAAGGTGTGGCAATGGATCACACAACTCTGCTGAAACCGCTGGCCGCTCTGCTTATCAGCAATAAGTTCAGCCCGAAAAAATCCGTTCAGAATATTTCTCCGGTTCCGCTGCTGCTCATCCACGGAACCGCCGACAAAGTGGTTCCTTACAGGCATGCAGAGGTACTGCTCAAAAAAGCCGGAGAACCCAAAGAACTCTGGACCGTTCCAAACGGCAAACACACAGAAGCTCTTGGAGCTTACTTCACTGAATTCGCCCCGAAACTCCTCACTCAATTCAAAACATGGGCCGGTGCAAAGTGATGCCCCCCTCGAAACTCTGCACCAGATATCCGTTGTTTTCCAAGGTTTGGAAAAAAAAAAGTCATACGCTATTGCCGCGACCACATAGCGGCAAGAGCTGTTCGATTATGAATATCCAGAACTTCAAATATATTTTCGAGGTGCTTTCCTACAGTCTTCGGCGAAATGTGGAGTTTTTCGGCAATTTTCCGGTTTTCCAGCCCTAGCGCGGCCAGTTCAGCAACAGCCTGCTGCCGGGGGCTGAGACGCGTCCACCCACCCGGAGCCTCATGTGTTTGCGTAACTCCGACACTGTTCTCCTCCAGCGTTCTCAGGTGCAGCTCGAGTTCACGAATGCGCTGCCAGTTTTTTAAAGCAATCTGCAACTGTGGTTTGAGAAGCTGCATGATGACTTTCTCTTTTTCAGAAAATGCTGTTTCTCTGGAATACACAAGCACGTAGATGCCTTGCGGATGCGGCAAAGCAAATGCAAGCTGATCTTCAATTCCAAGAACCTTATAAAATTCCTGATAAAGATCGGTTTGGTGAAACTCATCTGCTGTCGTAGTCGTTAATATGGTACTCACGTCAGAACTCTCCGGGGCCAAAAAATGCGGCAGCAAAGGGTGCTGATGCATATAAGCCCGATATACAGAGAACAAATCGCTGGACACCCCTTCACTCACCGCCTGCTTAAAAGACACCGGATTGATAGAATAGCTGTCTACGGAGAAAATCTTCCTGGGGATTGCATCATTAAGAACCACAAACGAATGATTAAGAAACGGCTCTGATGAATTGGTATAATGAATCCGCTCTGATACTTTCGCGACAAACTCAATATCGCGGATGGTAAGCAGCTCCAACCTGGCTTCTGAAACATTCATTCTGTTGAAAACTTAGCAGGCACACCCCTGAGTCACAATCAACAACTTTTAAACAACCTGAATTAAAAATCACACTCTTTCCCAGAGCATTCATTCTGAATAACTTCAAGAATAAGGCTTTGCAGGTCCATACCCCTCTCCAGACTGCGTAGCGCAAGCTGCCGGCGCAATGCGGACGGCAAATCAATATTTATACACACATCATCATCAAACTTAAGATCCATCACCATAGAAGCCCCACCTGCTGTTGTGATTGACGCAGACATACGTCTCGACAGTCAAATTACAACAGAATGTCCGGGGATCGCATATACGGTAAATGCCGTATTTCCTGATGGAAAAACAAATGATCTCAGAGGCTTATTACAGCGACTAGGAGTCGAGTTTCTGTTTAAGCATAGCGATGACAGCAGGAGGATTGGCTTTGCCTTTGCTCTGTTTCATCACGTAGCCCATGAGCGCATTAATAGAGGCCGCATTACCGGCTTTGTAGTCGGAAACAGCTTTGTCGTTTCCGGCGATCGCTTCATCGGCCCACTGCTCAAGCTGGCTATCGTCGGAAACCTGAGCCATGCCTTTTTCGTCAACAATGGCTTTGGGATCACCACCCTCCTTAAAGAGGATGTCAATCAGCTCATTGGCAGCATTCGAACTGATTGTGCCGCCGCCGGCCAGCTCGGCCACCTGGGCAAGCGCCTCAACTGTCAGTTTTGAATCAGTCACCCGCGTTTCTGTTTCGGTCACAAGACTCGCGACTTTGCCCATCATGTAGTTGGACACCAGTTTGTACTGCTTTGTGTTTCGGCAGGCGGCATCAAAAAAGTCGGACACCGCCATTTCAGCAGTAAGCACTCCGGCGTCGTATTCCGGCAACCCGAATTCGCTGATGTAGCGTTCGCGCCGCTGCGCGGGGAGTTCGGGCAACTCACTCTTCCACTGCTCAAGCTGCTCGGCGGAAATTTCGACCGGCATCAGATCGGGCTCTGGAAAATAACGATAGTCGTGCGCATCTTCCTTCGTACGCTGAGTAAAAGTTTCACCGCGATCGGAATCGTATCCCCGCGTTTCCTGAACAACCGTTCCTCCATTTTCGAGCACATCGATCTGGCGATCAATTTCATAGTTGATGGCTTCCGCAATGAAACTGAAGGAATTCATATTTTTAATTTCGACCTTGGAACCGAGCACCTCAGAACCGACTGGACGAACACTCACATTGACGTCGGAACGCATATGCCCTTTTTCGAGTTCGCAGTCGGAAATGCCGCCATACACCATGATTTGCCGGAGCGCAGTCATGTAGGCGAGCGCATCATCGGCGGAATGCATGCAGGGATTCGAAACAATTTCCATCAGCGCGGTTCCGGCGCGGTTGTAGTCGATCAGGCTGGCACCAGACACATGCGTGTTCTTCGCGGCGTTTTCCTCCTGATGAATCCGCTCAATCGTGAACGTTTTGGTCTCGCCATTCACCTCTGTGGTAATTTCTCCGCCGAGGCAAAGCGGCTGGTCCGCCTGCGTAATCTGATAGTTTTTGGACATATCAGGATAAAAATAATTTTTGCGATCCCACTTGGAGTGCGGATTAATCTCACAGCCGATCATCAGTCCGGCCTTGCAGATCAATTCGATGGCGTGCTCATTCATTACCGGCATCGCACCGGGATAACCGAGACAAACCGGGCAGACATTGGTGTTCGGCGCCGCGCCGTATTCGTGTTTACAGCTGCAGAACATTTTGGTCTGCGTTTTCTGCATCACATGGGTTTCAAGTCCTATACACGCTTCATATTTCATAGCCGCACAAGGTTCCACAGATTCCCGCTGAATTCAATGAGGAAAGCACGAAAGCACAATCAGCCCGGCATTTTCCGCCAGCGCATTCCAAGGGCTGGGAACATCAGCCCCAGGTCTGGGCCGAAGCGGCTCGGCGCAGATGGATGACATCCACCGTAATATTCGGCGGCAGGCTGTCCAGATAGGCGACTGCATCCGCAACATCTTCGGGCTGAATCATCGCCGAAAAATCGGTCAGATCCGGGCGGGACTGCTTCACCATCTCGGTGGCCACGCCGCCGGGACAAACCGCATGAACCCGGATATTGGCGTCACGCCCCTCTTCAATTGCGGTTTTGGTCAATCCAATCAGCGCGTGCTTGCTCGCGCCGTAGGCGGCCTGCTCCGCATAGCCTTTCACGCCAACAACCGATGAAATATTGATAATACGCCCACCGCCCTGAGCAGCCATTTTCTTCATCGCCGCCTGCGTACACAGAAACGCACCCTCGACATTCACCCTCTGGATTCTCTGCCAGTCCGATAGCGAAAACCCGGCGATTCTTCCAAAAATTCCAACCCCGGCATTATTCACCAGCAAGTCGACACGATCCACTCCGGCAAACAGTGTTTCAACATCAGCCGGAACCGACAGATCGGCGACAACCGTCTGTACCGATGCGCCTTTTGCCTCGCAGACGGCCTTCACGTCGGCCAGTTTTTCTTCAGCGCGGCCGGTCAGAACCAACCTGTATTTTCCAGCCAGTTTCTGAGCAATGGCCGCGCCGATTCCGCGACTCGCTCCGGTAATCAACGCCGTCTTCATTTTCTGAACCGCCTGATGGTATTCTGCATGCGCTCAAGCACCTTATCCCGGCCGAGAATCGAAAGAACCGGCGCAAGATCGGGACCGGACTGCTGGCCGGAAACCGCAATACGGATCGGCGGCATCACGGCTCCAAAACCGAGACCGCTCTGATCCACAAAGTCGTGCAGCGCTTTATCAATCGTTTCCTGATCAAAATCTTCCAATCCCTGGAAGATCTCCATGATTTTTTCCAAGGTTTGGAAAACTCCGTCCTTGAGCAGTTTTTTCCGAACCGCTTTTTCATCGTACTCAAACTCGTCGTTGAAAAAGAATTCGCAGGCCGGAACAATTTCTGACGGAAGTTTAACACGCGCCTGCATCAAATCAAAAATTGCGCCGACATCCGGCGGCACATCCACACCGGCCTTTTCGAGTTCACGGTGTGCAATTACTGCAAATTGATCCGGAGCCAGCGCACGAATGTACTCCCCGTTCATCCATTGCAGCTTCCGGAGATCAACCTGAGCAGGCGATGATTTACAGCTCTTTAGATCAAAGGCATCGATCATTTCCTGACGACTCATCACTTCGCGA
The DNA here is from genome assembly GCF_009905215.1 of Tichowtungia aerotolerans. Lineage (GTDB taxonomy): Bacteria > Verrucomicrobiota > Kiritimatiellia > Kiritimatiellales > Tichowtungiaceae > Tichowtungia > Tichowtungia aerotolerans. The sequence continues at coordinate 2,816,769 of NZ_CP047593.1, read as the reverse complement.
TCGTCACCGGGAGACCAGCCGAGCAGCGCAAGATAATTGAAAAGCGTTTCGCCGAGGAATCCCTTTTCGCGAAAGTCTCCGACAAATGCATCGCCATCTCGCTTGGAATAGGGTTTACCCTGCGCGTTGATGATCATCGGCAGATGGGCGAATTCCGGAACCGGCGCGCCAAGCGCTTTATAAAGCGCGATGTGGCGATAGGTGTTTTCGACGTGGTCGTCACCGCGAATCACATGGGTGATGCCCTGCTCGATATCATCGAGAACATTGGCCAAATGAAACACGGGAGTGCCGTTGGAGCGGACAATCACAAAGTCCTGCGTATCGGCGGCCTTTTTGCGGAGGGTTCCTTTCACTTCATCTTCGAAAACCATATCTTCATCAGGCATCCTGAAAATCACGCATTCGCCCTGCCCCAGCCCGCCCTTGTCTTCCCTGTAGGCGTGACCGGAAGCGAGCAGCTGCTCTGCGGCGGCAAGGTGAGCCTCCATGCGGCTGGTCTGGTAAAGCGGTTCCTCATCAACATCCAGCCCGAGCCATTCCATGGCATCCAAAAGAGCCTGAATCGCTTCAGGAGTTGAGCGTTCAATGTCGGTATCCTCAACGCGGAGCAGAAATTTTCCGCCGGTGTGGCGGGCATAAAGCCAGTTGAAGATGGCCGCGCGCATATTGCCAATATGTACGTTGCCGGTAGGGCTGGGAGCAAAACGAGTACGAACAGTCATAATTTCAGTTCTCGGTTAAGGGTTATCGGTTATCAGCAAAAAGGGAAATGTAACGACCATTTCCCCTGATAACAAATAACTATTTAACGAATCACTACCAATTGTACCGTTCGCCTTCGGGCTTGTTTTTGCTGTAGCGGGTACCAAGAGCCCGCAGCATTTTACTGTTAATCACCTCTACATACACGGTAGCACGAAGCGGCCCGCGGTGATCAGCAAGCGGCTGAATGAATTCCAGCCCTTCTGCGGGAAACATGATCGTGACCCCTTCACTGACCCGGGGGCTTTCAAATGTAACGCGGGCTGTATACCCCGGGCCGGCCTGCTGCAGATCAATAACATTATCGAACTCCAGCTCAATCACCTGACCCTTCAGTTCATTCCGCTGCAACTGAAGTTCCTGCACATTCAGATCCTCAGTCGGGGCACATTCCGGCTCCTTACTGAGATCCAGCCGCGGATTTTCCGCTCGCTGTTTCAACCGATCTTTAACTGGATTTTTCTGAGCAGAAACAAAAGACGAAGGCAGCAAAACTGCCAGAAGCACAATCCAACACCACTGTTTCATCCGAGCCTCCTTCATATTCCGGTTTGCTTAAAAACTTCCTCCCTAACGGGACACGTGCAGAAAAAATTGCAACCGAAAGGTATTTTATAGGCACAGGGTTCTGATTCATGACACAAAAAGCGCTGTTTTCCCATCAGTTGAGGCGCCGGATGGGAACAGCTGTCTGCATGACCGGAAATACACTGATAGTTTTTCAAGCATCGGTCGGCCCGCGCAAGAATTTCTTCGGCAATTTCGAGCTTCATGAAACATACTTTAAACTAACGATTAAAATAACTCAATAAATTACGACAAAGGTAAGCCACAAAATCTCACACCGTTTGAAACAACTCTTTATCCGTAAAGAAACTTAAAACCGAGTTTTCACACAGTCTGTTCTGTTTAAATGCATTGGCAAAAGGCAGCCTGATGCGGTATGTTCCGCCCCTTTGATGGAGAAACCCGATGAATACCGCAGAAATTGCTGACTTGCAGAAACAGTTTTTAATTCCAACCTATGCACCGCAGCTGGCCCTGGTAAAAGGATCCGGCACCAAAGTATGGGACGCCGACGGAAAGGAATATCTTGATTTCCTGGCCGGTATCGCCGTACTCAACGTCGGTCACTGCCACCCGAACGTGGTGAAAGCCGTTCAGGATCAGGCGGCCACGCTGATGCATGTTTCCAACCTCTATTATAATGAGAAACAGCCGCAGCTCGCCAAAGCCCTCGCGGAAAAAGCCGGCGGCGGAAAATGCTTCTTCTGCAACAGCGGAGCGGAAGCCAACGAAGGACTGATTAAACTGGCGCGGCTGTGGGGGTCGGACAAAGGAAAATTTGAAGTCGTCACGATGAAAAACTCGTTCCACGGACGGACTCTGGCCACTCTGACCGCGACCGGACAGGACAAGGTCCAGAAAGGATTTTATCCCCTGCCCGAAGGATTTGCTTATGCCGAGTTCAACAACCTTGAGTCCGTAAAAACCGCCATTACCGAAAAAACGGCCGCCGTATTGGTTGAAGCCGTTCAGGGTGAAGGCGGAATCATTCCCGCTGACTCGGAATTCATTGCCGGTCTGCGGACGCTATGCGACGAAAAAAACATCCTGCTTCTCTTTGATGAAGTCCAGGCCGGTATCGGCCGGACCGGCAAATGGTTCGGCTTCCAGAATTACGACGTACAGCCCGACGCATTTTCGCTGGCCAAAGCCCTCGGCAACGGATTCCCGATCGGTGCCGTCGTTGCTTCACCGGAAGTTGCGGACACTTTCCAGCCGGGCAATCACGCCACCACCTTCGGCGGCACGCCGCTGGCGTGCGCGGCTGCGCTGGCTGTGCTCGAAACCATTGAACAGGAAAACCTGCTTGAAAACGCCAAAGCCATGGGCACCCTGCTGCTCGAGAAACTGCAGGTCATTGCCGATCAGTACGACTGGATTGAATGCGCCCGGGGCACCGGTCTGATGGTCGGGCTGGTTCTGAACGACAGCGCCCTGCCGCTGCAGAAAAAGCTTCAGGAAAAAGGTCTGCTCACCCTGGCCACCGCAGTACGGGTACTGCGGATTCTTCCGCCACTCAACGTCACTGTTGAAGATGTTGAAAAGGCAGTTGCTCTGATTGAAGACGCCTGCTCAGAACTGGATTCCCTATGATTAAAGAAAGTTTTCAGGTTAAACCGCACGAAGAAGGCAATGCCCTGCTGGAAGTACTGGCGGACCGCCTGCGCTGCTCGAAGAAACAGGCAAAGGCCCTGCTCGACGGCAAACAGGTCATGGTCAACAGTCAGCGCATCTGGATGGCCAAACATAAGCTTTCCACCCGCGACGTGATTGAAGTAATTCGCTCCGAAGCAACTGCCGTTAAAAAAATCGATATTTTGAAAAAAGCGGGCGACATCCTGGTGGTCAACAAACCCGCCGGACTGGTCACCAATGACAGCGCAAAAAGTCTGGAAGTTCGCCTGCAGCGCGAACTGCGCAATCCGGAGCTGTGCGCCGTACACCGCCTCGACCGCGAAACCTCCGGCTGCGTGATCTTCGCAAAAAATACGGAAGCCAAAGCCGCTATGATTCCGATCTTCAAGAATCAGGAAGTTGTCAAAATCTACCGTGCAATCGTCAACGGACGGGTATCGGACCAGCTCCAGACCATCACCCGTGATATTGATGGAGAATCAGCAACCACCATGGTCAATGTTCTGGACCGCAGCCGCCATGCAAGCTATCTGGAACTGCGCATCAAAACCGGCCGCACGCACCAGATCCGCAAGCATCTCGCCGCTGTGCGCCATCCGGTGCTGGGCGACAAAGGCTACGCCGGCTCCAAAGGGCTCGCCGATATTCTGCGCACCCTGCCGCGCCAAATGCTGCATGCCTACCGATTGGTGCTGCCGGTTCCCGGAAAGGCAAACGGACCGCTGCGCGCTACCGCACCGATCCCGGCGGACTTTCAGGAAGCGCTGAAAGCACTGAAGCTCAAATAGCTTTCCAAACATTGGAAAGCTTCCAAAATACAGGCGCAACCTGTCTCCCATGTTTGGAAGCTATCTGGCTTTAGCGACGCGCTCGATCTGGTCCAGGTATTTCTGGATGTCGTCGCGCGGCTTAATTTCCTGTGCGCGGCGAAGCAGCGGCAGCGCTTCGGTGTATTTGCTCTGACTGACCAGCAGCTGAGCGTGACGGATTTTGGCGTCGGCTTCGTATTTTTCGAGGCTTTCGGCCCGTTCGTAATAGAACACGGCTTTGTCCGGATCGTTGACCCGCGATGCATGCTGCCCCAGCAGAATTAACGCTTCTCCATCCAGCGGATCCAGCTCCACGATTTCTTCAAGCACGCGAACTTCCTCGTCAGCCTGTCCCTCAGCCACCGCGATGCGGGCCTGAAGCTTCAGGAGATCTTTTTGGTCCACCTGACCGAGATGCGCATCGTGCAGATCCTTGATGTGCTGAATCAGTGTTTTGGTTTCTTCCAGCGCACCGCGGGTGACGAGCACTTTGCAGGCACGAATGGGCCGTTCGGCGTTGCGGTCCGGGTTCAGGTCCATCGCACGGATGTAGGCGTTGGCGGCCATTTCATAGAGGTCTTCGTTGACGTAGATGTCGCCCAGCATGTTGAGGCTGTCCACGGTGGACTTTCCGAGCTGGTCGACCATCTCGTAGTTTTCGGCCGCTTTGAGCGGCTGTTTGAGGCCGACGTAGGCATTGGCCTGCAGCAGCCAAAGGTCGGCGCGGTCCGGATCGGAATCAATCAGGCTGTTGCAAAGAGCGACCGCTTCCGGATAACGCTGCTGCTTAAAAAGCGAGCGTGCCAGTCCCATCTTCCAGTCCATCGTAGCTGGGTCGAGCAGAACAGCCTGACGATAAGCCGATTCTGCGGCCATGCTGTTTTCGACGGATGAATAGGCAAAGCCGAGCAGTCCGTAGGTGAGCGAATCGCCGCCGCCGAGCTCAATCACTTTCGTCAGCGCAGGAAGTGCTTTTTCGTAATCGCCGTTGCGCACATAGATCAGCCCGAGATTGCGCCATGCACGGCGGAACTTCGGATATTTTTCGACCGCGGTTTCATACGCCGGCAGAGCCTCTTCATAGCGCTCCTGCTGAAAGTAGATATTACCCAGCATGAAATCGCAGGTTGCACTGGCAGCTTCACCACGGCTTTTATCCAGCAGCTTTGCAGCCTCGTCCATCTTGTCAGCGCCGATCAGGTTCTGAACCGCCATCAGCTCATCGCGCTCAACAGTGGTCACGCGCGGTTCAATGTCGGTTTCCGCGATATAGCTCCGTTGAAATTTCTTTTTAAACGCGGCGCTGTTCCATAGGTCGAGCTCCGATTTACTCAGCGGAGATCCCGCCTTCGGCTGCACCGAAACCGTTGCCTGCGGCGAAGAACATCCCGCCACAAAGCCAACAGCCAATAACAAATAACCAAATTCTTTCATCTCATTCATCCTTTCGGGAAGGTGATCGGAACACGCATGCGGAAACGAACCGCTTTTCCATTGCGTTTTCCGGGCTCAAATTTCCATTGTTTCACGGCGGCCAGTGCCGGTTTTGTAAATACGGGATCGGTGCTTTTCTGTACCGCCGGGTTGATAACGCGGCCACGCTGATCGACTACAAAAATAATGTAAACGGTTCCGGGCGCTTTACGGCGAACCTGTTTGGTGAAAGTCGGCCCGGGCTGATAAATCACGCGCGGCTTCTGGTCGAGGTCTGCCATCGAAAATACCGAGTTGAGATCGTGGTTCTTCGAAACCACAGTATTGAGCTGGACCGCAAAGTCGCCGCCCATCCAGCCTTCGCTGAATCCGGGATTGAGCGCGAGCTCAAGCTGGGACAGATCGAGAGGCGGCGCCTCTTCGGAAAGTTCCGGCGGCGGAGGCTCCTCCTCCTGCTTCTTTTCCTGCTCGGGCTCCGGTGGCGGTGGCGGCGGTGGTTCCACCACTCCATCAACACTCTGCAGTTCCACTTCCATGTCGCGCGGTTGAGTGATGGTCTGCATCAGCGGCAGCACGAGAAAGAAAATGAGCGTCAATCCAATTGCGCCAAGCGCAGTCCACAGATGGTGCCGGAAGCGGGAAAAAACGGTATCTGGTTTCGAGAATTTCACGACAGTCGAACTCAGCCTTTCGGTTTGCGGGATGCAAGGCTCACCTTGGTGGCACCGGCGAGTTTGGCTTCGTCGATCACACGCACAAGCAATCCGGACTGCGAGGCGGAATCCGCCTGGATGATCACCGGCACGTCTTCTTTCTGAAGCATGCGTTTGACCAGCGGCTGAACACCGCCGATTCCGATTTCGCGGCCTCCGTAGACCACTTCGCCTTTATCGGTAAGCGCCAGCAGGATGCTGGTTTTTTCAAGCTGCACAGCAGAAGCCGCCTGCGGCTTATCAACCTCCACGCCGGTTTCCTCCACGAAAGTGGTGGTCACAATAAAAAAGATGAGCAGGATAAACACACAGTCCATCAGCGGACCCATATCCACAGCCGGAGCCTCTCCTTCGCTGTTTCCTAAATTACGAAAACGTCCCATGATGTTTTACTCCATTAAAAGTGCGGCTACGCAGCCTGCTTCGTCTGCTGTTTGCGGTACTGAATCTGCGTGCAGACTGTTTCCAGATGCGAAAGAAACGCTTTATAGCGCTCATGACCACGGGTGAGCTGATACTGAAAGAAGAGTCCCGGCAGAGCGATGATCAGGCCGGTCTCGGTCGTGATCAGCGCTTCGGAAATCCCATCGGCGATCATGCCCATGGTTTTGTCGCCACCGGAACCGGACGCCAGTGCGCCGAAAGTAGCAAGCATCCCGGTCACTGTTCCGAGCAGCCCGAGCAGCGGCGCGGAGCTGACGCAGATTTTCATTACGCGCAGGTCGCGCTCAAACGGCACAATCTCGGTAGACCGAAGTGACTCAAAACAGGTAGAGGTCTGTTTCAGACTTTCGCCGCCAGTTACAAAATCCAACAGCTTGCCGATCGGTCCCGTGCGCTCTTCCGGGTGCGAGATCCAGCGCCGCCAGGTTTTCTCCGGGACGAACAGGAACCCCTTTTCGTTCAGCTTCAGATGAATATGAACGCCGAGACCGAACAGGATCAGCGCGTTGATGGTCAGCGCCACCATCGCCCACCCACCGGACAGCCAGATCTCAACAGTTTGCTGGAACAGATTGCTCATGACTTACGCAGCTTGGTCCGTTTTGTGATATGGGGTTTTTCCGATCTGATTCATCAGTGAAACCGCAGACTTCTCCATCTGGTCAATCAGGCCGCGCGCTTTGCGGGACAGGAAGGCGTGCAGAAGCAATGACGGAATCGCCACAATCAGACCAAACTCGGTGGTAATTAGTGCTTCGGAAATTCCGCCGGACAGGGATTTCACATCGCCGGAGCCGAACACGGTGATCAGCTTGAAGGTGTTGATAATTCCGGTCACCGTTCCGAGCAGCCCGAGCAGCGGTGCGGACGACGCACTGATGGCCACAAACGGAAGCCAGCTTTCCAGCTTGAGCTTGGCAGCCAGAACTTTTTCGAACATCACCTCTTCCACCAAATCGCGCGGCTCCTGGATGTGTTCGATACCGGACTCCAGCATGTCACCGGCAGGACCGTTAATGGATCCGGCGACTTCTGATGCGGTGAATGTGTCGTGTTCCGATACAGCCTGGAGGATAACGCCGATCTGTTCATCATTTGGCGAGCGCATACGGGACAGCTGAATCCATTTAAAGAGGGCGACAGCCAGAGCGGCGGCAGCGAGCCCAAGGATTGGAATCATCGTCAAACCACCCTTGCTGATATGCTCCCAAAGTGTCTGCCTGGTGGATTCCATCTTATGTGCGTTTCCAAGGGTGGGGTCGAGCGGAAAGCGGCCGAAGCCGTTTGCCGCCAGTTTACCGGCCGCGCTTTTATCGACGGCGTCTTCATAGGCAATCACCGTCGGTTCCAACGAACCGAGGCGCTGTTCGGCTGAGCCAATCACCTCGCCATCATTCGAACGGAAAACGGCCGCGGGGCCAACCAAAACAAAAGTTCCTTCCTTGACCAATCCACCCGGACCAACCGCGGTTCCGGCAAAGCGGTCGCCGCCGAGTCCTTTCTCGAGCCGCTCAAGGGAAGCAGCAACCAGAGCTGCCTGAGCCTGGTAGATTTCCAGATCGGACAGGTTGCTGTTTTGCGGAGCCAGCTTAGCCGATTCCAGCACATCGTTGTAGCGGTTAAGTTCCGTGATGTGCAGACGGGATTCAAAGTTGCGGATGTATTCGCTCAGCAGATTGGCCAGATAGCTCTTTTCCTGTTCGCGGGATTTGATTTCCGAGCGCAGGTTGGTCAGGTCCAGCGTACGACTGTCGAGTGTGCGGGTGGTCTGCTGATAGTCGCGGCGAACCGCCAGCAGCTCGTCTTCCAGATCGCGCAGGCTGCGGCTGAGCGGAATTTTCTCCATTACGATCTTTTCGCGCAGCGCGGTCAGTTCGGAGAGGCTCGCTTCGAGTTTTTTCTGAACCGACAGGTCGGCCCGCTCAAAGGTGCCTTCACTCGGCAGCGGGTCGGGATCAGGAAACGACACTGTGTCGGGATCGGCGCTGTTGACCGGAAGGGTAATCACCATGCCCTCTTTGAGTCCGCCCCCGGCTTTAATCCGCCCTTCATTGGCGGCATAAATGGCCCGCCACCCATCGGAATCGCCATACGCTTTGCGGGAAACGCCCATCAGCGTGTCACCGGCTTCCACGGCATACTCAACCGGCTGGTTCGACACCAATGGCGCCCCGACTTCTTTGACCGGCTCCTGCGCCTGCACAAACAGGGCTCCCGCAAGAAGAAGGAGAAGAACGAAATATTTTCTGATTTTCATGACTGTTACTTTTTCGGTTACTTAACTTCAACAGGCAGCTGCACAAAAGAGGCAATCTGCTCGTTCTTTAAAATAGCGATGGCCTGCAAAATATCAGCGGCAATACTGTTGTCTTCAGCCCAGATCCATCCATCCGAAGAGGAGGTGCCGGTTCCAGAAAACGTGCCGTCAGCACTGGCGTAATATGCCTGGCCGATTCCGAGATACATGACAGTTACTTCCGCAGAAGATCCGTCCGGCAGGGAACGGACTTCGCTGGTTACTGTGATTTCACGACTGAACTTATTCACTTCGTTCAGAACTCCAATAATGTTCTGAAAACGCTCAGCCAGAGACAGTTTGGGTTCTTTGACGTCTTCAGGAATGCGCTGACTGAGCGGCATCACACGCTCACGAATCGGATCCGGCAGTTTCCCAAGCAGCTTCACGGCAGTCTGCTCCAGTGTCATAATCGTTTCGCCAAGAACCACTGATGCCTTTTTCAGTTCTTCGTTTTCCTCAACGAGGCCGTCACGTTTTTTATCGGCTTCGCTGATGCTTTTTTCTGCATCGGAAATTTTTTCTTTCAACGAATCGATTTCCTGCTGAACCAGCTCAATGCGCTCATTGAGCATCTCTTGTCCAAGAGCCCATTCGCGCTGCTCCTGCGAAATGACCTTGCGACTTTCCACCCATTTCTCAAGTGCCGCACGAACACTGTCGACATCGCCGGCATCAGTCTCAGCAGCATTACAGAGCAGCGCCGCCCCGAATAACGAACAGCCGACAATCAATAACTTCCTCTTCCTCATAATTTCCTCATCTGCTTGCAATTCGCGTTAATAAACCATGTAACCGTTAGAGTCGCATGAGCGCTTTGTTAAAACTCGCAACCAAGACTGATCGAAAACTCCACTCCTTTTTTATAAGAGTTTTTGACCATGTCCTGCCCGGTATATTTTGAGCGGTAAACGTCCTGGACTTCCGGGTTCAGCAGATTTTTAACTTTAAAGCCAAGTTTCCAGCGCTCCCATAACTTCTGGGACAACGAAAAATTAAGTGTGGCGTATTCCTTTTCATACACATGAGGAAAATAATATCCGCCGTCCTGAGTTCCGGCGGTCTTCAGAGCATCACCTTTTACCGTGTAGAAAAGTCCAAGTTCTGTTCCAAACTTTGGAACCGTGTAGGTTGCATTCAGGTTATACAGATACTCCGGAGTGCCCATCATATCGCGGATCGTTCCGTCGTATTCCGCCGCCACGACATCGGCGAGTCCGGCATCGAATAGATCCTTTATTTCCTTTCCGGACGCATCCAGTTCAGATTGGATATAGGTTAAATTTCCACCGACACTCAAACCGTCTAAAAGATCCCACCACTCACCCATTGACTGTCGAACTTCAATTTCATACCCGTTAATCTGACCTTCTGAATAGTTGTCCGCAGTTGTCGCCAATATAGATCCAGCCAGCAACTGCTGCCGATAATCAATCGGATCTTTGATTTTTTTATAGAACCACGAAAGAGAAATTAATCCCCCCGGATAAGGGTTATAATCAAAGCGCAGGTCATAGTTTTTCAGCGAACTCAACCCCAGATCAGGATTCCCGACAAAAATATCATCGCCGATTTCCTCAACCTGTTGAATGGGAGCCAGCTCTTTAAAGGTCATCCGGGCAATGGTTTCGGTATATGATCCGCGAACCGTAATTTTTTCATGAGGAGTAAACTCAAACCCAAGCGCGGGAAGTACATCATTCTGCTTAACCGATGCATTTGCATCGCCTTCATTCCCAGCAAAATTCACAGAACTGTAATTATATTTGGGAATGTAAAGCTTCGCATCCGGATCCACATCGCGCATGGTCGTTGAAATATCTGTTTTTTCAAACCGCGCGCCCCCCATCAGTTTAAAGAAAGAAAAGACTGGAATCTCAGCCATGTAGTACCAGGCGGAAACATTCTGTTTTCCGTCATAATTTACATCCAGCGGATAGTCCTCCATATCCAGAGAGAGAGAGGAGTAATGCTCATTCCACAGCACATCCCAGTCCGCATCATAGCTCAGAGTCTGAGTTGTATAATATGTGTTTTCATCATACTTGCGGTCGACCTGATCATTAAAAGCCCCGACCTTTAAGAAGCCGTCGTCACCGTTCCAGGCCTCGAAAGGCAGTTTCATATTATAGAAATACTGATCACTGACCTCCTCGACTTTTCGCCAGTTTCTCTGAAGCTCAGCAATACCGCCCTCACCTGATTCTACCTTATGGGACGGATCTCCGTTTTCATCGACCAGCCAATAGGTTGAAAGCGTTCGTCGATCCGGCGTATCAATGATTGATTTACTTTTAGCAACAGTCCAATCAAACTCTGGCTCTTTGATGGTCAGGACAGAACCGAGACGATAATCTCCCGACGGCAAGGTGTGTTTACCTCGCAACTGCAGACTGCTGGCGATTCGCTCCTTATATTCGAGCCCCTCTGTTCTGCGAAAAGGTGCAAATTGAGAATAATCACGTCCGGGTCGGGGCCAGTCGGAATCTGCTCCTCCTGGTGACGTTGGGTCTTTCGGATCATAATCCGGAAAGTAATAATACTTCCCTCGGGTGTCTTCATCCAACTGAGCTGTGTTCTCTGCAGAAAAGTTATAGGAATAAAGGAGCGTCAGCTCATGATTCTCCGTCTCTGCACCGACTGCACCGAGTGTTCCCCATTGCAGTTCTTCTGTTCCCTTCTGGATATCGAACAGCGATGTATTTCCTTCGGAGCGCCAGTTTGGAACAACCTCTCCCCGGTAATCCATATAGGCGCCGCCTCCGCTGAAATACGGGACAAGGGTGGATCGATTATAATTCCGATCCAGCCAGTATTCATCATCGCGTCCTTCATAATAAGAAGCCTCTTTTTTATAAAAAACCGATCCAATAAACCCCACCCTCAGATCCGGTCCAATCTGAAATTTGTCTCCAGCCGTGACGGACCAGTCATACATTGACGGACTGTCGCCTCGGGAAACTCCGAGCGCCCCCGTCCATTGAGCATTTATATCCTGAGGCTGAATACTGCCCGCATCATGGCCCCATGCGCTGATGGAAGTTCCTTTGTCCTTCAGAAACTGATCGCCGGCATCGCCAACATTCGTCTTGTATTTTGTTCCAACCCTGAATTCAAGAACGCGTTTTTCGGGGATACCCTTTAGAATAATATTAACCGCCCCCCCGGATGCGTCACCCTGCTGATCCGGGGTGAAAGTTTTGGCAACCTGAACACTTTCAATCATCGCGGAAGGGAACTGGTCAAGCTGAACAGCTCGCTTATCCGGGTCTGCCGAAGGCAGACGCACTCCGTTCATCTGGGAACTCACATAACGATCGGGCAACCCGCGCACCACGGCATACTTTCCGTCCTGAATGGTCGTCCCGGGAACCAATGTCAGAGCCTGAGCGGCATCACTGGCTCCGGCTTGGCTCATCAGGTCTGAGCCGACCGCATCCATCAGTGCCGGCGCTTCCATTCGCAGATTCAGCAATCCTTCCTCCGAGGCACCGCCCATATTCAAATCCTGAACCACGAACTCCTCCATATCGGTGAATTCTCCGGACAGAGAAGCGTCCTGATCGACCATACATCCGGCCGGCACCACCACATTGGCAAACACCTTGCGGGTATATCCTTCTTTAGAAACAATCAGCGTGTAAGGACCCGGCTCCAGGCCGCTGATGACGTAGTTACCCTCTTCAGTCGCTGCAACGTTCCGGCCGGTTTCAGCAACCGTCACTTCAGCTTTGGCAAGCGGAGACTCAAAATCTTCATCATAAACGATACCGCGGATACCGCCGGAAGACTGCGCGACGGCAGAGCTTATCATCAGAAAAACGGCACAAACGGCCACCCAGGTTATTTGAAATTTATTCATTCGGGTTTGTTTCGAGTTTAGAAATTACAATTTCGAATATAAGCGCGATATCACCATGGGGCGCCCAATCCGTCTCTCATGAGCTTCAAAGCACTCCACAGATCTGCCGTCGGCTCAATCGCATGCAGCGCCATCGAGCGGCAGATTCGCTCCAGGTCTTCAGCCTGCGGTCTTGAGTTTGGATTTACCTGTCCCTCAGCAACAGCCTGTCTGTAAAACGTCAATGCCTGGTGATGGTGCCCCAGGCTAAAGGCGGTCTCTGCAATTCTGCAGAGCAGATCGGCACGCTCGATATTGACGATTAAATCGCGTTTTTCATTAAAAACAGAAATCATGGACTGCAGTCCGTCCTCCGCACCGCCGAGTTCTCCTGCAAAGTATTTCACCTGAACCAGCCTTGCTTTTTCAGGAATATAAACACGTGGAGATGATTTGAGAGTTTCAGCCATTTCCTCCACCTGATCCAATAAAGACAATGCAGCGTTCGTATCACTGTTTTTTAACGCGGCATTCGCAAACTGAAGCAGAATATCCATGCGAAGAAAGACCGGCATCTGTCGATTAAGCTTCGAAGACACATTTTCCTCCACAAATTCAGACAGAGATATCTGGTCATAATTTTCACCGACCAGCTCAGCCATCTGGACCAATCCTAAATGTACAATTTCAAAATTGGGATCTTCAGCAACTGCTCGCAAGGAGTTCAAGGTACTGTCAAATGCATCCTTCGTATCGGAAAGCATCCCCATCCCTAAAACCGACGCATTAATTTCCCCGTATTTTTCTTCATCAACCTCAATGGATTCGACCGTTCCATTCAGAAGATGAACTTCGGCAATCCGGGAAAGCACCGCCTGATAACGCCAGTCTTCCAGAGTATCAACCAGAGCATTCGGAGTTGCAGCAACAGTTCGCCCTCTGCGGATGTCCTCGGCAGCCTGCAACGCAGGCTGTACTGTTCCGGCAAGTTGTCGAGAGAGGTTTCCGTAGCCGTTTTCTGCCAGATAGAAAGCAAGATCCGCAGTTCCCATCCAGCGTCTCCAGTTGGCGATCTGGTCAAGATATGACTGAGCGAGACCAGGCTGTCCCAGTTCGATGCAGGCCTCTACAATATTCAACTGCGCACGGGAACGGTTTTTGATATGAGGTCTCAAAGGCATTTCAGAAACGCCATTGAATGCAAGGTTCAGCAGTTTCAACTGAAAATCCTGTACGCGCTGATCAGCAACATCGGCCTGGATTCTCTCAGCAAGCCCCTGCCCACTTTTCGAAACGGAATCACATGCAGAGACAACCGCCACTATCAAAATTAAAACCGAACCTGTCACTAACCGCTTCATCTTCATATCCTAATGTAAAAAGTTTTAAAAAGGCCGGCGGCAGGGTTCCCTGCCACCAGCGTTCCAATTCAATATCTGCGCATCTTATTTGAAGACGACGCGATAGAATTTGACCGGATCCAGGGCAGCATCGACATACGTCATAAGAGTTCCGTCACCGGCGAATTCAGCAACATCAACCGGAGTGGTGAAGCTGGCTTCTGAAGAGCTCTGCAGTTTGTAGACAACCGAATCCTGACTCTGGAAGGTGATCGATACACCGCCCTTGCTGATGGAAGCAGCCGGCGCAGCATGGCTTGTTCCATCGATAAAGCCGTACTGATCAGCAGCAGACCATCCCAGCAGCCAGTTATAGTTCGGAGCAAACCCGCCGGCATAATTAGCAGTTTCGAAGAAACCATCGGCCGTTACCGAAGCGCCCATATCCATCGCATCGTTAGCCGGACACGGATCCAGGCTGATAACCGGGCTGATGGTTTTCCCTTCTGTGCTGGTGAATCCAGCTGTATCACGAACAATCGCAGCGATCGGCATGGAGGCCGGCTCAACAATGTTGTTCAGAGCGGCATTCGTCTGACCGTTCTCTTCGAATTCAAAGTAATCGTTGTTGTTGTAGAACACACAGTTTTTGAATCCGGCGAGAGTACCTTCAGCCTGCGTGTTATAAAGAGTCTGCGGAGCAATTCCAAGAGAGTTAGTCGGTAGAGTGGTGTACGGAGTCTGAAAAACTTCAGCCAAAGTCAACGTTCCGTTATAACCGTATCCGTTGGCACCATCACCGTCATCTCCGTCCGGACGAACAACTTCTTCCGAACAGTCCATAAAGATACAGTTCCGGTACTGCATGCGGGCTCCGTCGCGCCACGCGGTCGCACCGTCTCCGTCTTCACCGTTTCCATTTCCCTGTCCGATTGCAGTGAAGTTAGCGATCACAGCGGTGGTCACCGGCTGTGCATCGGAGTCTTCTGCTCCGTCGTGTTCGAATATGTTATCACCGACACCGGACCCCTGATTGTAATCGCCAGAGTATCCCTGAACGATCAGTCCGAACTGGGCTTTGCCGCGCCATCCTTCGTCAATATCGAAACTGTCATCGCCGATATTCCAGATATTGACGTGTTTCAAATTGACCTTCCCCCCCCAGATTTCGATGCCGTCGTCGACGTTGTTCATGATTTCGACATAGTCGATATCCGTTTCAGCACCGACCCCGCCAAGAGAGAGTCCATTCAGCTCTTTATTCGGCTCAGAGGACTGCTGGCCACCGTAACGGATGGACAGATACTTGATAGAGCCACTGTCATCATTGTCGTTATTGCCACCGTAATAATGACGGGTGTCTCCTCCGAAAGCAGCAGAAAGACCTTCCATTTCCTTGTCACTGCGTCCGTCCGGCTCTTTGGAATTGAGTTCACCGTCAGATCCGGTAACCGCAGATCCTTTGTAGTGCGAAGCAGAGATCAAACCATTACCACAGATCGCAATGGAACCCCACTGATTACACTGAGCCTGCCATGTTGCAAAGTCATCGTTCAAAGCAGTGAAAATCACCGGATTGTCTTTCGTTCCGTCAACGAACAGCTGACCTCCACGTGCCACACCCAGGCTTCCATCTCCGGAGTTTTTGAAAACAACGCCGGCATCGAGAGTCAGGCTGGCACCCGGCATCACGTAAACAACATTCGTCAGTGAATAATAATCTCCCTCCGGAAGAGCCGGCAGATGGGTGGAGGTCGTAATATCATCGGTGATATACGTAACCGCGGCCTGGGCCCCCAGACCTGCCGCCAACATGGCAGCTGTAGCTATCTGTTTCATCTTCATTATTTTCTCCTGTTTACTTTACTGTCCTGTCAGATCCTGCTTTCCAACCGCCCCCTATCCTTCCTGGGGCGACTCGCTGGCAGACTCTGTTTATCTGCAAAAAAACTACGGCCGTTTTATTTGGGTTTAATGAGAGAAACCTGCAGGTTGTGTTAAATATAAGAACCTGCCTGATTTTCGATTTTTCCAAGGTTCGGAAAAACACGCACCGCAACGCAGTTGATTCCAAACACTGGAAATGCATGCGCCGCGATGCAATAGAGTGGAAAATTATTTATCACGAAAGCGGTAGCCGATGCCGCGAACGGTTTCAATATTGCTGCCGGCCCGTTTGAGTTTACGACGCAAACCGACAATCTGCACGTCGACGGATCGCTCGGTAACCGGATAATCTTCACCGTGAACCGCATCTACGATTTGATAGCGGGTAAAAACCCAGCCGGGACGACGGGCCAGAAAATGGAGAATACGGAATTCGGTGGCGGTCAGATCAACCGGTCTTTCTTTCACCAGCACTTCGTGGCGACCGGGATGTATGACCATGTCGTGGATGCGAAGTACATCTTCAGGCGCCAGCTCCGGAGCGGATGCATGGCGCCGAAGAACCGCTTTAACGCGGGCGGCCAGAACTTTTGGACTGAACGGTTTGACGATGTAATCTTCAGCGCCAAGCTCCAGGCCTGTCACGATATCGCTCTCTTCACCACGAGCGGTCATCATCACCACCGGAATGTCCTGAGTACGTTCGTCGCGTTTGAGAATTCGGCAGATTTCCAGTCCGTCTTTTCCGGGCAGCATCAGATCAAGCAGAACCAGATCGGGCGTCATTCGCTCCACCATAGTCAATCCTTCTTCGCCGGACCCGGCTTCTAAAACCCCAAAGTTTTCGCGATGAAGGTTATACTTAACGAGCTCGCGAATATCTTCTTCATCCTCAACAATCAGAATGTTTGTTTTTGTCATATCTCACCCCAGTGAACCTGCTTTGGGTAAGCAGTTAACAACCCCCGCGTTATCGATTGATCAGGGGATTGTTAAAAAACGGTGATGACGTTTGAGACTTATGCGAAAACAATTTCTGCACAGCGACCGGTCGTTCCCTGCCGATTCCAGCGCAGTTTCTGTTCGTCGGCCCAGCGGCAAATCAATTCCAGTTCTTTCCGGCGATGTGTATCATCGAGCCGAATCCGACAGGCCGAACAAAGGTGCCCTCCCATCGCGGGAGGCAGTCCGTAACGCCTGCCCTGGGTTCCTCCGGGCGGACCGTCGCAAATGTCCCGTGCAAAACATTCTTAAGATGAAGAGGCAACATGGGCCTTTTCTGCCGGTTCGCATTCCTTGATCTGATTGCAAACATCAATGACCAGCCCGGTCATCTCCTTGAGCTTATGTCGAAAATAGAGTTCTGCCGGAGTCAGCCGTGCAAAGATCCGGACCGCGGCCGATTCCGGTCGGGCATAAACGGTAACACTGTAATCCACCTGCCCTTCGCCGGCCGGGGTCACCGTTACACAACAAAGGGACTGATAGTTCCCAAAAAAGCGGCGCCCCTCGGAATAAAGAGCGATCTCTGCATGTTCACCGGAAACGGTTTCAAGCGACACCTGCTCAACAGCTGTTTCCTGCCCATGACGGTTTACATAGTGATAAGTGCCGGGCCCCGTCTGTGTCACAGTAAACTCCGGAGTTTTTCCTTTAGGAAGAACTGCGGAATAGCCGCGCTGAATGGCCGCCAGCAGATCTTTGCGGTCAAGAATCCCCACCGCATCTTCGAATGAAAGCTCTACGCGCCCGCCTCCGGTCAACCGGATTGGATCCCGGCTCAGGAGTTTCTGACTCGGGGCATGGGAGTCCAATCCGTCCCCGAATACGGCTGCTGCCAGCAAAAACCAAATGATGATGTTTGTTTTCATCCTGTTCACCTTAAGCATTGCCTGTTGAAATTATGTTTGTGCTTTATTAAAAGCACGCAAGAAATACGCAAAAAACATGGCCGGCGACAAACAGCCGACAGACACTTTATTCCATCCTTCCTCCGCTCATTCGGCACGCAACCCGCAATATTTCCCCGGCTTTTACAAGGAACACAGGCCTTGAACAGGCTCACACCTTCCTAACCGATTCCTAATCATACAGGAACAGATAAACGGTTTTATAAGGACATGAAAACATCCAAAGCAGACCTGCATGTTCACTGCAAATATTCGGACCGTCCCAGCGAATGGTTCCTTCGTCGTATCGGCGCACCGGAAAGCTTTATGGAGCCCATGGCCGTCTACGACGCCTGCAAAGAAGCCGGCATGGACTACGTGACCATTTCGGACCACAACTGCATCCGCGGAGCGATGGAAATCGCCCACCTGCCTAACACATTTATCTCGAGCGAACTGACCACATACTTCCCCGAAAACAGATGTAAAATCCATTGCCTCGTCACCGGTATCAATCCCGATCAGTTTTCAATTCTTCAGGAAGCCCGCGAAAACATTTATGACCTGCAGCAATATCTCAACCAGCAGAACATCATCCACTCCATCGCCCATCCCCTTTTTCGAATCAATGACCGACTGTCGATCGAGCTATTCGAAAAACTGATTCTCCTGTTCAACCGCTTCGAAGGCATCAACGGTTCGCGCGATCCGCGCGCCTGCGACATATCAAACGCCATCCTCAGCAGTCTGACCCCCGAAGACATCAGCAACATGGCCAATCGCCACGGCATAAACCCAACCGGCTCCGAACCCTGGAAAAAAATCCTGGTCGGCGGCAGCGACGACCACAGCGGACTCTATATCGCCGGAGCTCACACCGTCACTCCGCACGCAGCTGACGTCAATGAATTCCTCACCCACCTGCGCGAAGGCCGCCACTCACCTGCCGGACGCGCCGGCACCAGCATCCGGCTCGCCAACAGTCTCTACAAAATCACCTACAACTACTACAGCAGCCGATTCCTTAACGGCAAACGTAACGACACCAGTGTTATCGGCGCCATGCTCGGCAGACTCTCCGGCGACGTACCGCCGGACCAGCCAGAGCCGCCCTCCCTGCGCTCCAGCATCAGAACCGGAGTCAAAAAACTGGTCGCCAAAAAGAAAAAACGGCAGCTCAGCGAAATCGAACGGCTGATTGTTGACGAATTCGCGCGCGTACTCGAACAGGACCCGCACCGCCTTTGCCCATTAGGAAATCAGGACGACAGCGATGCGCAGAATTTCTATGCCGCCTGCAAAATCAGCCAACAGCTCGGATATACCTTCCTCAAAAAATTCATCTTTAAACTCCGCGATGGAAATATTATCGAAAGCCTTCAGGCCATCTCATCAATGGGCCCCGTCATGCTCGGCATTGCTCCCTATCTGACTGCCTTTGCCACCCAGCATAAAGACGAACAGTTCCTTCACTCCCTGGCGGACCGCTTTCCCGCCGCAAACCCGCTGAAAAGAAAAAGCGGAAAACGCGCATGGATCACCGATACCTTTGCGGACGTCAACGGAGTCTCGCACACCATCAACACGCTCGCCGGACTCGCCTGCAGAAAAGATCAGCCCATCACCGTTATCACATGCCAACAGAACGATCCGGACGTCGCCTATCCGCATAAAAACTTCCCGCCCGTCGGCAGCTTCGATCTGCCCGAATACGAATCCATCAAAATTCCATTCCCGCCATTTCTCGAACTACTCCACTTCCTGGAAGAAGAACGGTTCGACGAGCTCATCATCTCTACTCCGGGCGCGCTCGGCCTGAGCGGACTGCTCGCCGCCCGACTGCTCGGTCTCACCGTCAAAGGCATCTACCACACCGACTTTCCAAAATTCGTACAAAGCATGACAGACGACGACAATCTCGGCAAAATGACCTGGAAATACATGCGCTGGTTCTATCGCAACATGGAAACCGTCTACTCCCCGACCCACCGGTACCGCAAACTGCTCATCGAAAACGGCTTTGATGCTCCAACAATCAAAGTGCTGCCGCGCGGCGTCAATCTGAACGACTTCAACCCGCGGAAGCGAGACAACAACTTCTGGGCGGCCTACAACCTGAACGGTGGATTTAAATTTCTATACGTCGGACGCGTCTCCAAAGAAAAGAACCTCGAAAACATGATCGGTGGCTTCCTCAAACTGCTGAAAGAAAATCCGCACGCCGATCTGATTATTGTCGGCGACGGACCGCACTGCGAGGAACTTCGCCGCCGCTACCGCAACGACCACATCGCCTTCACCGGCTTCATGCGCGGCGAACGCCTCCAGCAGGCATACGCCAGCGCGGACGCTTTCATCTTCCCCAGCATGACCGACACCTTCGGCAATGCCGTCCTGGAAGCTCACGCCTCCGGGTTGCCCGCCATCGTCTCCGATCAAGGCGGCCCGCAGGAAATCGTCCGATCACACAACTCCGGCATCGTCATCGACGCCCGCACTCCCGAAACCTTTCAGGAAGCGATGAACTCGCTCATAAACGATCCAAACACCTACATATTCCTGCGTAACAAAGCCCTCCAGAAAGCCGCGGAAAGCCGTTGGGAAACCGCTCTCGACCTGCTTGTGTAAGCAGAGTTTTTGACCCAATAAATCCGCGATTTATTCCATACATTTAAATGTATGGGGCAAACAACATCCTAAAAAACTTATTAAAAACAACTTATAATATTTCTGTTAAAATAAAATGTTCGAACCGGTCAAAGAAGCAATTCTTTCAACAGAGACATCCCGCAGCTCAGCCACTGCCCGGACAACATGGATCAGGTTTGCCGGCTCATTGGGAGCGGGACATCCGGCGGGCGGGAAATCGGGAGAATCGGTTTCGACGAGGAGTCGTTCATCCGGAACCGCGGCGGCCGCAGCACGAACCCGCTTTGCGTTGGGATTGATCACACTGCCGCAAAACGAAAACCAGCAGTTCAGCCGGGTCAGTTCCGGAATCAGCTCCACCGCCCCGCCGAAGGCGTGCAGGATTTTTTTCGGTTTCGGAAACCCGCGCAGGATTTCCAGCATCCGTCCCCACGCCTGTACACAGTGAACGGCTACCGGACGCCCCAGTATTGTCGCAAGTTCCAGATGCGCCGCAAAACAATCCTCCTGCTCCGCACGGTTTTCAAAGCGATCCTGAAAATCCAGACCACACTCGCCGACTCCAGAGGTTGGAAAATCGCGCAGCATTTTTTCCAACCCCTGAAACTCCTTTTTCCAATCATTGGAAACAAACCAGGGGTGAATTCCAATCATGGGATAGACCTGCGGGTATTTTCCCGCACATTGGAACACTTTTTTCCAATCATTGGAATTGGTGCCGCAGCAAACCATTCGTTCGATGCCGGCCGCGTCCGCGCGTTCTATAATTTTTCCGAGGTCCGGAAACAGCGCGTCATCCTGCAGATGGCAATGGGCATCAAATAAACTTATCATTTTCTCAACGCCAGCAATGTGAAGACAACGAAGCCTACGGCGAAAGGAATCCAAACAAACACGCCAAACAGATATTTTCTGTAAAGGGCCGGATCCAGCTCTTTCATTTTACTAATCCCTAGTTTTTGATTTGGGTCTTCCCCGTTCTGTCGAAGTGCTTTCTTGAAACGGTCCAAACATGTTCTTGGATAAATTGAGGCAGCAAACCCTAACAGGAAACAGATTCCCGAGACGTATAAGTACGAAGAAGTCATAAAGTCATTTTTAGGAACTGAGTGAACCGCCGCCAAGATTTTTCGTCGGCGTCTTTGCGGTAACGGTCGGAGCCGAAGACGGTGAAGGCGTGCGGTGCACCGCCGTAGGTGGTGAGTTCGTGCGGGACTCCGGCGCGTTCAAGCTCGCGGGCGAGGTTGACGAAGTCGTCCATGGGGATGCTGGTATCAGCAGTACCATGAAAGACCACAACCTGTCCTTTTGTTTTTGAATAGTCCTGATCTTCCGGCGTCTGGAGTCCGCCGTGAAAGGTGACGAAGCCTTTGAGGTCTGCACCGGAACGGGCGAATTCGAGTACGGCGGTTCCTCCGAAGCAGTAGCCCATGGTGACGGCGTTGCCGATGTTGCCGCCCTGTTCTTTGGCGGCGTTCAAGGCACCGGACATCAGGAGGCGCATTTTTGCGCGATCGGCATACAGTTCACCGGTGCATTTTTGTTTTGCGTCGAGTTCGGTTGGCCGCACACCGGCTCCGAATAAATCGGCACAGAAGACTGCGTAGCCGAGATCTGAGAGCATTGAGGCTCGCTGCTTTTCGTAGTCGGTCAGGCCGTCCCAGTCGTGTACCAGCAGCACCAGAGGCGCATTGGGCGACGGAGAAATGTACCAGCCTTCACAGATGGTTTCTCCTGCCTGATAGGTAACGGATTCGGCAGATACGGCGGAGGCTGTAAGTGCGCTCAATATGAGCGCCAGAATCATGCGTGTGTTCATGAGGTTTCTCCTTTCAGTTCATGGTACCGAAAACAGTTCATTAGATGGTCATTGACCATGCCAATGGACTGCATAAAGGCGTAGCAAATGGTGGAGCCAACGAATTTGAAACCGCGGAGATTCAGGTCTTTGCTGATGATATCGGAAAGGTCTGTTCTGGCCGGAATCTCGGAAAGGTTTTTCCAGCGATTCAGAAGAGGCTGCCCGTCGACATATCTCCAGAAAAACGTATCCAGCGACCCAAATTCGTCTTTGAGTTCCAGAACAGCCTGCGCGTTTTTTATGGCGGCGGCAATTTTCAGGCGATTGCGAACAATTCCTGCGTCGGCGAGCAGTCGCTGGATATCATGATCTGTATAGCGAGCCACTTTTTCGCAATCGAAGTGGTCAAACGCCTGGCGATAGTTTTCCCGTTTGCGAAGGATGGTCAGCCAGCTGAGCCCGGCCTGAGCGCCCTCAAGGATCAGCATTTCAAACAGGCGGCGGTCGTCGTGCAGCGGCACGCCCCACTCTTTATCGTGATAGTCCACGTACAACGGATCTCCCTGGCACCAAGGGCATCTGTTTTTCGGAGCACTCATCGTCGGTTCCTGTTATCGGGTTTCTGCGAGCATTGCCTGATAGACTGCGAGATCTCCTTTGGAAAAGCAGCAGAATGTCACTTCAATATTCAAATGGAGCCGCTGGATGGTTTCCAGAACCGTTTCAACGGCGACACGAGCGGCTTCCCGAGCCGGATATCCGTAGATTCCGGTGCTGATGCCGGGAAAAGCGATCGAGTTCAGCTTATAACCGGCAGCCACTTCAAGGGAGCGGCGATAGCAGCTGGCCAACCGTTCCGCTTCGCCTTTTCCGCCGCCATTCCAGACCGGTCCGACGGTATGAATGACGTATTGAGCTGGGAGCTTATAACCTTTGGTGATTTTAGCGTCTCCGGTTTTACACCCACCCAGCGTTGCACACTCGGCCTGCAGATTCGGACCGGCGGCGCGGTGAATGGCTCCATCCACTCCGCCGCCCCCCAGCAGCGTCCGATTGGCCGCATTGACAATCGCGTCGACGTTCAGGGTTGTGATGTCCTCCTGAATTGCTTTCATGCGTGGAAAAATACACCAGAGAGGCTAACAAGAGCAAATCAACAGATTTACAGCATCATTAACCAAGCACCCACAAGCCGCACATATTGAACAGACGCCCAGTCGAACCACAACATATTGTGCTTTTTCTGCTTGCACAAAACCGCTGTCTACACCCATAAATATGACCAAGTTGATTAAATTAGTAACAAATAAACAGAAGAACGAGAGACAGATGAAGGTAAAAATTGACTATTCCCGCGATGAGCTGCTGAGCGAATTCGGTCGAAAAACTCTTAAAGACCGCTATTTACTCCCGACCGAGAAAAGCCCTCAGGATGCATTTGCTCGCGCGGCGGCAGCTTTCTCAGACGATGAAGCGATGGCACAACGCATTTATGACTACGCCAGTATGCTCTGGTTTATGTTTGCCACCCCGATCCTGACCAACGGCGGTACGGATCGCGGTCTGCCGATCTCCTGCTTTCTGAACTATGTGCCGGACAGCCGGGCGGGAATCACCTCGCATTACACAGAAACAGCATGGCTCTCTTCGTTCGGAGGCGGCGTCGGAGGATACTGGGGTGATGTGCGCGCCAACGGGACGAAAACGTCGCACGGATCTGAATCGACCGGCGTGATCCCCTTCCTGAAAGTTGTGGATGCAGAGATGCTGGCATTCAGCCAGGGAATCACCCGGCGCGGTTCTTATGCGGCCTATCTGCCGGTCAACCACCCGGAAATTGAGGAATTCCTGGATGTACGCAAACCGACGGGCGGCGATGTGAACCGCAAATCCATTAATATCCATCACGGCGTCGTACTGACCGAAGAATTCATGAACCTGATTGAGCAGGCCACCAAAGTACCCGGCTTCGACGACAGTTTTGAGCTGGTTGATCCACACACCAAACAGGTTAAAAAAACGGTTTCTGCAAAAACCATCTGGGTGAAGCTGATCCAGAACCGCATCGAAACCGGTGAGCCTTACATTCTGTTCGATAAAGCGACCAATGATGCCCTGCCCGAGTTCCAGAAAAAGCTGGGGCTGAAGGTGCATCAATCCAACCTTTGCAGCGAAATCACCCTGCCGACCAATGAAGAACGCACGGCAGTCTGCTGCCTGAGTTCTGTGAATCTGGAAACATACGATGAATGGAAAGATAATCCTCAGTTTATTCCGGACCTGATCCGTTTTCTCGACAATGTGATCCAGCACTTTATCGACCATGCCTCGGACGAGATCAGCCGCGCCCGCTTCAGCGCACAGCGTGAACGCAGCATCGGACTCGGCGCAATGGGCTTCCATGCCTACCTGCAGGCCCATAGCATTCCGTTCGAAAGCGCGATCGCCAAAGGCCAGAATCTGCAGATTTTTGAAAACATCAAAACTCAGGCTTCCGCCGCAACCCGCCAACTGGCCGAAGAACACGGCGAATGCCCGGATGCCGAAGGATACGGCGTGCGCAACGCCCACCTGCTCTCAATCGCACCCAACGCCAGCAGTTCAATTATCTGCGGCAATACAAGTCCGTCAATCGAGCCCTTCCGCGCCAATGCCTACACACAGAAAACGAAAAGCGGATCCTCGCTGGCTAAAAATAAATATCTGGAAGAAGTGCTGGAGCGCTACGGCAAAAACACCGACTCCGTCTGGACCTCCATCATCACTCAGGGAGGTAGCGTGCAGCACCTCGATTTTCTCAGTGACTGGGAACGCGATATTTTCAAAACCGCCATTGAGATTGACCAGCTCTGGGTCATTGAGTTTGCCGCCGACCGGCAGCAATTCGTCTGTCAGTCACAAAGCGTAAATCTGTTTTTCCCGGCGATGGTCAGCAAGCAGGAACTGCACAATGCTCACATGCTGGCCTGGAAGAAAGGACTGAAGAGCCTCTATTATGTCCGAAGCGAAGCAATCAAACGCGCCGATGTCGTGTCGCAGAAAAGAGAACGAGAACTGATTCCCGATTACACGGAAGAAGGCGGATGCCTTGCGTGTGAAGGATAGGAACAGTTATCAATTATAAGCTATAAGAGATCAGTATTGGAGATTGTCATGCCCCTTTTAGAAGAAAGAACCTACTACAAACCGTTTGAATACGACTGGGCTTTTGAAGCCTACAAGATGCAGCAGCAGATGCACTGGATTCCGGATGAAGTGAATCTGGCTGACGACCTGAAGGACTTTAATGAAAAGGTGCCGGAAAAAGACAAAAACCTGCTGCTGAATATTTTCAAATTCTTCACGCAGGCGGATGTCGATGTGGCCGGGGGATACGGAACCCTCTTCCTGCCGACGTTTAAGGTGCCGGAAATCCGCATGATGCTCAGTGCGTTTGCGGCAATGGAAGCGGTTCATCAGGATGCCTATTCCCTGCTGCTCGAAACGCTGGGACTTGGCGACGATGAATACACCGCTTTCCTGGAAATCGCAGAGATGGCGGAGAAACACGAATATCTGCTGAACTTCAACATGGACACCCCGTTCGACATGGCCAAAACCATGGCCGTCTACAGTGCATTCACAGAAGGCATTCAGCTGTTCAGCAGCTTTGCAATTCTGATGAATTTTCCGCGCTTCAACAAAATGAAAGGGATGGGACAGATTGTGACGTGGAGCATTCGTGACGAAAGTCTGCATGTCGAATCGATGTCCCTGCTGTTTAAAACGTTCATCAAAGAGCATCCGGAACTCTGGACCGACAAGCTGAAATATGAAATCTACTGCGCGGCCGAGCGTTCCGTAGAGCTTGAGGATCAGTTCATCGATATCGCATTTGAGCTGGGCGACGTGGAAGGTCTTACTGCGGACGAAGTGAAAGCCTATATCCGCTACATTGCCAACCAGCGCCTCGCAGGCATCGGACTGAAAGGCGTCTACACTGAATCGGAAAACCCGCTTCCGTGGCTCGACTACATGCTCAATGGAGTTGAACACACAAACTTTTTTGAGAACCGCTCAACCGAGTACGCAAAGGCATCAACCACCGGCAACTGGCAGGATATCTTTAAGTAAAGATCTCCAACGATCAGAGTGTCGACCGATTGTGCCCGGCATCCTTCTCCAGGATGTCGGGCATTGTTTTCTAACAAGTACGGCACAGAACTATGCAGACATCGTTCTTCCTTTGGACCATGGAACTGCTACACTGCCCGGAAATCTTTGAATAGAAAGGTCCTATGGAAAATCTTCGCACCAAAAAGGCGTTCATCTGCGATATGGATGGAGTGATTTATCACGGCAACAAACTGCTGCCGGGCGTCATGGAATTTGTCGAGTGGCTTCAGAATGAACAAAAGAAATTTCTGTTCCTGACCAACAGCAGCGCGCGCACGCTGAGAGAACTGAGCCAGAAACTGGGCCGCATGGGCCTGGATGTCAGCGAAGATCATTTTTACACCAGCGCCCGGGCAACGGCATCCTTTCTGGCCAGCCAGAAACCCGGAGGCAGCGCCTACGTGATCGGCGACGCCGGCATCATCAACGCACTGTATGATGAAGGACTTTCCATCAATGATTCCAATCCTGATTATGTCGTGGTCAGCGAAAGCGCCAATTACGATTATGCGCGCATCTGCCATGCCACCAAACTGGTCAATGAAGGCGCAAAGCTGATTGGAACCAACCCCGACCTGACCGGCCCGACCGATGGAGGATTGATTATTCCGGCAACCGGTGCACTGCTGGCGCCGATTGAGCTGGCAACAGGCAGCAAAGCATATTACGTTGGGAAACCGAACCCGCTCATGATGCGCAGCGCACTCAAAAAGCTGAAATGCCGCCGCGAAGAAACCGCTATTGTGGGAGACCGGATGGACACGGATATGATCGCCGGCATCGAAGCGGAGATCACAACCGTGCTCGTTCTCAGCGGTGTTACAACGCGTGAAAGCATCGAACAATACGCGTATGGACCCGATTATATTCTTGATGGAGTTGGGGATATTCCCCCAAACAGTTAATATGCTTTCTTAAAATACGGGATTGTCGATTACGGGTTCCCCAGCTACCATCAATGGATGACCAAAACGAAATTCCTGCGTAAAAAGCAGCTCCTTAAGCTGGTCGACCGCCTGCCGGGCACAATCTATCAGTATCGCGAGTGGCCGGATGGTCGAAGCTGTTTTCCCTACTCCACCCGAGCTATCGAAGCGATCTTTTTCACCTCACCCAGGGTGCTGTCCAAAGACGCCTCTTTCGCTTGGGAAAAGATTGAACCCGACTGCAGACAGACAATTCGTGAGACTCTCGAACACTCGGCAAAACATCTGAAGGAATTCGAAGCCACCTTTCAGACCCGGTCTCCTCAGGACCGGCTGCATTGGTTCCATACGCACGCCATCCCGGAACGTCTGCGAGACGGAAGCACCCTCTGGCACGGCTACATGGAAGATATTACCGCGGAACACAAGGCCGAAGAGGCGGCCAAGCAAAAAGCGGCAATGCTCGAGTTCATCTTTGAGAACCTGCCGGATCAGATTTATTACATGGACCGGCAGTCCCGGATTCTTGACGTCAATCCCGCCTGCTGCAAGCACCATGCCCGCTCCGCCCGCGAAATGATCGGGAAAACCGACCTTGATTTGTACCCGAGCGAAATCGGCCGCAACCTCTACGAAGAGGAACAGGCCCTGATGAGTCGAGGAAAGCTGCTTCGCGAACGCGAAAAACATGTTGGCGAGAATGGAGAAACCCTTTTCCTGGAATCTGTAAAATATCCCCTGCGTGATCCATCGGGTGAAGTCATCGGACTGGCCGGAATTTCCCGGGACATCACCAGGCAGGTACATGATGAAAAAGCCATTCTGGACGCAAAGACAGAAGCCGAAAAGAATGCGGCTCTGATTCAGGCCATTTTTGAAAGTCTGCCGGATCATGTGTACTACAAAGATGCTCAGGCCCGAGTCCTGGGCGGCAACCAGGCATGGATCAAAGCCCGTGGAGCGAAATCGATTGAGGAGCTGATCGGGAAAACGGATCTGGAACTTCATCCGGCCCCGCTCGGTCAGCAGCTGTATGAGAACGAGCTCTACCAGATCAAAACCGGGGAAACGACCCGGGTTCGGGAACGGCACATGGACCCGGACGGGAAAGTCATCTACATGGAATCCATCAAAAGTCCTCTGAAAGACCACGACGGAACCATTATCGGATTGGTCGGTATCAGCCGCGACATAACCAAACAGGTCAACAATGAACGGCAACTGATTATTGCTCAGCAGGAAGCGGAAGAGGCTAATAAAGCCAAAAGCTCATTCCTGGCCATGATGAGCCACGAAATCCGAACGCCGATGAACGGCGTCATCGGAGCATCCAGTCTGCTGCTGGGAACCGGGCTCTCAGACCAGCAGGAAGAGTTGGTGCACACCATTCAGGTCAGCGGGGAAAACCTGATGACCATCATCAATGACATCCTCGATTATTCAAAAATTGAGGCCGGAAAAATTGAACTCGAAGCCGTCTCCTTCTCTCTGCGAGAGTGCATTGAAAATGCATTCGATTTATTTGTGCAGCCTGCCGCCAGAAAAAATCTTGAACTGCTGTACTGTGTGGACCCGGATGTACCGCAAAGACTGACAGGAGATCCCACCCGACTGCGCCAGATTATTGTAAACCTAATTGGCAACGCTATTAAGTTTACCGAAAAAGGTGAAGTTGATCTTCATGTGCACACACTGACGATTAATGAAAACAAAAATCTCTGTCAACTGCAGTTCTCCGTGCGCGACACCGGCATCGGAATTTCAAAGGACGCCCAGAAAAAACTGTTTCGGTCATTCACCCAGGCAGATGCATCCAGCACGCGCAAATATGGCGGAACCGGGCTGGGACTGGCCATCAGCCGTCGACTGACCGAATTAATGGGCGGCAAAATATGGATAGAAAGCGCCGAACAGCAGGGCAGCACATTTCACTTTACCATCGAACTACCCATCGCTCAGGCCGATCAGAAACCAAGGGCCCGAATCCACGCGCAGAACCTTCATGGAAAGCGCATCTTAATTGTCGATGACAACGAAACCAACCGGAGCATCCTCCGCGCCCAGATTGAGCAATGGGGTGCACAGCCTCAAACCTTCGCTTATCCCGAACAGGTGCTGTCCCATCTCAAGCAGGTCGCGCCATACGACATCATCCTGCTCGACTATCAGATGCCGATCATGAATGGCACAACACTGGCAAAAGCGATCTACGACCTGCCGGATTACCCGCCAGTGCCGATTATTATCCTCAGCAGCTCGTATGAAAACATACCGGCTCATCCATCCATTCAGGCCCGCATGGCCAAACCTATACGGGTAGACAAGCTGCACCGCCAAATGCTGCTGCTGCTCGACAAACGATCAGATACAGAAGAAGAATCACTTCTAACCGGCACGCACATTCGCCCAAAGAAAACCAATCCGCTTCACATCCTGGTGGCAGAGGATAATCCCATTAATCAGCGGGTTATAAAAATGATGCTTCAACGACTCGGATACGAAAATACGGTCTTTGTTGAAAACGGACAGGAAGCTGTCGCCGCTGTTTTAGATGCTGACTACGACGTGATATTAATGGATGTGCAAATGCCGCAAATGAGCGGTCTGGAAGCCACCCAGGCCATCCGGAAATATACTGAGAATGAGACCAAACCATGGGTCATTGCCTTAACCGCCGGAGTTATGGAAGACGAACGCAAGAAAATCATTCTGGCCGGAATGAATGAGCTTCTTGCCAAACCGCTGGGAGTGGATCAGCTGGAAGAAAAACTAGATGCCATCTGTTCCCGAATTAAAAATGACTGAAGCTCAACGGGGCTTCTGCAGGCAGGATTCAAATTGTACCACGCCAAACCAGCCCTGCTTCCGGACCATTCACAACTTAACCCCACCGTTACTCAGCCAGTATTCTGAAAAACCCGGCCCGGCCGGTTGTGTATGCCGAAAAATCAACCGTTGCGTCAGGATCCGCACTGCGTTTCTGCACGGTATTTCACGACGCAGAATGTTGGATAATGTCATTTCCCAAGGTTTGGAAAAGTTTCGGGCCGACACGCAATCTCGACCCGCAAACCTCTATACGAATGCAGTTTTACTCGATAATCAACCGGATGAATTTTTCAGGATCATCGACGGCAATCCGGTTGGTCACAAAGTCCAGCGTACCGGCCGTAACATTGGTTCCGGAAACGGTGTAACCGGCATTGGTCCATCCACCGACGGCCAGGTTTGTGCTGGTTTGCAGATAATAGCTGAGTCCGCTGTCCTGACCCGCGGCGAGCTGCGGATACACATAGGAACCGACATCCCCGGCAACTTCAAACGTCGGCAGGGTTCCAACCACCGCACTGTTCGTGGGATCACCACCCAGTCCGAATTCATAAATGTTGGAAAATCCGTCGCCGTCATAATCATAGTCTGCATCGGCATCCGGCGAACCGGACAACCCGAAAGATGCAGCCCAGCTTTCATAGGAAGAGGCCTGCTGCAACGAAGCAATATCCACAACCACATCATCGAAGTATCCGGCATACATACGAGCTCCTGTCTCATTCTGAAGCTCAAAATTAAACTGGTCAAACGTCGGAGTGAAGCTCAGTTGGGTGGGGGCCAACGAATTGGTGGTTTTTCCGCCGACAATCGATCCCCAGACCGTATTACTTGCCTGACTGTAGCTGAGCGATATTTCAATCACATCATCAACCGTCTGCTTAACCTGAATAGAATCCGTAAGCCGCGTATTTGCCCCATCACTCCGACACCAGATATCGACCACACCATTCGATGGAATCCGGGCCCAAAACGCATGCGCGCTGCTGCTCATCAGATTGTCATCTGTACCGAATCCAAAATTCATAAGCCGGCAGTCCACCGCCAGAGCTTTCACGGAAAGCGTTGTTATATTGTTGTCAACTAGGATTTCCGGACAGTCCAGATACAACCGAGGACTGGTATCAATCAGATTGTTCTGATTAATCACTCCTCCGCCATCACCAATCGCGCTGTTCATCCTGAACTTTCCTGAGGCACTGGCGCGCCAGGTTACATTACCAACATCCGTAACCGTTCCGGCGACCTCGGCATTGTCTGTATTGTCATTATTGCCAATGGTGAAGTCATCACTAATGACCACTTCAGCCTGAACCGCAGCGGCAACCCCCATCAGAATCATCATTTTCCACAGTTTAATCATTCAATTTTCCTCTCTGTAATTCGCACTCCACAAAAAGACGCATCGCGAACATATTGGCGCCTGTTTTTTCTTTCTGTATTAAAAAATTGAATCTATTCTGAGAAAAAGTAGGATTTGTATATAAAACATGTCGTTTTGTATGGGCTTCACAGAATGAAAAGAACCGTCAACATCGAATATCGGAAGTATGAATCGATTAACTTCGATCTGGATAACGACCGTCATGACCCCAACCTGATTTATCATTTCACCCGCCAGACACGCGGGCCCGTCATGAATATCCGGACCGTCGACAACATGGGATACACGCTCGGGATCGTCCGCAAGGGAGAAGCCGTTTTCAGAAAAGAAAATCAGACCCGCCACCTGGAGTACGGCTCCATCTTTTTCACCCAGCACAACGACTGGTATCGGTTATACAAAACCGATCAAGAGGAAATCGAACTGACACTCATCATGTTCGATCCCTCCATCGAATCTCGATGGGCTCAACTGCTGGGCCCCCTGCTCACTCTCGATCCGGATCACCCCGCCCAGATTATCGGGATCACCGACCTGGTCTTCAACCAGCTCCGGCAGATTCCTGAAAATCGCATCAAGCGGGCAAACCGCTTTGCGCTGTTTCTGCTGCAGATGATCGCCGATGAAGCGACCCTGCACACAAAGGATTCATCCCCCGAAAAACAGATCTATCAGAAATGCCTGAAATACATCCAGTCCCACTGCGCAACCATGAACTCAGTTGATGAAGCTCCCCCCGCGTGCGGCATCAGCCGCTGCCGCCTGTTTGAACTGTTTCGGAAATACAACGGGAAAACGCCCCGGAGTTACCTTGAACAGCTGAAAATCGAAACGGCTCAGGAATACCTGCTCTCAACAAACTGGTCTATCGAAGACGTCGCCGAAAAAATGAACTACGGGAATGCCTCCACCTTCAGCAAAGCCTTCTCCCGCATCACCGGAATGCCGCCCCGGCAATGGCGCAAAAACCACAGTATTCCGCAGTAAAAGCAACTGCGTTGCAGCGCAGGTTTTCCAATGTTTGGAAAAACATCAGGGGAGCACAGAGACATCCACTTTAAAGTAACAGACAGATGCCGAGCTGTTCCGGTTGGTATATGCTTTGACCATTCCATCCCCCCGGGCAGTCCAACACGGAACCGAACTCCAGTTCATCAGATTGGTCGTTGAATAAACGGAATATAAGCGGTCTAAAACCGTGTCCCATGAAAACGAAAAACCGGATAAAGAATCCGGCATGCGACTTACCATGAATTTTGAATTCGGGTCATGTGGATCGGTGCCGGCAATATATTCCCTGAGGTTGGAAATGCCTTCCTGATCTTCATCCGCATCAGGATTCATAGCGGTCTTGCTGCCTGCCTGCATCAGCTCCCACCAGTCCGGCATCGCATCCGAATCTGAGTCGCCCGCACACCATGGCGCCGATACGCTGCCAGTCAGCACAATACTTCCCGATTGAGCCGGGGTTCGCAAATACGCAACGTTCAGTCCGGTGGCGTTCCACATGTAAAGCCGGAAAGAAAGATTCGTGGAGGTGAGATTAATTGTACAGTTTTCTAAATCCATGACGCCACCGGTATTCGTCTCAAGCGGCACGCTCCATTCAGCAATATTCGAGGAAAAACCGTCCATACTCGAACGCAGAGCAAAAGAGCGTGCCCCGTATGCAGTGCGCCACAGGCGCAGATCCATCCGATTCACAGACACCTCCATCCCCGGATCAGCCACGGCATCAAACTGAACATAATAATTTGTATTGAGTTCGGTATACGACTGTCCGTCAACGGCATAAGCATTATCCAGGTTAATGTAACCATTGTTGCCGTTATTCCGATCATACCCATTTCCGCTGATTACCGAAGCGGCAGCATCAACCCCGACGGCTGCATATTCGTTACTCCAAACGGGATTATTGACCGCATTACATCCGCTCAGATTCCAATTTAAAAGCGTCTCTTCTTTATCTGAATTGTAAACCGCAGGATTCACAAGGGACTCATTATAATCTCCCCAGAAGAACAGTGTCGGGCGTTCAAGGGGTGCGGTCTTTAATACCTCTTCCCCGTTTTCATACACATGAATCAACGGGTAGGAATCGCTGAGAATGCCGCTGGGTTGTACGCGCGGATCAGGAAACAAATTGGCCAGCGTGACATTTTCGCAATCGTAAATGCGAAAATGCCCCCACCCATCCACGGTCGAAAGTCCCGGCCCGCCCATTCCGCTAACCAGGATATTGGTGGAATTTCGTGCAATCAGCGCAGGCGAATTCATCTCTTTCTTGATGCCGTAGACCGAGAATTCGGATGAATTCACAATTTCAATTTCCGCGTCCCCGCGGGAATACTGCAACTGCGCATGATAGATGGAAAACGGTCCGTCGATCTCTTCAACCAGCAGCTGCCGATAGCCTTTTCCCTGATAGTGCGTGCATTCTGTATAGAACGGATACCACCCGCCGCCGCCATTCCCGCGAACCTGCCGGATGGCCCAGTTCCGACGGTTGTCTTCGATGCTGTCGGGAGCCAATCCGGGAATATCTCCGTGAACCACCCCGGCGGCTTTTTCTTTCATCGCCAACTCGCCCATGTCGGCCCACGTCCAGTTACTCCACGGATAGATTCCCCGATCCAGGGGCCACCAATCGAGTTCTGTATATTCAAACGTCGGATAGACACTGCGCATGCACGATCGACTGCCGCATTGCCACTCCACCATGTAAATCCCGTGCACCCGGCGACCCGGCATGAAAATGCTGAAAAATCCGAGCTGAGTGTCGGCATCCGCCGAATCCGCTGTCCGCAGAACCGGCTGCGGATTTTCAGGATCGAGAAAATCCCCTCCTTCTGACTCAATCGGAACGATAATGCTATAGGACGGTGACACACCGACCAGTTTTGTATCCGGGCGCAAAACCAGCGTTTTAGAAGTTACGTAAGCACCTTTAGGAAGGAAAACGATTTCGTTTTCGTCGATCGCCTGCTGCAGAGCGGCGTAATCATCCGTTTCGCCATCACCGACCGCATTATACGGAGCGTCCTTGACGCTGACCAACCCGGCCCGATTAAACACCGGCCAGTCCGATTCGTCCCACAGAATATGATCAGCCACAAAATCGTTGGCCGGGGCGGTCGCAGCAACCACTTCACTTAGAAATGGAACCTGATTGGTATTCAGAAAAATTGATGCGGTATTCCACCGGTAATCGTGCGGCACAGCCATCCGGTCGATCCGCACCCATTCATTTTCAACCGGCACCATCTGCAACATCAGTTTCGATGCATTCTGAACATAGACATTCTGCACATACAACGAACTGCCGGCATCAAAAACCACATTTGAGGGGTCGGCTGACTTATAACGAATGACACTGTCAACAAATGATACGCCACCATTGCGGGTTCCCTCAGAGATGAGTACGGGAAGACCATTCGATACGGAAAAATCACACCCGACAGCCGTCAATGTTCCGCGCTGGTCATAAAAAACAGACGCAATGCTCTGCCCGGAAAAACGACACCCGGCCATCGTAGATGTCGGACGGGCAAAATTAACAAGTGCCCCGTATTTTCCACCGATAAAATCAATATTGAACATCGCACCGCCGCTGCCTGGACTACGCCACAGTCCGGCATAACTTCCTTCAGCATTCAGCGTGCAGTCTTCAATGGTTGCGCCTTCGGCAGCATCCATGAAAAGCGCCGCAGCCTGCGGGTTACCGAAACCGGTCTGTATTTCCAGTCCCCGAATACACTGTAAAAATCCGTTCGAGCCATCCAACGGCTGAGGTTCTCCCTCCTCATCGGTCGCCCGATACCATGTCCGACTGTTAAAATACACCACGGCTTTCATTGCATCATTAGTACCAAAGCCCGGAGTGTTATCCGCTAGGATAATTTTGGGACGACTGTCCCCGGTCGAGTCACCCATCAGTATACAAGGCCAATGCTCGCAGTATGGAAGATAAGGATTATTTGGATCGCGCTGCTCGCGCCACCCCGCCATACAACTGATGGTGTTTGTCACCAGATAGGTTCCGGACGGAAAAAAGGTAACCAGTTTATGAGCACGGGCAAAAATCACCGCCTCCTGAATAGCTTTAGTCGAATCCTGCGTTCCAGTCGGATCGGCATAATACGGCCCCGCCGTTACATCAAGATACCCCATCTTCGCCCACTCAACATTCTCCAGCGTGTTCATGGCCGGAATATCATCCATATTAATGCCAAGCGGATCGTTGATTGCAAAGGCATCTGCGTTCGTGCTTACCGTTCCGGATACAGTAATGCTGTTTTCGATCCCGGGATCATACACATACCCTTTCTGTACGCCTGTGGCATTCCACATATATATCCGAAAGGCCAGAGACGGCGACGTAAGATTCATCGGAAAATCCAGCAACCCGGGAAAGGTTTCAGAGTCATCCGAAACAGACCATAATGCCAAATCACTCGAAAAACCATCAACACTGCTGCGGAGCGCGTAAGACCTTGCGCCGGTCGATACTCGAGCAAGATGGATGTTAAGATTGGTCACCGTCAGCGTACATCCTGAGCCAGCACTCAACTTGAACTGGACGTATACGTCGGTATTGATTTCAGCGAACGACTGACCTTCAACGGCGTAGGTATTCGCCCGATTCTGATACCCATAAGGAGCTCCTCCCGTCAGCAGCGCCGTGTTGCTGACCACATTCTGTGCCACATAATTATTTGTCCACACCGGCGTGTAATAAGCGTTACATCCCGCTGTATCCCATGTGGCCAATACATCTGCTGCCAATCTGCCGCCAAACATCATTATCCCAATCTCTAAAATCCAAATTATCTTCTTCATAACACCTGCCTTGTTTTTTCCATGCTGCACAGTTTCTCATTTATGCCGAACCATCCAAAATTTTTATGGGTGCACTTTCCACTTGAAGGTGGTTTAATCGAGAAAATGAAATCGTATTGCTTAGACCGTTTGTTCTTTCGAAATGCCTCAATCGTTGAAAACAGGCCCTCTCCGGGAATTGTTGTTCCGGAATACTACACCTTCCTGCTGATCCTCGACGGCGAATACATTTACATGACGGGAACAGAAACCATCCGGTTACAGCCCGG
The DNA here is from genome assembly GCF_009905215.1 of Tichowtungia aerotolerans. Taxonomy (GTDB): domain Bacteria; phylum Verrucomicrobiota; class Kiritimatiellia; order Kiritimatiellales; family Tichowtungiaceae; genus Tichowtungia; species Tichowtungia aerotolerans. The sequence goes on along the minus strand of NZ_CP047593.1, from coordinate 2,780,297 downwards.
TGACCTGCTGTGTGTTTTTGAAAACCGGCCGTTCACCTTGAGGGGACTGCATTACAAATACCTGTTTGTGTCCTTCAACGGACCAAATGCCGATGGATTTCTTCGCAATATCGGCATCACAGAATCCCGGTTTATTCTGAAAGCCGTTCCCCGGCGCATCCACAGCCTGATGCATGAAATCACCAAAGCCATGCCGACCCGGCAAACCGAAAATCCTTATTTTTTTATTTCACGCATTGCCGCCATCGGCGAAGTGATCTGGCAGATCACCTACCCCTTGGGTAAACAGAAGAAGCCTTCCTATCCACAGCAGATGAAAACCATTCTCGAGAAACATCATTACCAAACCGGCGTCGGCGACATCGCAGATCAGCTTCAGGTATGCACAGATACCCTGCGCAAAGCCTGTCTGAAAGAAACCGGACTTCCAGCCAACGAATACCTGATCCACCTGCGGATAGAACGGGCAAAAGAACTTCTCCGGAAAACATCGTACAAACTAAGCTACATTGCTCAGGCTGCCGGCTATAATGACGAAAAACATTTCCTGAAAGCATTTAAAAAACTGACCGGGAAAACACCGAGTGAATGGCGAAATACAGCACAGCATTCATAAGAAAAACCCCGGCAGAAACCTGCCGGGGCTAATCACAAAACATGTCGGCCTTAGACTCCGAAATTTCTCCGCCAAAACAGAATCAGCCCGGAAGCCAACCCAAGCATGCTAACAGTTGCCGGCTCAGGAACCGCCGCAATCGTCCCGGAAACCGTAATACTGTTTGAAGCTCCGGGATCATAGATATACCCCTTCTGCACTCCGGTTGCATCCCACATATAAACCCTGAATGTGACGGTTGTATCTTCAAGGTTCAGTTCATGCCCAAGCAGCCATGGAAGCGTATTTGAATCGTCATCAACCGTCCACTCGACCAGGTTTGATGAAAAATCGTCCTGATTCGACCGAAGGGCAAAAGAACGGGCTCCGGTGGAAGAACGGGCGACATAGAGATCCAACCCGGTTACTGTTAATTGATACCCCGACTCGGCGGACAGCGAAAACTGAACATACACATTTTCGTTCAGCTCCGTAAAGGACTGCCCCTCCACAGCATACGTATTCGCCCGGTTTTGATACCCGTACGGAGCAGAACCGGTCAGCAGTGCCGTGCTGTCCACCACGTTCTGCGTTACATAATTGTTTGTCCGCACCAGTGTCTCATATGCGTTACACCCGGCAGTATCCCATGCGACCAGAATATCTGCATTTGAAATGCGCCGCAGCAACAAACCAACTAATCATCCACATATATTTCATCGTTCTCTCCTTGTCCTGAGGATTCACGTTCGGCATCTCCGAACAGAACAATTGAAATAGAAAGACTCTGCGTCCGACAAAACGGGAATAGTGAAAAAATCAATTCGGTGTCACAAAGCGGAAAATCCATTGCTGTGGTTTAAACTGGATTTATGGACATATCGCACTATAGAATCCTGTTTTATTTACATTCTATATCCAACGAAAAGCGCCACATGCTGACCACTGAAGAATTCAAGAAAGTATCCCGAATTATTATTGTCGCCCAGTGCCTGGGCATGATGGCAGGAGCATTGTTCCAAAACAGTTTTTATCTCAATTATCTGGCAGCTCGAGGCCTCGACAGTCCCCGGATTGCCATGCTGATGCCCATTCCGCTGTTTGTCACCATGCTGCTGGCCATTCCGTTTGCCTATCTTTCCGACCGCATGGGGAAAAAGCGAACCAGTATCTGGGGGCAGATCCTGACCGCTGCAGGTATTTTTATTCTGATTCCAGAGATTCCATGGGCAACAGCTGCTGTTGTGACTGCATTCTCTGTAATGAGTATCGGAGGAAGCCTCCAGGCCGGCGCGTGGCTGGCACTGCTCAGCCCGATTGTTCCCGAAAAAATACGGGGCCGCTTTTTCAGCCGGCTGCGCGTTGCCTTCCAGATCTGTATGATTGTTTTTTCATTTATCATTTCCAGGCTGCTGAAACTGAATTCCGGCATACCGGTTTTTCAGGGAGTTCTCGTATTCGTTGTCATTACAAACCTCTTTCGTATTCAGGTCTTCAACCGCATTCCGGAACTGGAAACGCCGCACCATGAACCGCCCAAACAGCGACACATCTTTGCTGCACTCAAAGCGGTCCTCCAGCACATGTCCTATCGTCGCCTGAACAGCTATGTGTTCTTAAGCACGCTGTTCACCGCCAGCGCCCCCACGTTGTTCGGACTGCTGGAAAAAGATATCCTGCTGTTTACCCCGGCCCGGATCAGCCTGATGGGAACCCTGCTGGTAACCGGCGGAATGATCGGTTGCTGGATCGGAGGTCATCTGGTCGACCGATATGGCGCCATGAAAATGTTTGTGCTGGGACATATCGGCTATATCACAATTCTGATTTCGGTACTGTTCCGCGAATGGGCAGCATGGTCATCCGTCATCCACATGAGCCTGGTCTCAATCCTCTTCAGTATTTCCGGAGGCATTGTCGGAATCAGCGTAGGTGCCGAAACGCTGGCATTGATGCCCCGGGACAATAAATCCCTCGCCGGCGCGTTCAACGGAACCGCCATGAGCTGCGCCGGAGCACTGTCCGGATTTGCAATCGCCAGCCTGCTTGAGCACAGTCTTCTTCCCTCCGGATGGACCCTGCTGGGAAAAACATTCAGCGCCTACGATAGTATCCTGCTGACATTCGCCGGCGGAATTGCTCTGCTTCTCATTGTCCTGCGCAATCCGGAAAAAAACACAGATCTCCCTCCTAAAAACTCCGCCTGAATTCAGATCTGTTTTTCCTCTGTTCGAAAAGCCGTTTCAACACAGCATCATTTGTGTACGCAGTCCATTTACAACCCTGTTTGCCTAAAATATTCCCGAGGACTGCAACCGAAACGCTGCTGAAACACGCGATAAAACTGCGGATAACTGCCAAACCCGGCATCAAGAGCCGCTTCAAGTAAAGTCCGGCCATCACCGCAAAGCAGAAGAAACCGCTCTAACTGGATTTTCTGTCGATACTCCACCAGCGTAAATCCAGTCTGTTTTTTAAACAGCCGGCTGAGCTGCGATCGACTCATTCCTGCATGCCGGGCAATCGTTTCTACGTCCACGGCATCGTCCAGCTTCGTCATAATTCGAACCGCACGCACCACAGCCGGATGCTGCTGCCGACTTACCGGAGACTGTCTTTCACACATGTCTCTGACCTGACGAAAAAGGTAGAACACCCCATCATTAAATATCTCATCGCTGTCGGCCTCATGGAGCTTACGAAAAAGCATATCAAAAAAAGCGGTATCATCCGGAGAAGTCCGCAGGCTGCAGCTGGCGCCTGCCTCCGACAACGCCCCGGCACGAAGCACCGCTACCCACATTATGAAATCAGAATTCTCCTCGCTGAGCAGATGAGCCTGTTTCGGCGAAAGCCACAGCAATGTGCCGGCACTCAGCGGCACCGGCTGTCCGTCAATGAGATACTGTCCTCGACCGGAAATCACTAAATTGATCTCCAACTCCGCGTGAGAATGAGTACGGCGCCCCCGCCCGCCGGCGCAATGCAGGAGGCAGAACCCGTCCCGTCCTTCTGGAATATTCAAAAGCTCGCGCACAGCATAAAATGAAATGTTTAAAATTCAAAAAGAGAAGATTACGCGAATAAAAATAGACTATAAAGCCCATTATGAACGATACAGACAATAAAGAGTTACTTTACAAAAACGACTGGGCTGAAGCACAGCAGATACTGACAGGATGGTGGAACGGCAAAGTCGACGGACGCTGGGCGCTGGGCGTCGTTGCAAAACGAAATGAACCACTGCCGCATGATGAACCGCCGCCGCTGTCCGACGACTTCCAAACGCGCTGGCTGGATTTCAGAACCATAAACGCACACAAGGAGGCCTTCTTTTCCGAGCACTGTTATCTCGGTTGTGCTTTTCCGGAAAACACTGCCTATCTCGGGCCGGGCAGCATGAATCCATTTCTCGGCAGCTCCATTGATTTTCAGGAGACCACACTCTGGTATAACCCGATTGCCGACACCCCGGAAAACGTCGACCAACTGAATTTAGACAAAACCGGTTTTTACTGGAACTGGACCAAAGCGGCCCTGGCCTACATTGCTGAACAGGCAAAAAGAAGATACATCGCAACGATGCCGGACCTGATTGAAGGACTGGATATCCTTTCAGAACTGTTCGGAACTCAGGAATTCCTGATGCATCTGATCGACTGCCCGGAAGCCATTCACCGCCTGCTTGACCAGCTCGACGTCCTCTATTTTGAGGCCTACGACGAACTGGCCGATATTATTAAAAGTCCGGCAGGGTATGTTCCGTATATGGCCTTCAACGCATGGGGACCCGGGCGCTGCGCCAAAGTGCAGTGTGACTTTTCGGCAATGATCTCTCCCGACATGTACGAAGAATTTGTTAAACCGCACATCCAGAAACAGTGCCGGCGACTCGATTATACCGTCTATCATCTCGACGGTCCGGACGCGCTGCGTCATATCGATTCTGTTCTGTCCATTCCGGAACTCGACGCACTGCAGTGGGAACCCGGCGCAGGCAATCCGCATACCGCCCACCGCGACTGGTGGGACACGGTCTGGAAAAAGGTTTATGCCGCCGGAAAATCCGCCTTCCTTCACGGAGTTCCTGCCGATGACGTCGAACCGTTCGTCAAAGAGTTCGGGCAGAACGGAACTCTGATCATAACGCACACCGACACCGAAGATCAGGCAAAGCGCCTGATGGACAAATCACTGCGGTGGAGCTGATCAAACTCAGCAAGAGTCATCCACTCGACGGATTTCCTGCTGACGGATGGACTCTTCGTGGATCGACTGCATCACCTGCAGGATAAAATCTTCCGAAAGCTCCAGCCCGGCCCCTTTACGAACCCGATCTTCGACAATTTCTTTCCAGCGACCCGGCTGAAAGGTGGACACATTCTGAGCCGTTTTTATTTCCCCCATTTTCCGGACGATATCCATACGTTTGGAAAGAACGTCCAGCAACTGGCTGTCGAGGCCATCGACCTGTTCGCGCAGTTCATGCAGGCGCTGTGTAAACATCGCACTGTCGCTCTGTTCATGCGGAAGGTTGAGTTTTTCAATCAGCTCAAAAAACTGGGTCGGAGTAAACTGCTGAGCGGAATCGCTGAACGCATGGTCGGGATCCGGGTGCACTTCAAGCATCAGCCCATCAAAAAGAAGGTCCAGCGCCTCCTGTGCAATCGAAGGAATCAGCGCGCGCTTGCCGCAAATGTGGCTGGGATCGCAAATAATCGGGAGCTCCGGCATACGCCGTTTCAGTTCAATCGGTGTTTTCCATCCGGGCGCATTGCGATAACGCATTTCAAGCTCAGAACTGAACCCGCGATGAATCACGCCCAGCCTGGTGATTCCGGCATTGGCAATCCGCTCCACCGCTCCCATCCAGAGACCGACATCGGCGCTCATCGGATTTTTCACCAGCACCGGAATATCCGTTCCGCGCAGAGCATCGGCGATTGCCTGAACAGAAAAAGGATTGGTCGAAGTGCGCGCACCGACCCAGAGAATATCCAGCCCGTACTCGAGACAGGCTTCCACATGGGCAGGCTCAGCCACTTCCGTACCGATCTTCAGTCCGGTCTCGGCACGCACCTCGTCCATCCATGCCAGTCCCTTCAGGCCGACACCTTCAAAACTGCCGGGCCGCGTACGCGGCTTCCAGATTCCGGCCCGGAAAAAACTGATGCCTTTGCCGGCCAGTGCCCCGGCACATTCCATGAGCTGTTCACGACTCTCAGCACTGCATGGCCCCGCCGCCAGAAACATCCGGTCTATCGGGAACCCCCACTTTTTCAACACTTCATTCATAACCGATAATTCTACGCATATCTTCCAATCCTTGGAAGACCAACCTCGCGAAAAGTCGCGGCAGGCACCTCTGCAAAACAAACCGCTGATTAAGGAAAAGATTAAGATTAAGATTCCCCCGAATAAATGCTTCAATTCGTGGCTATGAGTGAATTTTTATACGCCGCCGAACTGAAAAAAACCTTCCGCTGCTACGGACATTTCTACCGACTGAACGTGAAGGGAACCGAGCCCCTGCTCTGCCGCAGTGTGCTCGAGATCACCTCTCTGCCCCGCGAAGCGGTCGGAGCCGGTACCGATCCCGATGATCTGTTCAGCACCCCGAACTCCGAACCCAGCCTGCCGGATGCCGTCGTTATCATGATGAATCCCGGCTCCTCGCGGCCGATTGAGGAAGGCGACACCGAAAGCCTGCTCCACATGCCGCTGTCCGAAAATTTCAGGAAACCGCTTGTGCTGACCCAGCCGGATAACACGCAGTATCAGCTGATGCGCATCGCGGTTTCCAAAGGATGGACACATCTGCGCATTCTGAATATCTCCGACATTCGCGATCCAAAAAGCCCAAGCTTCATTGCCCGCACGAAAGCGCTCGACGCCGTCGAAGGCGGCGAAGCGCACAGCATGTTTTCCAAAGCTCGTGAAATGGAACGCAAACAAATGCTTCGCCGCAAGCCTGGTGCTCCATTCATCCTCGGCTGGGGGCAGGATGCGGGACTGATTCCTCTGGCAAAGCAGTGCCTTGACTGCATTGAAGGCGAACCGATTGTCACCGTTCCCGCCGGCAACGATCCCGTTCTGACCGCCCATCCCAGCCCGATGCTTCAGGCCAAAAAAGAGGCGTGGCTCGATGCCATACGCTCAGCCCTTCAGTAACGATGAACAGTCAAAACGTTATTCCGGATCGAATTGCAAACGCCCTGCGGCAGTTCCCGCCCTTTTCGATGTTCGAAGAGGACGCCGTGCGCAATCTTGCCCGGCAGGCCATGGTTCAGGTGCTGACCGAAGACGACGCCGTCTGGGAACAGGGAGACCCTCCCGGCGACAAAGTGCTCTTCCTCGCCCGTGGACGCGTGGAATATTTCCGAAACAACGAGCTGATCGACGTGCGCGATGTCGGCGACATTCTCGGGCTCTCCGCGCAGCACGAAGCCGAGCCGTATCGCGTTACCGCACGCGCCTCGGAAGACAGCATTCTCTACACCCTGCCGTGGACACAGGTCCGCGAAATGATCAATGCAAACGATCAGGCCCGCTATTATGTTCGGCGGCACCTCTTCTGGGGCACGCGCGTCGGCCGCTCCCTGCCCGATCCCGGACTGGACGACGGCAGCGGACAGAATCTTCTGGAAGCTCACCTCAAAGGTTCACAAACCATTAAAACCCGTCCGCCCGAACGACTGCTCTGCTGCCCGCCGGACCTGCCGATTCGCGACGCCGCCCGAATGATGACCGAAAAGCGGCTGCCCTCCATCCTGATCACCGACGACGATCGCAAACCGCGCGGCATCCTGACCGGCAGCGACCTTGTGAAAGAAGTGATTGTCGGCGATCGCAGCAGCGAACGACCGGTTTCCGACATCATGTCCGGCCCGGTCATCACCGTCGCCCGCAACTCCAGCGTTGCGGCTGCCGGACTGATTATGCTGCGCGAGCGTATCGGTCAGGTCTGCGTCACCGAAGACGGCACACCGGACACCGCCGCAATTGACGTCTGCACACAAAAAGACATGCTCGCGCAAAGCGGCCGCCATCCCGCCGGATTTATCCACGAAATCCGCATTGCCAACTCTCCGGTCCGTTTCCGCGAAATCTGCGACGATATCGAAACGATGGCTCACACCTACATTGAAGCCGGCATTTCCGGACTGCTTCTCGGAGAAATCTGCGCCGAGCTCTACGACGAACTCCTGCGAAAACTGATTGATCTGTCGCTGGACGAAATGAACCAAAAAGGCTTAACCCTGCCGGAAGTTTCCTGGACATGGATCGCCATCGGCAGCGACGGACGGCGCGAACAGGTTCTCCGCACCGACATGGACAACGGCATGATCTTCGCGGCATCCGGCGATAAAGAACAGGACCAGAAAAACCGGACGTTTTTCATCGATCTTGCCAAACGGGTAATCGCCCTGTTCGTCGAGGCGGGGTTTGCCCGCTGTCAGGGCGGCGTAATGGCCTCCAATCCCAACTGGTGCAAAACCGATGAGGAGTGGATTGCAGAACTCAAGAATCCGGACCTGACCGCCGACGGCGAAGGGTTGCTGCGCGCCCTGATCCTGTATGACCTTCGCTATGTCGCCGGCGACAAAGCCCTGAGCGAATCCGTCCGCCAGGTTGTTTTTGAATCGGCAGGAAACAACAGCGCCATCAAACGCCACATAGCAGAAATGATTGTCGCCACGCCGCCGCCGCTCAACTTCCGCGGCAAGTTTGTGGTCGAAAAAAAAGGCGGTAATGAAGGCGACTTCGACATCAAAAAACGCGGTCTGACCCCGCTGCGCGATGCCGCTCGCCTTTTTGCCCTGCACTACGGACTCCGCAAACACCACTCCACCGGCGGGCGCTGGCTGGAACTGGCGGAAACCCATCCGGAAAAAATGGAAATGGCCATGCTCGCCCGGCAGGGATACGATCTGCTGCTGCGCATCCGCACACTGACCGGAATCACCCGTCATAACTCCGGCCGCTTTGTTGACCCCGACCGACTGACGAAACTGCAGCGCGGCTATCTGGTGAATGTGTTCGATGTTCAGCGCATGGTCCAGGCCGCGGTCCGCGTAGAATTCGGAGTGGATAGCCGCGTGTCATGATGCCCTTTTTCAACAGACAGAAACTGTCCCCGTTGTGTCAGGATTATCTGGATGCAACGAAACCGCGGCTGGCCGCCAAAACGGAATTTAACCGAATCCGTTTTATCGTTCTCGACTGTGAAACCAGCGGTTTCAAAGTCGGAACAGACCGGATTTTTTCTCTGGCAGCCTTCGAGATCGCGGAAGGCCGGATCGACATTTCCGGAAGCCGCAAGTGGATTGTCTATCAGCCGCAGGCCCGGCTCAACCAGGCCACTGAAGTGCACGGAATCCTGCCGGATGAAATCCGCCAGGGAACGCCGGAACAGGACATCCTTCCGGAGCTGCTTCCACTGCTGAGCGGCGCAGTCCTGGTTGGCCATCATGTCCGCTTCGACGCCGCCATGCTCAACGACCTCCTGATGCGTCATTACCGAATCCGGCTCTGCAACCGCATCATTGACACCGCACGCATCGCCATGAACGAGCTGATTGCATTCCATCAGACCGGATACGCCAATCAGCGCCCCCCGGCTCTGGAAGAAGTCTGTGCACAGCTGAACCTGCCGCTGATGGCCCGCCATACCGCGGAAGGCGATGCATTTATGACCGCAGAAATTTTCCTGATGCTCTGCAGCCACATCCGCAAACGGCTGCGCCGTCCGCTGATGGCAAAAGACCTGCCTATGCGGAAATTCTAACGCTGCGGTTTGCACTCTGCGATACCGCCCTCACCGAGGGCGGCTACAGAAATTTGATCAGCGTCTGTTCAGCTTGGAAAGCAGGCGCAGGATTTCCATGTAGAGCCAGACGAGAGTGACGGTGAGGCCGAAGGCGGCGTACCACTCCATATATTTTGGAGCGCCGCGCTCGGCCCCCTGCTCGATGAAGTCGAAGTCGAGCACAAGATTCAGGGCGGCTACAACCACCACAACAGCACTGAAACCGATCCCGAAAAGACCACTGCTGTGAAGAAGCGGAACCCCTACCCCGAACACGCCGAGAATAAAGGATACAAAATAAAACAGCGCAATGCCGCCGGTTGCTGCGACCACGCCCAGTTTGAAATTTTCAGTCGGCTTGATCAGGCGCGATGTGTAGGCAAGCAGCAGAGCTCCGAGTGTTCCGAACGTGAGCAGAATGGCCTGAACAACAATACCGGGATAGATCCGCTCAAACATGCTGGAGAAACCGCCCAGAAGAAGCCCTTCACAGATTGCATAAATCGGCGCTGTGATCGGAGCTGCCTTTTTGTTGAAGATGGTAAACAGCGCAATGATAAACCCGCCGACACCGCCCGCCAGCATCCAGGCGTTTCCGGTTTGAGGAGCGGACGGGTTCCAGGTGACTACCGTGGCAGTAAAAAGCAGAGCAAGCATGATGGCAGTACGACTGACGGTTCCCTCAAGGGTCATCACAGCACTGCCGGCATCGGCGACATCAAAAGTTTTCGCATTCAACGCAGGATTGGCGGTTCGCATCATGGGGACAGTTCTCCTTACAAAATTCTCGTTTAAATTTAAGCCTTTTGACCGGCAAAAAGCAAAGCCGTTCATTCAGGCGGGAAAAGAACCGGAATGACACAGCGAAAGCCGGTGTGAACAAGGCTGGTGTCAGGACTGGTTTTCATGCGTGCGGACGGACGATAGCCGGAGCAGTAATCGTCGTTGCACAGAAACGATCCGCCGCGGGTGACCCGTTTGACGGTGTACGGCTCCTGCGGATCATATGAGCTGGACGGGCCGGTCGGATTGACGGTCACTGCATTGGTTGCATCATAGGCATAGCTGTCCGGACGATACCAGTCGCCCACCCATTCCCAGACATTACCGGCCATGTCGTACAGTCCGTAGCCGTTCGGCTCAAACTTCCGGACCGGCGAGGTGGAATAGAAATCATCCTCTTCCGAATTTTCCACCGGAAATGTTCCCTGCCATGTGTTGCATCTTGCAGGACTGACCGGCTCATCGCCCCAGACGTTTTCTTTTTCATCCAGTCCGCCGCGGGCGGCATATTCCCACTCCGCTTCGGTCGGCAGGCGGCCGCCCTTCCACTGGCAGTAGGCCTGGGCATCGAACCACGACACATGCACCACCGGATGATCGCCCCGCCCCTCAAGAGAGCTGTCCGGACCCTCCGGGTGCCGCCAGTCCGCCCCGCTCTTCCATTCCCACCAGACCAGCGGATTATTAAATGGAACCGGATCCTCCGTCGGCTTAAACACCAGCGAAGAAGCCACCAGAAACTCGGCAGGCGGCGGCGGAGTGCCGGGCGGAGCATTTTTCAGCAGCTCTTCAGCCGTTGGCGCGCGCTCGGCCGTCGTCACATAACCGGTGGCCTTGACAAAACGGGCAAACTCGTCATTCGTGACCGGCGTGCGGCTGATCCAGAAACCGTCGAGCCGAACGCGATGCCGCGGAAGTTCGTCCGGCCGGACGAACCGGCCGTGCCCGCCCATTGTAAACTCGCCTCCGGGAATCCAGACCATTCCCGGCGGAACCGGCACAGAAAACCGCGACGGCAGAACACCGCAGCAGCTTTTCGGCTCCGCCTGTGCAACCAGAAAACACATCGGAACCAGCATCAAAACGGCTGATCGAACACCTCTCATTTTCGCCCTTTCATTTAATTCGCACAATACCCTACCGTTTTGGTAATATTTATCCAGAAAAAGCGACCGTGAATGAAGACTTGAACTCGACGCGCCAGAAACGCACTCTGATTGGATTATGTTAAACCAACGACGACCTTTTCATCTGATGGCCAAACCGGCCGGACCGGACTGCAACCTCAATTGCACCTATTGCTTCTACCTCGAGAAAGAGGCGATATTCCAAAAAGAAAACCTGCATCGCATGAGCGACGAGGTGCTCGAGGAATATGTGAAACAGTACTGCGAATCGCAGAATACACCGGAAATTCTCTTTGCGTGGCAGGGCGGCGAACCAACGCTGATGGGCGTCGAGTTTTTCGAAAAAGCAGTGGCCTTCCAGAAAAAATATTCCGCCGGCCGGCCGGTACAGAACGCCTTCCAGACCAACGGCACGCTGATCGACAATAAGTGGTGCAAATTTCTGGCCAAAGAAAAATTCCTGATCGGCCTCAGCCTCGACGGTCCGCGCCATGTGCACGACAAATTCCGCGTCGATCGCGGCGGCAAGCCGACCTTTGACCGCGTCATGAAAGCGCTGAAACTGATGAAGGCGCACCGGGTTGATTTCAACACCCTCACCTGCGTCACCCGTCAGAACGCCAAACACGCCGTGGAGATCTACAACTTCCTCAAAAGCACCGGCAGCACCTTCCTGCAGTTCATCCCGATTATTGAACGCAAGCCGGACGACGAAGCCGCCCGCATGGGCCTGAAACTTGCCCTGCCCCCGGACCTGGTCGCGGACGACAACGACGACCGCGTGATGCCGTGGACCGTTCAGCCCGAACAATACGGACAGTTCCTGATCGATATTTTTGAAGAATGGGTGCGGCGCGACGTTGGCACCGTCTTCGTTCAGATTTTCGACGTCATGCTCAACGCATGGATGGGCATGCCGCCGCCGCTCTGCGTTTTCGCAGAAAAATGCGGCGACGCAATGATCATCGAACACAACGGCGACCTCTACAGCTGCGACCACTTTGTCTACCCCGAATACTATCTCGGCAACATGATGGACACGCCGATGACGGAGCTCATCAGCCAGGAAAAACAGCTGAAGTTCGGCAGCGACAAGCTCGACAAGCTTCCGAAGCAGTGCCTGAACTGCGATGTGCGCTTTGCCTGCAACGGCGAGTGCCCCAAACACCGCTTTATGCAGACCGCCGACGGCGAACCGGGCCTGAGCTGGCTGTGCGCCGGCTACAAAATGTTTATGCATCACATCGATCCGTACATGCAGACGATGGCCCGGCTGCTGCGCGAACAGCGCCCCGCCGCCGAAATCATGGGAATGATCCCGCCCAAAGCCGGCTGAGACAGTCCGATATTTCCAACCTTTGGAAAATCTGCGCTATTATACGCAGTGAACCGGATTTGAATCGCAACCGCGGATAATGCAAATGGCTACAGATCTCTGAGCCCCCAACATCCATTCAGATCCATGACCGGCCAGCTTTCGGCCGTTTGATCTTTACGAAAACAAAAGCCTTATATACCCTTTGGTTTGTTTTCTCAACCAGAGGTTCTTATGAAGTGCGAACTGTTTGAACACTGCATTTTTTTCTCAGCACAATCCGAACAGGGTCAGCCTTGCGTTGTTGAAAAACTCAAGGCCGTTTACTGTCGAGGAAACCCGCTTCTCTGCGCCCGCCGCCGCGTGGCCCAGGCTCTTGGTAAAGAACGCGTTCCTGTCGACCTTCATCCCGACCACACCCACCTCGTCCACGATCTCATCGCCGCCGGACTCGACACAGACTAAATGCATGAGATTCACATTTGAAAAATCAAAGTACACACTTTCCACTTTTTGCCGTTAAAAAGGGTCATTATGAATGATAAAATTCTCGGTCTAATGATTGCTCTGACTGTTGCTTGCATCTGGGGCTACTTTAGCGATTTGAAGAGTGGAGAAATCGGATCGTTCGTTGGGAGAATCATATTCGTTCCTGCGTTTGTATTCGTGATTCAAATTCTGATTTATAAAAACAAGAAAAATCCGAACCAAGCAAAGTCAGCTTATCGGCGACTCCGCCGCCGATAAGCTGCTTTGAGACGTACGTTCAGTCACAATAATGAAAACATACACAACACCATTATCGCCTGAGGAAATCAGAAACCGCTTAGATCCTTTTCTTCTCGCTCCGTTAAAGCCCCGCTTTCCAAACATTGGAAAAACGGGGCTTTCGAGTTCCAATGCCTGGCACCCACCGCATAAGAACCGAGAACGTCAGGTAATGTCTGCGCCGCGGGACATCAGCACCTTGCCGGTGCGGACAATTTCGATGATTTTAAACTTCTGAATCATTCCCATCAGCGCATCGATCTTGGCCGGATCGCCGACGACCTGCAGAATCATCGACTCGTCGGTGAGATCGACGGTTTTGCAGCCGAAATGTTCGGCAATCTGAAGCGCTTCGCTGCGTCCGTCGGCACCGACTGCAATTTTAACCAGTCCCATCTCTTTGGTCACAGCGTCATCAAAGGTGTGGTCCGTGCAGTGCAGCACATCGATCAGCTTATCGACCTGTTTAATGATCTGTCCGAGCCCCTCTTCGGCCCCGCTGACCCCGATGGTCATTCGGGAAAAGTGCCCGTCGATCGCACTCGAAACGACGAGCGACTCGATATTGTAACCGCGCCGGGAAAAAGTCTGCGCAATGCGTGCCAGCACACCGGGCCGGTTGGAAACATAAACACTGAGCGTATGAATTGTTTTGTTGTTAAGCATTATTCACTCTCCTTAAAATATTTTTTCACAGAAGACAACATCCCGGATCAGGTGGATCCGGTCGGTTTTTCCAGCTTTCTGGACCCCTCTTTGGGAGCCTCGATGATCATGTCTTCGATCGGTTTTCCGGCAGGGATCATCGGGAAAACGTTATCGGTCTTCTCACACTCACAGTTGATGAGACACGGTCCATCATTGTACTCGAGCGCGGCGCGAACAATGCGCTTAACATCGCCGGGGCGGCGCAGGTTAAACCCTTTGATTCCGTAGGATTCGGCGAGCTTGACGAAATCCGGGTTCCCTTCCAGGTCCACGCCGCTCTTGCGGTCGTCGTAGAACAGTTCCTGCCACTGGCGGACCATGCCGAGATAGTGGTTGTTGAGAACCACAATTTTGATCGGCAGCTTGTAAATCGCCGCAGTCGCCAGCTCGAACAGGGTCATCTGGAATCCGCCGTCTCCGACGAAACAGACGACCAGATCGTCCGGGCATCCGAACTGCGCGCCGATGGCGGCAGGCAGGCCGAAGCCCATGGTGCCCGCCCCGCCGGAACTGAGGAAGGTGTTGGCATGATCGGATTTATAGAACTGTCCGGCCCACATCTGATGCTGACCGACATCGGTCGCAACAATGGCCTTTCCGTCTGAGAGCTTGTAGAACTCGTCGATAACGTGCTGCATTTTCAGGCTTCCCTGCCGCTTGAATTTAAGCGGATACTTCTGCCTCCAGCGGTCGAGCTGTTTCAGCCACTCTTCGGTATTGAGTTCGGCAACGTGCGGCATGAGCTCATTAATCACCTTGAGCGCATCGCCGATACAGTGAATATCCGGCTGAATCATTTTTCCAATCTCAGACGGATCGATATCAACGTGAATAATCTTCGCCTGCTTGCAGAAACTCTTCGGATCGCCGAGAATGCGGTCGTCAAAGCGCGAGCCGATGTTCAGCAGCAGATCGCAGTCGCAAACCGCCTTGTTGGCATACGCGCTGCCGTGCATGCCGAGCCAGCCGAGCGACAGCTCGTGCGTTTCCGGAAAAGCGCCCTTGCCGAGCAGTGTGGTTGTAACCGGAACATTCATTTTTTCGGCCAGCTGGCGCAGGGAATCCTGCGCCCCGGCAATTAAAACGCCGTGTCCGGCCAGAATCAGCGGTCTGCGCGACAGAGCCAGTGCTTCGGCAATTGCATGAACGTGATCCGAATTGATTTCATCATCCGCATGCGTTTTATAGCCGGGAATGTCCATTTCTGCGTTGAGATCAACGCCGATCGGGCCTGCGCTCATATCTTTCGGAATATCGATCAGAACCGGGCCGGGACGGCCGGTGGTGGCGATATGAAACGCCTCGTAAATAACGCGCGGCAGATCGTCGGTCGATTTGACCAGATAGCTGTGCTTCACAACCGGCATGGTGATGTCGAAAATATCCGCTTCCTGAAACGCGTCTTTACCGATCATCCAGGAAACCGACTGCCCGGTCAGACAGATCATCGGAACGGAATCCATGTGCGCAGTCATGATCCCCGTAATAATATTGGTGGCGCCGGGGCCGCTGGTAACCAGAACAACAGCCGGCTTCCCGGTAGCCCGTGCATAACCATCGGCCATGTGAGCGGCCCCCTGCTCGTGGCGAACCAGAACGAACTTGATATTCGACGGAGTCGTAATCATCGCATCAAAGATCGGAATAACCGAACCGCCGGAATATCCGAAAATGTATTCAACTCCCTGAGCTTCCAGACTTCTGATAATTGCCTGACCGCCATCCATGCTTATTTTATCACCCATTTTAGACCTCCAAGGAAACTTCCTCTAAAAAACTGGACAAAAAATATAGATCGTTTTTTGAAAAAATCAAGCTCCACATTTATTTTTTGACAAAAATGAGCCGCATTTTATGAAACAAACTCAAAACAGACCAAAAAATACCCCAAAAAAGACACGCATTACCACAAACAAAGCGAAGGAGAGGAAAAAACAGGACATCCCATTGATAAAACCGTCAAGGAAAGATAGAGTTCGTCCCCGTAAACAAACTGCAGATCTAAATTACAGGGCAGAAAACGATGAATATCTTGATGGTTGCATCCGAAAACGACGGGATTGCCAAATGTAAAGTGGGCGGAATCGGAGATGTGATTCGGGATGTCCCGGTTGCCCTCAGCAATAACGGGTGCAATGTCTCGGTTGTAACCCCTTCCTACGGATATCTGCACGAAACACCCGGCGCCGAACAGATTGCCGACATTGCCTTTCCTTTTTCCGGCGCAGAACAAATGGCCGTCCTTTATCGCGTACGGCCGAGAACCATGGTCGGGGAACGGGCCTCCCACTACGTCATTGACCACCCGGCATTTAAAATGATGAATGAAGCGCGCGGCGAATTCGAAATCTACAGCCACGACATTGCCGAACGTCCGTTCGCCACAGATGCCACAAAGTTTGCCTGCTTTAATGCCGCGGTCGGTGCCGCTATCAAAGAACAGTTCTTCGGCCCGCTCGATATTCTGCACCTGCACGACTGGCACACCGCTTTTCTGCTCATCCTGCGCCAGTTTGACCCCATCTTCGCACCCCTGAAAAACCTGCGCACCGCCTACACCATTCACAACCTCTCCCTGCAGGGCATTCGCCCGTTCGAAAATGACGCCTCCTCTCTCGAAAGCTGGTTCCCACGCCTCGAACTCAACACCGACCTGCTCAACGCACTCTCCGACCCGCGCTGGCCCGACTGCGTTAACCCGATGGCAACCGGCATCCGGCTGGCCGACGCCGTACACACGGTGTCTCCAACCTATGCCAAAGAAATTCTATCCCCGAGCCGTCCGCCCGAATACTTCGGCGGCGAAGGGCTCGAACACGATCTGAAAGCCGCCATGAACGAAGGCCGCCTGCACGGCATTCTCAACGGATGCGAATATTCCGAACCGCGGTCCGAAAAAATGCCGATCAGCGACCTGCTTGCTCTCATCAAGAAAGAAGCCGCACGCTGGGCCTCCAAATGCAGCGCACTCAACCTCGCCGACTACGCCGCCTTCCAAACATTGGAGAAAATTTCCAATGCCCGGAAAAAACCTGCATTCGTCGCCACCGGCATCAGCCGCATTGTCGACCAGAAAATGCTGATCCTGAAATCCCGGGGCTCCAACCGAAAAACCGGACTCGAAAACATGCTCGAAATGCTGGGCAAAGACCGCCTCTTCATCCTGCTCGGAACCGGTGATCCCGAAACGGAAGCCTTCCTCGCCGAAGCCGCGATCATGCATCCCAACTTTCTCTTCCTCAACAGCTACTCCAACGCCATCGCCGGCGCGCTCTACACCTGCGGCGACCTGTTCCTCATGCCCAGCTCTTTCGAGCCCTGCGGCATCGGCCAGATGCTCGCCATGCGCGCCGGACAGCCCTGCCTTGTCCACCGCACGGGCGGCCTAAACGACACCGTCACCCCGGGCGTCAATGGATTCGGCTTTGAAGGCGCGACGCTTACCGAACAGGTCGACGGAATGGGCGCCGCGCTCGGCGACGCGCTTGACCTGCACAGCGATTCTTCCAATGACTGGAAAACCATCTGCGACGCCGCCACACAGGCCCGCTTCGAGTGGGATTCCACCGCCAAGCAGTACATCGAAAAGCTCTACCACTCTTAGGCAGACAACTCGCGCAACTGATCGTAAAGTTTTTGGGTTTCCGGCATCTCAACGCCGGCGGCGCGGGCTGCGCGCAGCGGATTGCCGTAAATGGCTTCCAGTTCCAGCGGACGTCCATGATCATAATCGAGCTTCATGCTCGGGGCATACGGCGTCATGCTTCCGGTATAGTCGAGCATTTGATCAATAAACGCTGTTTCAACCGGGCGCGCACAGGCTACGGATCCGGCGGCAACCTCTTCCATCAGTCTCCGGCAGAGGGCACGGGTTTCAGGATCGCTCATCAGCGTATCCGTCAGGCAGTTTTTCACCACCGACAGCCCGTTAAACGGAATATTCCAGACCAGCTTTTTCCAGCGGGCCAGCAGCAGATCCTCTTCCATGCGAATCGGAATTCCGGCCGACTCCAACAGGGCGCCCAGCGCCTTCAGTCGCGGTGTCAGCCCGGCGGCACTTCCGTCTGCGCGGTATTCGCCCAGCGTGATCATCCCAAAATCCTGGTGATGAATATGGCCCGGACCCACTTTGCCGGAACAGATAAAGCAAAGGCCTCCGATCACGCGCTCTGCACCAATGACAGACGCGACATCGTCATCCGATCCCAGTCCGTTTTGAAGGACCAGCACCGTACTGTGCTCATGTACCACATGCGGAAGAATTTCGGGCAGGATCTGATTGGCAGTTGTCTTGAGCGCCACAAGCACCAGGTCGCACATCGGCATATCTGCGGCCGTGCGCCATGCATTAACCTGAGGCAGCGTGAAATCCCCGTTCTTTGAGTCAATTCGAAGCCCATGTTCACGCACATGCTCATAATCGCTGTGCAGCAGAAAATGCACGTTCTGTCCGGAACGCTGCAGCAGTCCACCGTAGTATCCGCCGATCGCTCCTGTTCCGATGACTGCTATGGATTTAAATCTGTTCATCAAATTACTATGACAAACCGGCTTTGTTTTTCAACCATCCGAACTGAAGTTCTCCACCTCCCGGCGGATGTCGGCAATACGATCAGTGGAAAAAATGTGGGCGTTCATACCGGCAGAACGGGCGCCTTCCACGTTTTCAGCTTTATCATCGAAAAACAGGCAATCGGATGGATTGGCGCCGAGACGATCCAGTGCCGCGCGATAGATGCGCTCGTCGGGTTTGTGATAGCCCAGTTCATACGAAAAAAAGTTTTCATGGGACTGATCAAAAAAACCCGGCCAGTTGCGGCGAACGGCTTCCATGTTATGCCACGCCAGATTGCTCAGGATATGAACCGGACGCCCCTGCTCCCTGAGCTCACGAAACAGCGCTGTTCCGACCGGGTTCAGATGAAACCCCTTCTGCCATGCAGCAATCAGATGCTCAAGTGTCAGCCTCAAACCGGTCGTTTGGCAGATATCCGCCAGATACGCTTCGTCGCTGAGTTTCCCGGTTTCCACCTCAACCACCCTGGCCGTGTCCTGCAGCCGAACGCCTGCCGGAAGCTCAGAAACCCCGGCAGAAGCCATGACACTGTCCAGCACCTCGTCGAGGTTGAAATCGACCAGCACATTGCCCAAATCAAAAATAAAATGCTTTTCCACTGAAATGCTCCGTTTTATCGCAAAAACCCCGAGAATATTCCCAAACATTGGAAAGAACGAGCCGCGACTCCGATAAATTTCCCAACCCCTCCACGCAAACGCGCTTACTGCTTGAAGCTGCAGTAGTTCGCACTAAACTTCGTCTATAAGAAACAAACTTCAACCATTAAATAACCAACCAAAAGAATTATGACTGAAAAAACAAACCTCATCCTGATTATCGGCGCAGTTTTGGGCTATGTTATTTCAATGCAATTCTGGGCATTTTTCACGGCACCATGGATTCGAGAACAAGGACACCGCTCCTCCAGTTGGAAGGTCTGGTTTTTCGGATTCCCAGAAACCTTCGATTTAGGAAAAGCTGTACGTATTGCTCTAAAAGAACAACAACATATTCCATGGCCACTTTGGTGTCATTTGGCACTACAGTTCATTCAAATCAGCTCCATTACAATATTAGTGCTTGGAAACATAATCGGATCATAAGAGCGGCATCGCACTCCGTCTCTCTCCAATCGACATACAAAAAAACGGTGTTTTTCCAAGGTTTGGAAAAACACCGCTCGTTGATCGAGAACAGAGTAATCTTAATCGACCAGATCGATCATCTGGCTGATTTCGTCCTGTTCTTTGTCTTGTTCTTTTTTAGGCGCTTTTTCTTTCGACGGGCGCTGTTTTTTGCGCTCGGAACGGTTGTTGTTGCGCTCACGACGGTTTTTGCGTCCGCCGTTATTGCTGCGGTCGCGGTTGCCGCCATCCTGGCGTCCGCCTTCGTCGCCACCGTCATCAAGCAGCTTGCGGAAGGTGGAGGTACGCAGGGTGTCTTTTCCACCGCGAAGCACCTTGGTTTCGAGCTCAACATTTTCAGTCACCAGCACCCCGGCCGATCCGGCATGCTTGAGGGATCTGATCAGTTCAGCCTCGGTTTTGCTTTCGTCTTTGACGTAACGAACCCGCACTCCGTCGAATTTTTTATTATTCGGCGCTTTGTTGAGCGGTTTGCCGGCAATGACGGCAGTCACGTTCAGTTTTTCACGCTGCACCAGACGGGAGAGTGAGCGCAAGACCTGCAGTTGCTGACGCGGCACGGCGCGTCCGCGGATTCCTTTACTCTGGAGAATGGCGTCGATACTGACGACCATGTTCCGTTTACTGTTTGCGAAGAGCCCCATGGATCTTCCTTTCTTTTCTGTTTTCAGGGTTACTGCGACGCCGTATCAATCAGGCAACAGAATGGATGACGTCGCGTTCTGTGAAGCGGGGGAACTTACCTAAGCATGCGGCGCAGAGCAAGTTCGGATTCCGTCCGGTTTTAAAAGGAGACGATTGTATTGAACGAAACGATGGGTTAGGTTGTCGGTTTCCTCTAAAATACGGAGTTCTGCACAAATGAAAAAATGGATCCTGATGTTGTTTCTGCTCTGCGGAGCGCTGAACCTTGCTGCGGTTGAACTCAACGGCCTGCCGTCACCGGAGGCTCTGCTGCGCTCCGCGGCCCCGGCGACGCTCAAACTCTATCCTGACGCCGACACGGTTCTGGTGGAAGACATCATCCGGCTTTCATACCGCGCCGACGGCTCCTATGAATACGTCAGCGACGTCGCCATTAAGATTCTGACCGAAAAAGGACGGCAGGAGGAAGGCACCGTCACTCTCGGTTATGATGCCGCATACGGCACCACCCGGTTCACCCAGGCAGAAGTCATCAAGCCCGACGGCACCATCGTTCCCATTGATCTGGAAAAGCAGACCCGGGAAACCATTGATTCGAGTCAGATGAATGCCAACATCTACGATCCCAACAGCAAACAGATTCTGCTGAGTGTTCCGAATCTGGAGATCGGGGACCTGCTGCACTACACCTTCACTGGAAAACGCACCAAAGCCGTGGTTCCGAACACATGGAGCGACCTGTTCGTCTTCGAAGACACCTCCCCGATTCTCCATTCGTCCTGCCGGGTGGACGCCCCGGCCGATCTGCCGCTGACCCGGATTGAGCTGAAAGACCCGGTCGGCGACACCGTCACCTACCGCAAGAAAAAACGGCCCGACGGCGGCCTCAGCCACATCTGGGAAGCCCGCAATGTTCCGCAGATGTTCCCGGAACCGGAAATGCCCGCGCGCTATACCGTCTCCCAGCGGGTTTTGCTCAGCACAATTCCGGACTGGGAATCACTGTCCAAATGGTACTGGAAGCTTTCCAAGCCGCGTCTGGATGCGGTCAATGACACCATGAAAACCAAGGTAAAAGAGCTGACCGACGGACTGACCGACCGCCAGAAACAAATTGAGGCGATCTTCCGCTTTGTGTCGCAGGATATCCGCTACATGGGGATTACGGTCGAAGACGAAGCGCCCGGCTATGAACCGCACGATGTCTGCATGACCTTCGATAACCGTTACGGTGTCTGCCGCGACAAGGCCGCCCTGCTGGTCTCCATGCTGCAGCTCGCCGGATTCGAAGCATACCCGGTCCTGATTTATGTCGGCCCCAAAAAAGATCCCGAAGTGCCGCAGCCGTGGTTCAACCATGCCATCACGGCGGTTCGTAATCCGAACGGTTCCTGGCAGCTGATGGATGCCACCAACGAGAATACACGCGATCTGCTGCCGGCCTATCTCTGCAACCGCAGCTATCTGGTCGCCCACCCCGGCGGCGACCCGCTGCGCACATCCCCGGTGATTCCTCCGGAAGAAAACATGCTGACCATCCAGATTGAAGGATCGCTCAATGACAGCAACCTGATCACCGCACAGGCACTGCTCTCCTTCGGCGGCATCAACGACACCGCCTACCGCGGACGCCTGGCCAACCTCAAGCCCGAAGAACGGGAACCGTACTTTGAATCCCGCATCAAACAGGCACTGGGAGATGCCCGCCTCACCAGCCTTGAAATTTTTCCGGCCAATGTGCGCGACACAACCACCCCGCTGTCCGTAGCCATCGGCTTTGAAGTGGAAAACGCCGTGGTTGCCGGTCCGTCCGAAGCCATGCTTCGCGTTCCCACACTCATCAACCATTTCGGACTGTTCGGTGCCCTGCTCGGCGACGGAACCGGTCTCGACAAAAGGAAATATCCCCTGCAGACACAAATCACCTGCGGCGTTTCAGAAACTGTCCGCCTTGACCTCACCCAGGGAAGCCTGCGCCCGTCCATCCTTCCGCAATATGACACCATCGACAATCCGCGCGTTCTCATCAGCCGCTCCGTCAGCGCAACCAACGGAGTGATTGCCGCCACCGCCGACCTGCGCCTGCGCACGGTTGAATTCAATCCGGACGAATACCTTGAGCTCAAAGCAAACCTGAAAATTGCAGAACAGAACTCACGCAAACGCGTCATTCTTCAGGCAGGCGGATTCCCGAAAGAAGCCGACTTCGCCACGCTCGACGACCTCTCGCAGTACACCATCTACAATCCGAAAAATTTCACGTGCCTCACAACAGTGAAACAAAAGGTGCTGACCTATGCCGGGAAACGAGCGCTTTCCGATGTGAAAATCTCCTACAACTCCGGCTTCCAGAGAGTCGCCCTGAAGTTTGCGCGCGTCACGGCCCCGGACGGCACCGTGCGCGATATCGATCCCGAAAAAGAAGTCAATATCATGGATGCCCCATGGGTCTCCGGAGCGCCGCGCTATCCGGCAGAAAAGATCATGGTCATCAGCCTGCCCGGCGTGGAAATCGGCAGCGAAATTGAATATCAGATTGCAACCGCATGGCGCGATGTTCCCTTTTTCTCCATCATGGAAACCTTTGATGATCTCAACCCGATCGTGAAAAAAACCGTGCGGGTTGAAACCCCGCGCTCCGTCGACCTGAAGATCGGCAATATGGCACCCGGCGTCATCCGCCAGCGCACCTATCACAACAATGGGAACATTGTTCATGAGTGGTCTGCCGAAAACCGCCCAATGATTCGCAAGGAAGACCACCTCATTCCGGACTGGGTGCTGAAACCGTCGCTGCTCCTTTCAACGGGAACCATGGACGGCTACGCCGAAACGATCCGAAGAAAACTGCTCGCTGCCGCCAAACCGAAAGACTCAGTAAAAGCCAAGGCAAAAGAACTGACGCATGACATCAAAGGCCGCATCCAGAAAATGACCGTTCTGAGGGACTTTGTGGATCGCAATATCCGCCCGGCGGGCCCCGGCATCTCTTCGCTGCCCCTATCTGCCATTACACCGGCTGAACAGACGCTGGCAGAAGGATACGGCAACAGCATCGACCGCGCCGTGCTGCTCTACGCACTCAGCGACGCCGTAAAACTCAAACCCCGCTTTGTGCTTTCCTCCGGCCTTCCGCGGATTAAAGGAATCAACACATCGCTCATGGACACATTCCAGCGTCAGCCGTTCAATGTGCCGCTTGTAGCCATTGAAAACGACAAAAAGGACTATTACTTCGGCGACAGCGGCCGTTACGCTGCGCCCGGCACGCTGGAACACAACAGAAATCCCGCCATCAACCTGAAGACCGGCGAACTGGAGTTTCCCGAAACCTCACTCGAAAACCGCTCCGACACGTCGTATCAAATGGTCATCGCAGAAAACGGAGATGTCACGGTTCTGAAATCAACCAACTTCTCCGGAACTCCGTTTGAAGCATTTCACAAAATCTTCGCCGAATTCACGCCCGAAGAACTTCGGCGCGAACAGCAGAGACAGCTCAGCGACCTCTCCCAGTCCGCGGAGGCGATCCGTCCGCTGCTCCCTTCCTTCGAAGAAGGCACTCTGACGCTGGCGGCGAAACTCAAAAACTATGCCGTGGTCGATGGAGACCATATGTATTTCACCCTTCCCGGAGGACTCGACAATCTGCTTGGAATCCGCAGCGACCGCCGCTCCAGCGCCTTTTATATCGGTGATCCGATTCAAACCTCCCGTCTCTACGAACTGATTCTCCCCAAAGGCTGGAGGCCGGCTCTCGCTCCGAAAGCATTCAAAACAGAACTGCCGGAAAACGGAGGAACCGTTCAGGTCCAGACTGCGCCGACCCGCAACGGAATGCTGATTCTACAGGAAGCCGACATCAACCCGACCATTGTGCACGTGAAAGATTATGATGAACTGCTGGACCTGAACAGCACGCTGACCCGTCCGGCGGCCCGCACCATTATGCTGAAAAAAATCAAACCGGAAATTGTTCAACCATAACCAGACGACATGAATACGCCCCCCTCTTACTCCTGCAATATCCGGCAAATCCAGACAGATTTTTTTGCCATGAGACTCCGAGCCGTCGGAGGCGACCTGACTGCTGACCAGCTGAACACTGTGGCGGATATTGCCCGCCGCTACGGCTCCGGAAGCGTGCACATCACCACCCGGCAGGGCATCGAAATCCCGCACGTTCACAAAAAGGATCTGGCTGAAGCGCAAAAAGAACTGGAAACCGCCGGAATCAAAATGGGATCCGACGGCAACCGAGTGCGCATTGTAATCGCCTGCCCCGGCAAAAACACCTGTCGCTACGGCTCCATCGACACCCCCGAAATTGCGGAAGAAATCGACCGGCGCTACTTCCGCCTCGACGTTCCCTACAAAGTCAAATTCGGAGTCACCGGCTGCCCGAACAACTGCGGCAAAGCGCGCGAAAGCGACATCGGCATCATGGGCATGCGCACCCCCAAATGGGATTCCGAAAAATGCATCCGCTGCAATGCCTGCATTAAACTCTGCCCGGTACAGGCCATCACCGGCAAAGACGATCGCTATGAACGTGATGAGTCGACCTGCATCCACTGCAGCGTATGTTCCGTTCTCTGCCCTGCAAAAGCCTGGGGACCGGAATCAACCGGATACACCCTGCTCATTGGCGGAACCCTCGGTAAAAAACCGCGACTCGGCATTCCTCTGAAAACAAATATCCAAACTTCGGAAGAACTCTTCGAACTCATCGAACAAACTCTGCTTTTCTACAAAGCAAACGGAAAACCCAAAGAACGCCTCGGGCACGTTATCAATCGTATGGGCGAAGATGCAGTTATTCAGGCGATCCTGTCCGAAAGCTACTCTGCGTAAAAATCGTAGTCGGAAGCAGAAGTGATTTCAACGTCGTAGCGATCCCCGGGCATCGCGTCTTCAAATTCCGGAAGGAAGAAAACGCCGTCGACTTCGGGAGCCTGGTGCCGTGACCGCGCAATAAGCCCCTCTTCGCAGGAGCCGTCGATGATGACTTCGACGGTTTTGCCGATCTGTGCGGCGCAGTTGGCGGCAGAGGCGTCGCGCTGCGCTTCCATCAGCAGTGCCCGGCGCTGTTCTTTCACATCGTCCGGAACATCATTTTCCAGACGCGCCGAGATGGTTCCCGGCTCGGCGGAATAGCAGAAGACTCCGGCATGGGTAAAACGCCCTTCCCGCACAAACTCAAGCAGCTCATTGAAATCCTCCTCCGTTTCACCGGGGTGCCCGACGATAAAGGCCGTACGGATGGCGCACTCCGGAAGCACTTCACGAATCAGATCAAGTTTTTCCAAAGTTTGGAACTTTGTGAGCTGACGCCCCATGGCGTCGAGCATCCGGTCGGAAATATGCTGAAGCGGCATGTCGATGTACGGGCAGAAGCGCGGGTCGGAGGCCATCACATCGAGCACACTGCGGGAGAGGTGCTGCGGACAGGCGTACATAAGCCGGAACCAGATATTGGCGTCAATTTCGTCCCGCAAACGCCGCAGTAATCCTGAAAGATGCAGTTCTCCGTCCCAATCCTTTCCGTAGGCGGTCGTATCCTGAGCAATCAGGCTGATCTCAATCGCACCCGCCTCAATCAGAGAATGCGCTTCATTGACAATATCATCCATCGGACGGCTGATCTGTTTTCCCCGGATTTTAGGAATGGAGCAGAATGTACAGGGATTGGAACAGCCTTCTGAGATTTTCAGGTACGCTGTGTGCGGAGAACCGGTGCGCAGGCGCGGCTGGGTGAGAAACTCACTGTAACCCAGCATTTCCATCGGCTCGGCTTTTTCGCCCAGCAGTTCGAGACAGATTTCCGGCAGGCGACTGTAATCAGAAAAGGAAACGCGGGCATCGGCTGCTTCCAAAAAATGATCCGTCTCCGGACAGTCCGCAGCGCGCTTGACAAGACAGCCGAGCGCAACCACGACTTTCGGCCCGCCGGCGGCCTTCAGTTCATGAAGAACGCTCGCGGCCTCTTCGCGGGCGTCTTCGATGAATCCGCAGGTGTTGACCAGACAGATATCGGAATCGGCCGGTTCCTCGGAAATCATCCATCCGCTTTCCGCAAAACGGCCGAGAACCAGCTCAGAATCCACCGTATTTTTAGCGCATCCGAGGCTGACAAGACTGACAACAGGAGGAGTTTTCATAATTTATTTTTTCCAGAATCCCGGCAGGAAAACAATCAGTACAGTATACAGCTCCAAACGGCCAAGCAGCATACAGAGAATCAGCAGCGACTGCCCCGGCGCCGGGATGGCTGCGAAGTTCTGAGTGGCGCCGACAGCACTGAGCCCCGGACCGATATTGCCGAGCGTGGCGACGACGGAAGTCGCTGCGGTTTCGAGATCGGGCGTGTAGAAAGTCATCAGAAACGAAGCCAGCACAAACACCAGTACGAAAATGGTGAAAAATGCAACGATGTGCGATACCGCATCGTCATCCACGGCCTTTCCGCCGAGCTTCACGCGCAAAACAGCTCGCGGGCGCATAAACTGGCGCAGCTCTTTGATGACTTTTTTCCACATAATGAAGATACGGACCACTTTGATACCACCGCCGGTCGATCCGGCGCAGCCGCCGACGAACATCATCAGCACCAGCAGAATACGGGACGGTTGCGGCCAGAGGTCAAAGTCGGCAGTGATAAATCCGGTGGTGGTGAGAATGGAGGTTCCCTGAAAAAAGGCGGCGCGCAGTGCGTCAAGGAACCTGCTGTATACGGAGCCCCAGATATTAAAGGTGAGAATGAGGCCGGTGATCAGCCAGAAAATAAAGTAGGCTCGAAACTCCGGATCTTTCCAGTAGCGACCGGGCTTGCCGGTCAGTGCATAGTAGTGCAGCGAAAAGTTCACACCGGCGGCAAACATGAAGAACATAATGATGCAGTCAATCACGCCGCTGTCGAACGCGCCAACACTGGCGGTGCGGGTGGAGAACCCACCGGTTGCCATCGTGGCAAACGTATGGCAGACCGCATCGAACCAGCACATGCCGCCGACAAATTTAAGGAGCAGAATTTCGGCCAGCGTCAGCAGTGCATAAACGCCCCACAGCAGTTTAGCGGTGGTGGTGATACGCGGCGTAAGGCGGTCCTTGGACGGTCCGGGCATTTCGGCACGGTAGATCTGCATACCGCCCACGCCGAGAAACGGGAGAATCGCCACGCACAGCACCAGCACGCCCATGCCGCCGAACCAGTGCGTGAGTGCACGCCAGAACATGATGCCGCGCGGAATACTTTCCAATGTCTGGAAATTGCCGTCCGGAAGCACAGAGGCTCCGGTGGTGGTGAACCCGGACATGGTTTCAAAGATCGCCGAAACCGGGTCTGGAATGACGCCGGACAGAATATACGGCAGTGCGCCGAAAACGGCGGCAAACAGCCATCCGAAGGTGACGATTCCAAAGCCGTCGCGGCGTGAAAGGTTAATATCGCCGCGAGTCAGGAATAACAGTCCGGCCGCAAAAAACGAGGTCAGCGCCGACGAGGTCAGCAGACTTCGTCTGGCCCATTCCGGATCTCCCCAGAACCATGACAGGGCGGCGCAGCCGCCCATCGAGAAGCCGATCACCAGCGTGACTGTGGCCACCAAATGAAATACCGCGCGTTTGTTCATTGGAGGAACATGGATTGGATTTTCTTGATCGCGTCGGGATGCGCAAAAATCAGCAGGCGGTCATGGGGCACAAGCCGCAATGTTCCGATGGCGGGAAGCACCTCCTGCCCGCGCAGCACTGAGGCGATAATTGCTTTGCGCGGCATTTTGATTTCACGGATCTTTTGAAAGGCCGCTTTGCTGGTCTCGGCAACCACCACATCCAGAAGCTCTCCGGGCAGATTGTGCAGCAGGGAAGCCGCCTGCACTTTCTGAGAACGAAGATAATGCAGAATCGCGTGCGTGGTGGAAATGTAGGGGCTGACAACCCGATCGACCAGATTCAGGCTTTCCACCACCGGCAGGTAATCTGTGCGGGTAATGTTTGCCACGGTAAATGACGCGCCTTTTTTCTGCGCCATCAGGCAGTTCATAATATTGTTTTCATCGTCTCCGGTCAGCGCAACGAACGCAGTCTGCGGTCCGATACCGGTTTCATCGAGCGCACTGCCGGCCAGGGCGTCCGCCCGGAGGATCAGGGTTTTCTGAAGCTCGGCGGAACAGTGCCGGGCACGATCTTCGTCCTGCTCGAGCAGAACACATTCGATCTGATTCTCGAGTCTTTTTGCCAGCAACAGGCCGAGGTCGCCGCCACCGGCGATAATCACTTTATCGAACGATTGACACTCGGGACAAACCCAGGCCACAAACGCTTTCAGATCACTGCGCTGTCCGACCAGATACACCAGGTCGTTTTCTTCAAAACAGGTATCGCCATGCGGGATAATCAGTTCTGCGTTGCGACGAATGGCGATCAGACGGACTTTCTCAATCAGCTCATTATTCTCGAACTGTACCGGAGTTATGCCGAGAATCGGACTTTTCCGGTCAACCTGCACCCCGGCCACCATGATGCGTCCCTTGAAGATCTCAAATGCTTCGAGCGCCTCCGGTATCTGAAGCATGTGGTACATTTCGCGGGCACATTCCTGTTTCTGGCTGATCACCAGATCAATTCCCATGGACGTCAGATCATATGTATCACCCTTGTGGATGTATTCCGGCGACGTCACCCGGGCCACTTTGCGTTCCACTCCGGCTGCGTGCGCATACAGACAGGAAAGAATATTGACCTCATCGCTGTCCGTGACCGCGATCACCAGCTGGCACTTATCCATCTGTGCCTCATTCAGCACCTGCGGGCTGGATCCCGGACCGCAGACCGTCAGGATATCCAGACGCGCTTCCGCTTCCGCGAGGATCTGCGGATCAGTATCCACCATGACGACACTATGTCTCTCGTCACACAACCGTTCAGCAAGCTGCCGACCGGCGTTCCCTGCACCTATGATTAAAACTCTCATAATTTTTATGGGTTAACGGAAATCGGAGATACTGGAGGATTGAACGCCAGGATGAAAACAAATTTATTCATCAGATTCCGGGAAGAAATCACCCAGGGTGGAGCCGGAGGAACCACGAGAAACACGCAAGGTCTTTCCTGCTGTCCTCTCGACCGCATTGCAGCGCGAAGCAAAACTCTCGCAAGACAGGACCGCCGCTCCCGCCGATGAAACGATCTGCTCCTCAACCCGATCAGAGGTTATCACACAAATCCGCTCCGGAGCCTGCGCATCGGCCACCATACGTTCGATGACTCCATCGGCCGTACGGTTGGAAGGAGAGAAAACGACCTCCAGATGCGAAGCAGACAGCGAAGCATCAACACCGCTTTCTCGTCCATCAAACACCACCGTAATACGGGGTGCCATCTCCAGCGCGGCGGATTCAACCCGACGAACCAGCCGCTGGCGGGCCGTCTGCAGATCCGCGCGAAGGCCATCGAATGCAGCATCCTGATGCAGCAGATTGTAGCCGTCTATGATTACCCAATCGAAATCCATAGCCGATGGAACGTTGGATCCGAGGATAGATGCAAGGCCAAAGCAGAAAAAAGGGGCCTAATCGTTACTGATGAGATCCGGTATAAATTTACATCCGCATCCAATTAAGACAGGTCATGAACCGTTATTCTGCTACACTTTTCTGACCCTCAGAGATAAGGAGTCCTGAAAATGAAAAATTCATCCCGCCGCACTTTTATGAAGACCGGAGCCGCAGGTTCCGCCCTGCTGGCCGCAAGCCCTGCTGTTTTGAACGCCGCTCCGGCTGAAAAAACAGACGTATGGATTTTTGAAGGCGCTGACAACCGGGCCCTGATGGAAGCCTGCATGAAAACCATCTTCGAAAACGGCGGTTTCGGTCCGAATGCAAAAAAAGTGGCACTCAAAGTCAATGCCGCATGGGACCGCACACCGGAGCAGGCCGCCAATACACACCCTGAACTGGTGGATGTCTTTCTGGAAAAATCAATTGAATCCGGCGTCAAAGTCGTTATGCCGGAAAACCCCTGCCATCGACCTGAAAAGTCCTTTGTAACCAGCGGACTGCAGGCCACCGCCGAAAAACACGGCGTCGAAATGGTCGACCTGAAAGGAAAAAGAAACAAAGATGAATTTGTAGAGGTGGATATTCCGAACGGCGCAGAACTGAAAACAGAAAAAGTGGCCAGAGATTTTCTGGATGCCGATGCTGTTGTCAACATGCCGATTGCCAAGCACCACGGCGGCGCAAAGCTGAGCATCTGCATGAAGAACTGGATGGGTGCCGTGGAAGGCCGCAAACTCTGGCACGTCAAAGGACTGCACCAGTGCATCGCTGATTTCTCAACCTTCATGAAGCCGACATGGGCGATCGTGGATGCCACCTGCTGCATGACCAGCAAAGGGCCGCAGGGCCCGTCCGAGGATATGATCCATCCGCAGCAAGTGATTCTCTCCAAAGATCAGGTGGCCGCAGATACCGTGACCGCCCTGCTCTTTCACGACGATCCACTGGCAGAAGTGAACTATCTGCAAATCGCGCACGATATGGGAATCGGCGAAACTGATGTAAACAACATGAACATCCATCGCATCAAGGTCTAAAGTATATGTCGAAAGTAAAAGGTCTGAAGTTCACCATGCGTCTGCTGCTGCTGGCAGGCGCTCTCTTTTTCATTATTGGCGGTCCGCTTCCGGTATGGATGGAACGACTGGTTCCGGCACTGAGCCCGCTCTCTCTTTTTGCCGAATCCATCGCTCAGCGCAGCTGGTATGCCGGTCTGTTCTGGTCGCTTCCGCCATTGGCCGTACTGCTGCTCGCCGTTTTCAAAGGACGTTTTTTCTGTCAGTGGATCTGCCCGCTCGGAACGCTCTACAGCCTGCCGCAGAAAATCGGCCCCAAAAAACGCGTGCTGCCGTTCCGTCTCAATGCACTGCTGTTCTGGACCGTGCTGACGTCCTCCGTGCTCGGTCTCTCCGCACTGCTCTGGCTCGATCCGCTCTCCACCGTCAGCCGCGCCGGAGCACTGGCCCATGCTGCCGCATGGATTCCGGGGCTGATGATTCCGCTGTTTCTACTGCTCAGTGTTTTCCAGCCACAGGTGTGGTGCACGCACCTCTGCCCGCTCGGATACAGCTTTGACCTTCTCAATCGCAAGACCGGCAAAAACGTACTCCGCCGCGACCGCCGTCAATTCATCGCCGGACTCGGGCTCGGCGGAGCCGCCGCCGCGATTTTTCCAAAGTCAGGAAAAGGCGAAGCCTCCAGCTCCGTTCTGCCGCCCGGCGCGACTGAAAAATTTGCCGAAACCTGCAGCCGCTGCTACGCCTGCGTCAGTGCCTGTCCGGCCGAAATCATCAAGGTCAAAAAAGGCGGACCGCTGGGCGAACTGGCGATGCCGGAACTGGTTTTTGATTATGAATACGGATGCGAAGAATCCTGCAACCGCTGTTCTCAGGCCTGTCCGACCGGAGCCATCCGCGCCCTCAGCCACGAGGAAAAATGGAAAACCCAGATCGGCAAAGCCAAAGTCAAAAAAGGACGCTGTCTGGCGTGGGCCGACAATGAATACTGCATGGTGTGCGATGAATACTGCCCCTACAGCGCCATCGAAACCGTCTGGAAAGACGACGTCGCCTGCCCCGTCGTCAAACCGGATTTATGCCGCGGGTGCGGAGCCTGCGAAGCCAACTGCCCGGCCCCGGAGGGAAAAGCCATTTTCGTCCGACCGGTGAGTCCCCAACAAAAAATCGTGGAATAACACCTCCCTATTCTTTTTGTCATCCGTTTTTAAGAGTTGGTGCTGTTTTTCTGTGTTGTCGCATTCCAAGTTACAGCTCCAGAGCTGGTCTCCGGCCTGCTGGTTCAGGCGCTGAAGAAACTGTCGCTGCTGCTGCGAACGGAGGTTCTGGAGGACCGCGAAAACCCGATCCGCCACCAATACCCCTGACTAAAACCGGGGTATTCTGTCTACAACCACATAAACATGCCCCGGAGGGCGGCCCCTCCACCAGCAGTGTTCTGGGATTTATATCTGGTTTCCTCTACTTGCCGGAATGAAGCCG
Organism: Tichowtungia aerotolerans; assembly: GCF_009905215.1. Classification (GTDB taxonomy): domain Bacteria; phylum Verrucomicrobiota; class Kiritimatiellia; order Kiritimatiellales; family Tichowtungiaceae; genus Tichowtungia; species Tichowtungia aerotolerans. Next base: position 2,747,786 of record NZ_CP047593.1, on the reverse strand, counting down.
GCAGATAAAAAACAGACGAACATGAGAAATATGTATGCGAAAGAACAAAAAGCATGTAAACAATACACATGATTATTGATTCTATAAAAAACCACACGATCTACCCGTACGGAGAGCTCTGGGAAAAAGCCTTTGAGTTTCTGCGCACAGCTTCTCCTGAACTGGAAAACGGAAAAATTGTCCTCGATGATACCGACCTGTTTGCAGGAGTGGACTGCTACGAAACGAAAGACCGCTCCGAGGCCAAACTTGAAACTCACCGGCGATATGTGGATATTCAGGTACTACTCAGCGGGACCGAAGCCCTCGATATTTTTCCCCGAAAAGGCCTGACGGTCAGCGAACCTTACGATACGGATAAGGATGCCGAGTTTTATGAAGCACCGGAAACCGCCCCGATTCGCGTCACCCTGACACCCGGACAGTTCATCGTCTTCTTCCCGGAAGATGCCCACATGCCCTGCCTGAATGTCAATGACACCTCGAAACCGGTTCAGAAAGTCGTCATCAAGCTGCGCGCCGATCGACTCAGAAAAGACTGATACCCAAAATGGCACCCCGGACAGGATTCGAACCTGTGACCGTCGGATTAGAAATCCGATGCTCTATCCAACTGAGCTACCGGGGTGCAAACGAAACGGACAATATAAACAAGGATTCTGTAAATGGAATCCTAAATTCCCGAACCATTCAAAAAAGTGCAGACAGAGCAGTAAGCCGGATTCTGTTACCCGAAGGCTCAGCCATTTATCTAATGCGATCAACCCGGAACTCAAACGAGGCGGGCCGCCTCTTGCTCCCTATTTGATCTTGCTCCGGACGGGGTTTACCCTGCCCCCTCGGTTACCCTCGGGGCGGTGGGCTCTTACCCCACCTTTTCACCCTTACCCCGACGAATCGGGGCGGTTCGTTTTCTGCGGCACTTTCCATCACCGGCGATATTGCACCGGTGTTCCCGCGTTAACCACGGAACGTCCTGCCCTGCGGAGTCCGGACTTTCCTCCCTCCGCCGAAGCGGAGAGCGGCCGATACACTCTGCCTGCAAGCGGAGAAGGTACGGTATCCTCCCGCCCACGGCGAGCGCTTTTTACAATTCATAATTAAAAGAAACGATTGCCTTCTCCACAACCGAACAACACAGTGCCGGACCCCATCGCCTCTTGACAATTGTTTGCCGCAAAACACAAAAATTCTGGAATGACTGCGGATCAGGAATCGGGAAAAATCTGTTTTTTACCGCTCCGGAATCGCAACAAAACAGCTGTCAATATTCATAGCGGCTTCCGCCAATGAATTCACGCAGATGAGATGTGCAAGGAACGATGTTATCTTCATTCCAGGTTTTGAGTGGACTCAGCAGATCGAACACGCGTTTGGCGCGAATATAGGCATCCTGCCGTTTGGGATGATCCTTGAATTGCGCCATTGCATCCGGAAAGTAATGAAACAACTTGTTTTTCAGAATCGGAATTTCATACGGCATAGCTGAGTTCACCAGATAATCTGCCGAAACATTATAGGGAATAATGTGCTGGAGTTCGCTCTTACGAACATAATGCCAATGCGTAATCGTTTCTTCCGGCTTGTGATTGCGATGCCAGCTGTCTCGAATCATACGACGCATCAGGCGATGATCCGCCCAGCGCATGAACTCTCCGCTTTCACCCCGAAGCTGCCCCAGCGTTTCAATATAAAGGCGGAACTTGTTTTTATCCGGAACGGCAGCGGTCATATCAGGATAAAGCCCGTGCAGACTGTCGATCAGAAGTATCTCCTTAGAAGCAAGCGACATCTCATGAACCTCAAGCGTGCGCTGGCCGGTTTGGAAATCATAGTGGGGCGTCCGGATGGTTTCCCCGGCCAGTAACTGCCCTAGATGCTGATTAATCAGGTCCAGATCCAGCGCCTGCGGCGTTTCATAGTCATAGTCCCCGAATTCATCCCTAGGATGATCTTCCAAGTTAAAGAAATAGTGATCGATATTAATCGCCTTCTGGACATACCCCTCCGCCTCCAGCTGCTCCATCATTTTGATGGTGGTTGTGGTCTTCCCAGAAGACGACGGGCCAGCCACAATGATCACGCGGATATCATCAATATGATCGAGCACGTTGGAAGCGGCAGCCCGACATTCGCTGAGGTAGCGTTTTTCACACGCCGCCACCAACTCTCCAAACATCTTCTTTTCAATGATTCGATTCAAAGCCGCCACGGACTCACAGCCATGATCCAGATTCCAGCAGAGAACATCATAGATTTTCTTGTAAGGAATATTATTGAACGTTGACGCAGCCAGGTCGGCGCGGCTTTCACGCCGCTGAGCTCGTTGAGTACGATACGAAATATATGCCCGGGACGTATTAACACGCCCCTCAGAAATCAGGACAGTTTCAACAACATCCTGGACATCTTCAACAGTCGGTGATTCCGAGCCATACATGCTTTCCAGCCGCTGCTCGACAATCGAAGCGAGTCGCTCTGACTCCCCGCGATCCGTTCCTCCGATCGAAGCAGCAGCTTTGAAAATGGCGGTCGCAATCCGGTCCCGGTCATAATCAACCGGGATCCCGTTTCTTTTGACAATCTGCCTGATCGACATTTTTCAGGCCTCTGAAGCTTATCAACGTCCCTGTTCGAGGAATCCTTCGAGTTTGCGGATACGGGTGGGATGCCGCATTTTACGAAGCGCTTTGGCTTCGATCTGACGAATTCGTTCCCGGGTGACATTAAACTGGCGACCCACCTCTTCCAGAGTACGCGGGTACCCATCCGTCAGGCCAAAGCGCAACGTGAGCACTTCCTGTTCGCGTTCAGTCAGCGTTTCAAGCACATCCCCGATTTTCTCACGCAGGAGGCTGAATGCCGTCATTTCAGACGGATTCTCGGCCGATTTATCTTCGATAAAGTCGCCGAAGCTGGTGTCGTCGCTGTCGCCGATCGGGGCCTGAAGAGAGATAGGCTGCTGCGCGATTTTGAGTATAGCGCGAACACGTTCCACCGGAAGGTCCATTTCCTCAGCCAGCTCTTCCGGAGTTGCCTCGCGACCGAACTCCTGCAGAAGCTGCTTCTGAACACGAAGCAGTTTATTGATGGTTTCGATCATATGAACCGGAATACGAATCGTACGAGCCTGGTCCGCAATCGAACGGGTAATAGCCTGACGAATCCACCATGTGGCATACGTTGAAAACTTGTACCCGCGACGATATTCAAACTTCTCAACCGCTTTCATCAGGCCCATATTTCCTTCCTGAATCAAATCCAGGAACGACAAGCCACGGTTAGTGTACTTTTTCGCAATACTGATTACCAAACGCAGATTGGCCTCAATCATCTCGGTTTTGGCCTGAAGCCCTTTATGGAGCCATGTGCGCAGCTCGCGGTAATGAGCAACGAACACATCCACTTCCATTAACAGCTCATCTTCAAGCTCACGCAGCTGTTTCCGGGTCGCTTTCATCTGCTCATCAGCAGTTTTGGCCCGGCTTTTATCCAGCCGCTCCATCTCACTCTGCATCTCGCGAATCTGTTTGTAGTACGGGTCGGCCTGAGAAACGATATCCTCGATGGCTTTCTGCTTGAAATAAAGCTGACTGAAATATTCAGCCAATCGCTCCTGAGCCTTATCAAAAAGCTTTTGGCTTTTTTCACGATCCGCTTTGCTTTTTCCTCGAACTGTTTCCTGAAAATACTTTCCGGCCAGATCCTGATTGCGGCGAATCCCCTGCAGCACTCGCGGAAGCGCGTTAAAGTAGTCTTCGCGGCATTCCACGTGTTTGTCACTGACAATACGGTCAAACCGCTGTTTTCCGTTTTCGATCTTATCAATCACGCCGAGGTACGCTTCTGTTGCACAACCAATCCGGTTAAATAGACTGGTTGTGTGAATCTCCGCTTCCTCAATACGTTTGGAAATTTCAACCTCCTGCTCTCGAGTCAGCAGCGGCACCTGCCCCATCTGCTTCAGATACATGCGAACCGGGTCATCCAGAACATCACTGCGAGCGCTCTGTTTTTCACGCTCTTCCTTTTCCAGCCGGGCCTTAAACTCTTCAACCTCGTCCGAGCGAATCACCTCAATTTCCATGCTCTTGAGAAGCGCGGTAACCTTTTCCACATCATCAACGGTCACCAGATCTTCCGGCAGAGCCTCTTCAATATCATCATGAGTCAGGAACCCATGATCTGCAGCAAGGGCAATCAGCTCCTTGATTTTCTCGTTCCGCTCCTCCCGCTGCATTACGGAAACCTGAACCTCCTCTTCTGAAGACTGGATCTGAGCCTTCTCTTTACCGGATTTTTCAGTGACATTCTTTTTCGGAGCCTTTTTGGCTGCCGAGGCTTTTTCCGAAGAAGTTTTTTTAGCGGGCGCTTTCTTTGCTGCTGTCTTTTTCTTGGCAACGGTCTTCTTTTTCGCGGTATCCGCCTTTTTCGTTGCTGTTTTCGTCTTAGATGCTGCTTTACTTGCGGCCATATTAAACTGCTCCGTTTCGTCAAAAGATACAAAAAGCCCATTATAGGCAGAAAGTAGAGATTAATGAAGGTTTGACGGGCAAAGGTCAAGGCTTATTCTGAAAACTTACAAAAGCCAAGTTTTCCGTCCGCGTTTGGAATATTTTGTGCTAACTTAAAGAGAGATTACCGTTGAAACCGTTACAGAGAACCCAAGGAGGAATGAGTGAATCGGATCGATAAACTGCTGGAAATCGCGATAGATAAGGGCGCCAGTGACCTGCACATCTCCTCCGGCTACAGTCCCTGCATTCGCGTGGATGGAACCATGCAGTTTCTCAGTGACTACCCCGCTCTCATTTCTGAGGATAATGATGCCATCCTTCAGGAAATTATGCCGGAACGAAATCTGCGGGAATTCGAACAAAGCTGGGACACCGACTTTGGATATGAAATTGAAGACACCGGCCGTTTCCGCGTGAATGCATTTAAAGACTCCCAGGGAACCGGAGCTGTCTTTCGTACCATTCCCACCAAGGTTCCGACCATCGAGGAACTCGGCCTCAGCTTTGCCGGAACACTGAGAGAATTATGCATGCATACCAAAGGGCTGATTATTGTAACCGGTCCTACCGGATCGGGAAAATCCACCACCCTTGCCGCCATGGTGGACCTGATCAATCGCACGCGTTCGGAACACATTATCACCATTGAGGACCCGATCGAGTTTTCCCACAACTCCAAAGGGTGCCTGATCAACCAGCGCGAAGTCCACCGACACACCCGCAGCTTTTCCGGCGCCCTGCGCGCCGCCCTTCGAGAAGACCCGGACATCGTCCTTCTCGGAGAAATGCGCGACCTGGAAACCACAGAGATTGCTCTGGAAACCGCCGAAACCGGCCATCTGGTGCTTGCAACGCTGCATACGAACACCGCAACGTCCACTGTGGACCGAATCATCGATAAATTCCCATCTGGACGCCAGAACCAGATCCGCACCCTGCTGGCAAACACGCTCACCGCCGTTATTGCGCAAACCCTGTGTAAACGGATGGACGGCGGCCGAGCCGCCGCTGCTGAGATGCTGATTGCCACTTCCGCAGTACGCGCCATGATTCGCGACGAAAAAACCCATCAACTGCCCACGGCCATTCAGGTTGGGCACAATGTCGGCATGCGCTCCTTCACCGACAGCCTCTACAATTTGGTCGCCGATGGAATTATCAACCCGCGCGAAGCATACCTCAAAGCCGTCGACAAACTGTCGATCGAACAGAAGTTTGAAGAAAAAGGAATTACCGTCGATAAAACTCTCGCTGAAATTCCGCGAGCAGAAGTTCTGTCCGAAGAAATTTCAACCGAGGACATGAACTCTCCTGAATTCCTGAAGGAACAGGCATGGCTTCTGGCAACCGACCGCAACTCCCAGGCACGCGACGGCGGCAAAGCGCTCGAATTTGCTCAGCGGGCCATCGACCTCAGCGAAAAAGATGCAGAAAGCCTGATGATTCTGGCGGCAGCCCAGGCCGAAACCGGCGATTTCAGGGAAGCCGTCGACAACGTTAAAAAAGCCATTCAGATGGCAAAATCGGAGCGAAATTCGGAACAGCTTTCCGAGCTGAAAGCCCAACTGGTTTTCTACAAAAAGGGCCAGCCTCACCCCGGCGCCGTCGCCTGATTTTTCACCTCCAGAAAACCCGATATAGATTTATACAGCTCCCGGAACCATCGGAACAAATCGAACAGGAAGGCTGTCTGTTCGAATGATTCCCCCATGCTCTTTGCGAAAGAACACCAGCTTCTGGATAACCCGGCCGACCGGCAGCATCATACGGCCCCCTTCCGCCAGCTGAACAGGTAACGCCGGAGGGACATCGTCCGGGGCACACGTGCCGATAATAACATCAAACGGGGCCTCTCCCGGCCACCCCTCCGTCCCGTCGCCGCAACGAACAATCGCCTGCTCACCCAGAACGCTTCGAGCATGCTCCGCCAGTTCCGGGATGCGTTCGATCGAGAGCACCCGGGCCCCAAGCGCTGCCAGCACTGCAGCCTGATATCCTGATCCGGTGCCGATTTCCAACACCTTCTCTCCGGACCGCACAGCTAGCGCCTGCGTCATAAACGCCACGATATACGGCTGGGAAACGGTCTGACCGAATCCAATAGGACATGGATGATCTCCATACGCATCCGCCCCGCGCAACAGTTCGGGAATAAACAAATGGCGCGGCACCTTTGCCATCACCTCAAGAACCCGGTTATCGCTGATCCCGTAGGTTCCCCGGAGCAGTTCAACCATCTCCCTGCGTGCCTGTTCGAAATCTTCCATCCGAACCTCCCCCGCTGCACGCAGAAGAATAACATACCTGTCAAAGGAAAGCCCCATTTTTCCAATTATACTGAAAAAATACCGAACGGAATCCGTTGTTTCCAAACCTTGGAAAAACCGACTCTTTTCTTTTCCGCAGCCTGGAAGCAGATTAAACTCTCACAAAAACCGAAATGAAACATCTATCATGTTTTGAACCGTCTGATGGATTCTGGTACAAAATGGATCATTTTTTATCGAAATAAGCTTTTCATGACCTTATTACTCACCTATAAAACTGAGCCATGAAACTGACTCCTGCAGCAGAAAAGCGGTTAAAAAAACTCCTTCCTCCGGAGGCCGCCGGGTTCTCCGTTACCGGCTATATCGGCACCTGCCGGGGAAGCACGCCTGTTCTCCATCCGGCTGAATGCGCGGCGGACAGCCAGGAAACCATCACAAGCAACGGAATCACTTTTTTTGTAAACGCCGACATTGCGGGCGTCTTTCGCGAGTGCGAAATGGACTACGACCCCGCCCTGTTCGGAAAAGGACTGAACGCTGTCTGGCCGCACCGCGAAGGTTGCGCCTGCCACCAAGGTTGAACGGAGATCCAGCATGCCGACTGATACAAAGAAAAAGCCCTGGCTTAAACAGCAGCCGATGATGCGCAAAGTGGAAATCGCTCTGATGCCTCCTCTTCTCGGCGCCATTTACTTTTTTGGATGGCGCACTCTGGCCATCGTGATCTGGGTGGCAATTGTCGGCGCGGCAACCGAATATTTTATGTCAAAAAAACGCGGCGACACCGTCAGCGAAGCTGTATTCGTGACATCGCTCCTGCTCGGACTCTCCCTTCCGCCGACGATTCCCTTCTGGCAGGCCGGTGTCGGCGCATTTGTCGCCATCCTGTTCGGCAAAGAGGTATTCGGAGGATTTCCGCGCAACGTATTCAATCCGGCCATTGTCGGCCGCGGCTTTCTTTACGTCTGCTTCCCGACCGATATGACCAGCCAGTTTACGCCGGTCTGGAAAGGACTTCCCGGCGGCCTGGCTCATTGGGGTGCCAACAAAGTAATCGAGGGCATTGACGCAGTATCCGCTGCAACGCCGATGTGGGCACGCCGCGACTTCGGCTTCGAGACATCATTGCTCGATCTGGTCACCGGTAATATCGGACGGCTTTTCACGGACGCCGACGGCATACAGCGTACGCTGACCGCCGGATCGATCGGTGAGGTCTCCGCCATTCTGATCCTACTCGGCGGCGGCTATCTGCTCTGGACCAAGACCGCTCAATGGCGGCTGACGGTGGCGACGCTGGCCGGGGCCATTGTCTCCACCGCGTTTTTCCGCTATGTACTCCGGGCTGATGCTGTGCCGCCGGTTCTATGGTCTCTCTGTTCCGGCGCTATGCTTTATGCCGCTTTCTTTATGGTCACGGACCCGATCACTGCGCCGAAAAATAAAAACGCCCAATGGATTTACGGTGCATTTATCGGAACCATGATTGTCTTCCTGCGCTGGAAAGCGGTTTTTGCCGGCGCGGTGGCGTTTGCCATTCTGCTCGGAAACACGCTGGGGCCATCGCTGGAAATGTTCTACAAGGCACGCGCTAAAAAGCAGAAAACCAAAGCGACTAAACAGGGAGCGGCTGCCTGATGAAACGGTTCAAAACAGTCCTGTTCATGGTGGTGATTGCCGCGCTGTACGGAGCGGGGGTAACCGGTCTTTACCTGAGTTCCGAAAAAACCGTACAGCAGAACAAGCGCTTTCTGGAACAGCGGGCTCTCGTACAGCTGTTCGGGCTCGGTGACACCCAAAAGCTCTCGAAAAAAGAAATCGCCGCCCTTGTTGAGGCACAGATCGACCGCAGTGAAACTCTGACCGATCCGCAGACCGGGAACAAGATTCAGCTGCTAAAAGCCTATAAGAGTGCCGCACAGAATCAGCTGATTGCCTACGGCTTCCCCTTTTCCGGCATCGGCTTCTGGGCCGAAATCAACGGCTATATTGCCGTGAATGCATCGTTGCAGAAAACAGTCGGGCTCAAAGTGATCTCCCAATCGGAAACCCCCGGTCTCGGCGCACGCATTGAAGAACCTTTTTTTGTGCAGCCGTTCAAAGACGGACTGGACATCAGCAAACCGGCACCGGGGAAAAGCTATATCTATATGGGCACATCCGGTTCAAAACCGGACCCCGGCACACCGCAATATGAACGGACCTTTGACGCCATCACCGGCGCAACCCAGACCTCGCTGGCAATGGAACGGATGCTGAACGCCGCCGTCGCTCAATTCCGACGGGCGGCCGACAACCGGAAGGCAGGAGAATAACCATGGCATTCAAAGACACACTCGGAGGCCGGGCCCTGATCGGAAACCTGTGGAGAGACAATCCGGTCTTCCGCCAGGTTCTTGGAATCTGCTCCGCTCTGGCCGTAACCAATCTCTTAAAGAACACCCTGCTTATGTGCGGCGGGCTGGTTTTCACGGCAGCCCTGTCCAACCTGACGGTTTCGCTGCTGAGGAAATCCATTCCGAAGCAGGTTCGCATGATGGTTCAGGTGCTCATCATCGCCGCCTATGTCATCATCGTAGACACCTTTATCCGGGCACAGTTCCCGGACATTCACAAAACGATCGGACCGTATGTCGGACTGATCATTACCAACTGCATCATCATGGGACGCGCCGAAGCGTTTGCTTCTAAAAATCCGGCATGGCCTTCCCTGCTCGACGGCATCGGCGCCGGGCTCGGTTACAGCTTTGTGCTTATCGTTATCGCGGTATTCCGCGAGGCGCTCGGGTTTGGAACCCTGCTGGGAATTCCGCTGCCCGGCCGTGACATCTGGTGGTACCAATGGACGATCATGGTCATGCCTCCCGGTGCATTTTTCATGCTCGCACTGGTTGCATGGTTTGGAAACAGCTACGTGCTGAAAAAAGAAGGAGGTGCGAAATGATTCTGGCCGCCATCCAACCTGCTGTTGCAGAGCCCGGACTGTTCGTGCAGCTGATCGTCATTTTCCTGGCAGCTGCATTTACTGAAAATATTCTGCTGGCCCGCTTTCTGGGAATGTGCTCGTTCCTGGCAATATCACGCCAGATGAAAACCAGTCTCGGCCTCGGGTTTGCGGTTGTATTCGTCACCACATTCACTGCGGCCATCAACTGGCTGCTGCACACCTATGTCATGGTGCCGCTCCATATTGAGTTTCTCGAACTGATTGTGTTTATCGTCGTCATTGCGGCCTTCGTACAGCTGGTGGAAATGGTGATCGAACGCTTCAGTCCATCGCTCTACTTCTCACTCGGAATCTTCCTGCCGCTGATCACTGTAAACTGCGCGATTCTCGGAGTTTCCCTGTTTATGCTCAACAAAGAGGACTTTGGATTCCTCCATTCTCTGGTGTTCGGCTTCGGCAGCGGAATCGGCTGGCTGGTTGCCATCGTGCTGATGGCCGGAATCCGCGAGCAGATTAAAGAGGACAAAATCCCGGCCGGACTGCGCGGTTCAGGAATCACATTGATTATCACCGGAATTATCGCCCTCGCCTTTGTCGCTTTCAGTGGAATGATAAAGTAGGAACCTGAATTATGATGACGTTTTTAATCGCTGTCGGAAGCCTGGTTGCCATCTGTGGAATCCTGGCCCTTCTGCTGGTCATTGCCGATCGCTACCTCAACGACTACGGCATCTGCAAACTCATCATCAACAAAGGCTCGCGCGAAGAAGATGTTGAAGGCGGCTCCACACTGCTGAATTCGCTCAACTCAGCCGGAGTTTTTATTCCGTCCGCCTGCGGTGGACAGGGCAGCTGCGGACTGTGCAAACTCAAAGTGCACTCCGGCGCACCGCCGGTTCTGCCGACTGAAGAACCGCACCTCTCTCCTGAAGAAGTCAGCGAGCATGTTCGCCTGTGCTGCCAGTTGAAAGTCCATGAAGACATGGAGCTCGAAATTCCGGAAGAGCTCTTCAATATCCGAGAGTTCGAAGGAACCGTTGAGTCGCTGACGGATCTCAACCACGACATCAAACGCCTGCGCGTCGCCCTGCCGGAAGGCGAAGAACTCGACATTATTCCGGGCCAGTATGTACAGATCGAAACCCCGGCCTATAAGAAAACCCCCGAACCGGTCTACCGCGCCTACTCCATCGCCACAGATCCGCACGATAAAACGCATATCGATCTCGTCATCCGCCTCGTCCCGGGAGGCATCTGCACCACGTTTGTGTTTGAACACATGGAACCCGGACAACCCATTAAACTGAACGGGCCTTATGGAGACTTCCGCCTCACCGACACAGAAAAGGAAATGATCTTTATTGCCGGAGGATCCGGAATGGCTCCGTTCCTCAGCATGCTCGCCCATATGCGCAACGAAAACATCCAGCGCAAGGTCACGTATTTCTTCGGCGCCCGCGCAAAGCGCGACCTGATCTGCCTCGATGAAATGAAAGCGTTCGAAGAAGCTCTGCCCAACTTTAAGTTCGTCCCCTGCCTCAGTGAGCCGATGCCCGATGACAACTGGGATGGAGATACCGGACTCGTTACCGATGTGATGAAACAGCACTGCCCCGACCTTTCCAACATGGAGGCGTACCTCTGCGGATCTCCCGGAATGTGCGATGCGTCCGTCGTCGCCCTCACCGGCAACGGCATGCCGGAAGAAAATATCTTCTTCGACAAATTCAGCTAGGAGCCGGAAATGAAAAAAAACCCCGCCGAACAACAATCCCGCGACCGCATGGAACCCGGCGCCCTGACCATTGAAGGATTTCTTGGAACCGATGACCGGCCGCTGGCCGACATTATTGCAGCCGATACCGCAGAAGTCGAAGCGGCGGGGTTAACCATCGAAGAGCTTGGCGCATTTCTGGAAGGACTTCACAAGACCGCGGATGCCGGATGGGAAGGCCGAGTGCCGGCCTGCAATGGCAAAATCACCGTCCGGTCCGACGAAACACTCGGACAAATCTCCTGCCCATTCACCTCATGCGGCGATCATTGTCATAAAGCCGTCATCGGTGTCAAAGATGCCGCCGGAAATGATTTGCTGGAGTTTACGCCGCTCGACGCTCACCTAATCCGAAAACACGGATTTTTTCAGGGGAAAGGATCCCCTTACCGTATCGGCCCCAAAAAACTCATCGCGTTTTACCGCTTCTGCAAGGGCTGAAAAACAAGGAATCAAACCCGCCGCTGATGTCTGTTGGTTCCAAACATTGGAATCATCGTTTCCAATGTTTGGAAAAGTCAGATTAAACCGCTGAAACCTTCACGGACGAAGCATTAAGCAGATTCCATGAAACGGGACAGCGGGAGTCCATTTCGTGCACAAAGGCTGCTTTTTCTTCGGCAGTCATGTCGGCGTCCACATCCACACTCACACGGATTTCCTTAAACCCAACCGGATCAACCGTCGGTTTGCCGAGCAGTCCATCCGCATTCAAATCTCCCTCTACCGAAATGGTCATACCGTTTACTGCCATTCTCTTCTGCATTGCGATAATTCGACCGACTGATCCGATACATCCGGCCAAAGCAACAAACAGATATTCGAGCGGCGTGGGGCCTTCGCCATTCCCTCCCGCGGCAGCCGGTTGATCGACAATCACCTGATGCCCGCTCACCGTGCTTTCGATTTTAAATTTTGAGTCCAGCTTTGATTCAACTTTTACGGTTTTGATTGCCATTTTGGTTCTCCTTTTTTCCAGTTTATTAAAGCAAAGATGCCGCATCGATATCAATAGTGCATCTGACCCCTTTCGGCCATTTTTTGATTGCCGCGACCGCACGGCGAACCGGCCGTGTCATTTCGCCCGTCTTCTCGGCACGCAGCAGGATCTGCCAGCGATACTCGCCGCGCACACGACTGATCGGTGCCGGCACAGGCGGAGAAAGCATTACGTCTGAAGAAACGCATTGTTCCAAACATTGCCAAAGCAGGTCGCAGGTTTGCTCCACCTGACTTTCATGTTTTCCCCGCAAGGTAATGCAGGTCAGATGAGAGTACGGCGGATAGAACAGCTCTTTGCGGAATTCCAGTTCCTGATCGCAAAAGCCTTCAAAATCCATGCGCCGGGCAAACTGGATGGCGGGATGATGCGGCGTATACGTCTGCACCAGCACCTCGCCGGCCACCTGCCCGCGGCCGGCGCGACCGGCCACCTGCGTCAACAGCTGAAACACCCGCTCCCCGGCCCGGAAATCCGCCATATGCAGTGCGTGATCCGGATTCACCACTCCAACCAGGGTCACATTCGGAAAATCCAGCCCTTTGGCGATCATCTGCGTACCGATCAGAATGTCGATCTTTCCAACCCGGAATTTTGACAGAATTTCGCGGTGCGCATTTTTCTTCCGCATGGTATCCGAATCCATCCGGGCAATATTCGCTTTCGGAAAAAGCTTGGCCATCACCTCTTCAATTTTTTCGGTTCCGGCCCCGGAATACTTGAATTCCGGCGAACCGCATTCCGGACAACGATCCGGAGCACCCTGCTCATCGCCGCAAAGATGACAGATCAACCGATGCCGTGCTTTGTGATACGTTCGTTTCACACTGCAGTGTTCACACTCACTCACATACCCGCAGGCCGGACAAACCAGTGAAGCAGAAAAACCGCGACGGTTCAGGAAAATCATTGTCTGTTCAGCGCGGTCAAGCCGCGCCCGGATTTCGAAAACCAGCTCTTTGGAAAACAGCCCGCGCTTTCCGTCACGCTGGCCTTCCAGACGCATGTCCACCACCCGGATTTCCGGCATACGGCGATCGTCCACCCGCGAAGGCATATCGACATACAGATACTTACCGTTCTTCGCATTGCAATACGACTCCAGCGCGGGCGTAGCCGATCCCAGAACCACCGCGCAGTTTTCCCGATGCCCTCTCATTACCGCCGCGTCGCGCGCACTGTATCTCGGCGTCTCATCCTGCTTGTAGGTCGGCTCGTGTTCTTCATCCACCACAATCAGGCCGGGATTTTTAACCGGGGCAAACAGTGCTGAACGCGCGCCGATCACAATCGTCGCCTCGCCGGAACGAATGCGGTGCCATTCGTCATAGCGCTCGCCATCGGCAAGAGAGCTGTGCAGCACTGCCACCCGCTCCGGCTTATCGGCGAAACGGGCCCTGAAGCGATCCACCGTCTGCGGTGTCAACGCGATCTCCGGCACCAGAACAATCGCCCCCTTCCCCTGTTCGAGCGCATGGGAAATGGCCTGGAGATAGACTTCGGTCTTTCCGGACCCGGTCACTCCATGCAGCAGAACCGTCTGCGGCTTTTCCGCATCCATTGCGGTCACGATCTTTTCCAGCGCGACCGCCTGCTCCGGCATCAGTTCCAGTGGGGCCGTTTTCAGAATCTCCACGCCCGCATGCGGGTCGCGATAGACCGATTCGCTGGAAATATGAACCAATCCCTTTTTTTCCAGCGACTTCACCGGCGACGCCGTCGTTTCCGCCGCCGCGATCAGTTCAGAAAGAAGCATCGTCCCGTTTTTTTCCAAACATTGGAAAACCGCCCGCTGCTTGTCCGTCAAGTCTTCGCAAATGAGGTTTCCTGCCTCTTTTGCATTTGAATTTACCAGCGAAACCGTCAGCTGTTTTTTTTCGCCGCGGGATTTTCGGCGAACAATCGCGGGCAGCACCGAACGGACACAGGTTTCGAATGGTGCCAGATAGTATGAAGACATCCAGCGTGCCAGTTCCATGACCGGCTCGGTAATCAGAGATTTTTCGCCGAGCACTTGACTGATCGGTTTTAGCTCATCGAGATCCGATTCATCTGCCAGCCCCACCACGAAACCGTTTACGTGACGGTGTCCGAACGGCACAGATACGCGCGAGCCGATTTCGACGGTCGAAACCAGCTCGTCCGGAATCTGATAATCGAACTCCCGATCAAGGGAAAGATCGACGGCAACTTTGGCAATGCGGCTCATAAGGGAAAAAACCTTACCCGCAAACGGACACGAACTAAACGCAAATTCCGATTACTCGCCGATAATTTTTACGAGAACGCGCTTCTCGCGTTTTCCATCGAGTTCATAATAGAAAATGGCTTCCCACGGGCCGAAATCGAGCTTGCCATCGGTGATTGCAACAACCACTTCGCGCCCCATGATGGTACGCTTCAGGTGGGCATCCGCATTATCCTCGAACCCATTATGGGCGTACTGGTCGTACGGTTTTTCCGGAGCCAGCTTTTCGAGCCAGCGTTCGTAGTCGCTGTGCAGCCCGCTTTCGTTATCGTTGATGAAAACCGATGCCGTAATATGCATGGCATTTACCAGACACAATCCGTCCTGAATTCCGGACTCGCGCAGGCACTCTTCAATTTCTGGTGTGATGTGAATAATCTGCCTGCGGCGCGGGGCCTTAAACCAGAGTTCTTTTCGATACGACTTCACAACTCCACTCTCTTTGCATCTTTCCAGAGTTTTTCGAGGTCGTAGAGGCTGCGCATTTCAAAGCTGAACACGTGAACCATCACGCCGTCGTAGTCGGCAATCACCCATCCGCTGTTGCCGTCACCGGCATGACGGGCTTCCCGGTAATGCTCGTTTTTGCACAGCCGCTGGAAACCGTCACCCAATGCCTTCAGGTGCGGGGCATTAGCCGCCGTGGCAATCACAAAATAATCGGCAATATTAGCCACTTCGCGCAGATCCAACACTACGATATTTTCTGCTTTTTTACCGTCCAGAAACTGAACGGATTTCGTCAAAAATTCAGGCACTTGCTCCATACGTTTTTCCTTAGGTGTAAAGATTATGTTCGGCAATATACATTTCAACCTCGGGCGGCACAAGAGTTTGAATGCTCAGCCCTTCGGCAATGCGCATCCGGATTTCTG
The DNA here is from genome assembly GCF_009905215.1 of Tichowtungia aerotolerans. GTDB lineage: Bacteria > Verrucomicrobiota > Kiritimatiellia > Kiritimatiellales > Tichowtungiaceae > Tichowtungia > Tichowtungia aerotolerans. The sequence continues at coordinate 2,732,155 of NZ_CP047593.1, read as the reverse complement.
ACGCAGACACCTCAATTTCATGAATCCGAATCAGTCGACTGAACAGCTTTTCTTTCCAACCACTGGGAAGCCCGCTTTCGGCCGCGACCTTTCCCGGACACTCCCCGCCGCGCGCCAACGGCACCACGGTACAGCTTTCGAGCAATTCTTTCGAACAATGCCAGCGATGCAGATCCACCATAGAATCCATACCGATAATGAAAAAAAGTTCCGCTCCGGGATGCTCAAATTTCAGCTGCCGGATCGTATCGATGGTGTACGACACTCCTCCGCGTACCAGTTCGATGTCTGACACATCAAACCGAAGATGATCCGCCGTTGCCAGCCGAAGCATTTCCAAACGATGACGCCCGTCAACCGGAGCGCGATCCTGCTTCAACGGCGAAACCGCTGCCGGCACAAAAATCAACTGATCCAGCTCCAGCTGCTCCACCGCATCCTGCGCAACGATCAAATGCCCGATATGCACCGGATCAAATGATCCGCCGAATATTCCAATACGCTCTGTTCTTTTTTCTTCCATGTCCAATGCCCGGAAACTTTAACGGGAAAATCGTACAAATAAACGAGAATTTTCCAATGTTTGGAAAACCGACCGGATTTACTGTATTTCAAGACCGATTTCTTTTCAACGTCCCGCTTGAAACCGGTAAACCCAACCGTTAGAGTCGTGTTTTAAACAAGTAAAAAGGAGACAGTCATGTCCGACAAAGTAAAAGAACTCAACACTGACAATTTTAATGACACGATCTCGTCCGGAACAGTTCTGGTGGATTTTTGGGCTCCGTGGTGCGGTCCGTGCAAGATGCAGACGCCTATCCTCGACAAAGTTGCTGAAGCCGTAGGAGACAAAGCTGTCGTTGCCAAGGTAAACGTCGATGAAAACTCTTCTCTCGCGGCAGAGTTCGGCGTCCGCTCCATCCCGACCCTGCTCGTTTTTAAAGACGGCAAAAAGGTTCAGGATTTCGTTGGAGTACAGCAGGAAAACACACTGGTTGATGCCCTGACCTGACATCCAGTCCATTCTGAATGCAAAAAGCCGCCCGTTTGCCGGGCGGCTTTTTTATGGTTCATGACCCATTTCCGGGGAACGAGGAGTCATAACGGAATTTTTGGTATCTTGCTTTTGCGAGAAACAACTACCAAAAGGAGATTCCGTTATGACCGCTCAAAAGATACTCAAAATTCTCGGTGAATGGGAAGGGTTCCGTGTCGGCACAGTGGGGCCGGCCCCAGGGGATCCGTCCGAAGTGTGGATCGAGTTGACAGCAGAAAATGGCTCTGGCCGTTGCAGTGGTTGCGGGTCGCTATCTCACACGGTCCATGACTCAACCATCCGGTGGATACGTGAACTTCCGGTCTTCGGGAAGACAACATGGCTGATGATTACACGACGGCGAATGCTTTGCCCCGCATGTGGCCCCAAGCTGGAAGCGCTCACTTGGCTGGACCCTTATTCGCGCTTTACCCGGCGCTTTGAAGAGTCCGTGGCTCGGTTATGCAAAGTCGCAACACACAAGCATGTTGCCGCTGAGTATGGGATTAACCGCAAGACGGTTAAAAATATTGAAAAGCGCTATCTGCAGCGTGAACTGGGGCCGATCAATCTCGCGGGAGTCGAGCTGTTGGCCATGGATGAGTTTGCGATCCAGAAAGGACATCGCTATGCCACGGTCATCGTCGATCCGACCTGCAAGAGGGTGCTCTGGATCGGTCGGGGCCGTACTCGTGCAGCAATCCATCCATTCTTCAAGTTGCTTGGCGAAGACGGCTGCAAACAGATCAAGGCCGTCGCCATGGACATGAACAGCTCGTATGAGCAGGAAGTTTGGGAGCACTGCCCGGACGCAGATATCGTCTATGACCTGTTCCATGTTGTCGCGAAGTATGGACGCGAGGTTATCGACCGGGTACGGGTGGATGAAGCCAACCGCCTACGCGATGACAAGCGCGCGCGCAGGGTCGTAAAAGGATCGCGCTGGTTACTGTTGCGCAATCGAGACAACATTACCAAGCCAAGTGATCAGGTACGTCTGGATGAATTACTGGAAGCCAATCGGAATCTGGCCACCGTATACGTGATGAAGGCCGATCTGAAAGAGCTTTGGAGCTTTCGCGATACCCGGCAGGCGCAATCGTTCTGGGATCAGTGGTACGAACGGGCGGTTCAAAGCTCCATCGAGCCTCTCATAAAGTTCGCGAATCGTCTTGCCGGATACATCAAGGGAATCATCTCCCATGCCCGCTGGCCGTTGCACACCAGCCTGCTCGAAGGTATCAACAACAAGATCAAAGTGCTCAAGCGAATGGCCTATGGCTACCGTGATGATGAGTTCTTCTTCTTAAAAATCAGGCAAGCCTTCCCCGGAAATGGGGCATGAACCTTTTTTATTGACCTGCAAATGCGACTTATTTGTCGATGAAACCAAACCATTCCTGAATCGTCGGAGAAAACCGGACAATTACCGGAGTAAACACCACGCTGACCATCGTCATCAGCTTGATGAGAATATTCAGCGACGGGCCGGAGGTGTCCTTACAGGGATCACCAACGGTGTCACCGACTACACCGGCTTTATGAGCATCAGAGCCCTTCCCCCCGTGATGTCCGCGCTCAATATACTTCTTGGCGTTGTCCCAGGCACCGCCGGCATTGTTGAGCATGGTGGCCAGCACGAAGCCGGTGGTCAGGCCGCCGGCCAGCAGCCCCATCACGCCCGGAACACCGAGAATCAAGCCCGTGACAACGGGCACAATGATGGCAAGAAGCGACGGAACGAGCATCTCCTTCTGAGCGCCTTTGGTGGAAATAGCCACGCAGGAGGCATAGTCCGGCTTGCCGGTCCCTTCCATGATTCCGGGAATTTCTTTGAACTGCCGTCGGACCTCCTCGACCATGGATCCGGCAGCACGACCGACAGCCTTCATGGTCATCGCGCAGAAAACAAAAGCCATCATTCCTCCGACAAACAACCCGCAAAGCAACAGAGGATTCATAATATGCAGTTCAAATTTATCCACGAAAAACATAATATCCGCGTCTCCGGCCGTCAGCTTACTCATACCAAGGAAGGTTCCATCTCCAGCCAGCTTGGCGATCCAGATCTTCACTTCTTCGATGTAAGCAGCGAGCAAAGCCAGTGCCGTCAGGGCGGCGGATCCGATGGCAAATCCTTTTCCGGTTGCAGCCGTGGTGTTGCCGAGCGAGTCGAGCGCATCCGTGCGTTCGCGCACCTCCGGCGCAAGATGCGACATTTCAGCATTACCGCCGGCATTGTCAGCAATCGGTCCGTAGGCATCGGTGGCCAGCGTAATCCCGAGCGTGGCAAGCATCCCGACGGCGGCAAAGCCAATGCCGTACACACCCATGGACCAATCATGCGTTCCTCCTGCAAACCCAAACGCGCACATGATGCCAACGACAATGGTAATGACCGGAATGCCCGCGGAATACATACCGGTGGCCAGTCCGTCGATAATGGTGGTTGCCGGCCCCATGACCGCCTGATCGGCGATACCCTGAGTCGGCTTGTATTCATCGGAGGTATAGTATTCGGTGGCCTGCCCGATGATCACCCCGGCAACGAGACCGGAAATCACAGAAAGCACCACCCCTCCGGAAATCAGCCCACCAAGCCACATGCCGATCAACGCCAGAACGATCAGAACCGAACTGCCAAGCGTTCCGGTCAGCAGGGCTTTGAGCAGGTTTTTCTGAGAAGCCCCCTCTTTGCAGCGAACCATAAACATGCCGATGATTGACAGAAGAGTTCCGATCCCGGCGACAATCATCGGAGCGGTTACCAGCCCAACAGCATCCTCAAACGTACCGCTTCCTTTGGAAATATGGTGCGCGCCGACGGCGGCTCCGAGAGCGGCCGTGGCGAGAATGGAGCCGCAGTAGGACTCATAGAGGTCGGCCCCCATTCCGGCGACATCGCCGACATTGTCGCCAACGTTGTCGGCGATAGTAGCGGGATTGCGCGGGTCGTCTTCCGGAATACCCGCTTCGACTTTTCCAACAAGGTCTGCGCCGACGTCCGCGGCTTTCGTGTAGATTCCGCCGCCGACGCGGGCGAACAGAGCCTGAGTTGATGCACCCATTCCGAAGGTGATCATTGTGGTGGTGATCTGCACCAGCTTTTCAACTTCAGTGCAGTTTTCCGGAACAAAGGTCATGCCTAAAAAGGAAACACCTGAGGCCATGTGTTCCGGCGTATAGAAAAGATGATCCAGCGCCCAGTACCAGATGCAGATATCGAGCAGCCCAAGGCCAACCACAACCAGTCCCATGACCGCACCGGAACGAAACGCCACCTGCAGACCGCGGTTCAGGCTTTCGGAGCATCCCTGCGCAGTACGCGACGAAGCTGCGGTTGCGGTTTTCATGCCGATAAAACCGCACAGGCCGGAAAAGAATCCGCCAGTCAGAAAAGCAAAGGGAACAAAAGGATTTTGAATACCGAAAAAGGCGAGGATCTGAAGGACAATCAGCAGGGCGAGAAAAACCAGAGCCACCACTTTGTACTGACGGATCAGATAAGCCATGGCTCCTTCACGAACGTGCCCGGCAATTTCCACCATCGTGGCATTTCCTTCGGACGCACCCATCATTTTCCTGTAAAAATAGATCGCGAACCCCAACGCCAGAATCGATGCAAACGGAGCAACCCACCAAATCCCCGGAATGACTGAACTTTCCATTTTCTCTCCCTTTCACTTTTTAACGCACGCCAAATCGGATTTAATTGGCGGAATTTTTACATTACGAAAGCAAAAAGCAAGAGACAAGAGCATTTCCTCAAACATTTGAGAAGACACTTTCAACCAAACAAACCCGATCGGCATAAATTTCCCAAGGATTGGAAAAAAGAGTTTATTCAGCAAATTTTGAAACGGGTGATTTTTCCAATGTCTCGAAAACTTCGAGATCGCGCTTACAAATCTCGGAAAAGTTGGCAAGAAGCCGGTCGCGCACGGCATCCATCGGAGGGCAGGCATCGCCGAGCACGGTCTGCATGGAGGCGACCGGCTGGCCGACGAGTCCACAGGGAACGATGGTCTGAAATCCAGACAGATCGAGACAAACGTTAAAGCTCATACCGTGGAAGGAAACCCAGCGTTTAAGGCGGAAGCCGATGGCGGCCACTTTGCCCGGCTCTGTCCACGCCCCGTTTTTGCCTTCGCGACGGAATCCCTCGATGCCGAAATCGGCCAGCGTGCGCAAAGCGACTTCTTCGAGGTTCCACAGGTATCCGTGCGAGTCGGCCTCGGAGCCGCCGAGGTAGATGATCGGATACAGCACCCACTGACCGGGTCCGTGATACGTCACATCGCCGCCGCGCTCAACGTGAAAGAGTTCGATACCGCGCTCAGCGTATTCTTCGCGGGAAAGCAGCAGATAGTTGTCGCGCCCGCGGTTGCCGAGCGTAACGGTGGGCGTGTGCTGCAGAATCAGAACGGTGTCGGGAATCTCGTCATTCTGCCGAGCCTTAAGCAGACGATGCTGCAGATCGAGGCCCTGCTGATAGGAAACCGGTTCGTTAAACTGTACCGCCCAGGATTTCATAACAAAAAAAAGGGCGGCCCGGCCGCCCTGCATCATTCTTCGTCGACGAAATCAGTCTTCGCAAAGTTCGTCGTATTCTTCAGCGCTGAGGAGCTCATCGACATCCTCTTCCTTGATGAATCTGATTTTAAAAAGCCAGCCTTCATCGTAGGGGCTGTTGTTGATCAGTTCCGGAGCATCCTCCAGAGCTTCATTGACTTCCACAATTTCTCCGGCAATCGGCGCATAAATATCAGAAGCGGCTTTAACGGACTCGAGTACGGCGACTTCGTCACCGGCCTCAACATCACGACTGATTTCGGGAAGTTCGACGAATGTCAGATCAGAAAGCTGATTCTGTGCGAAGTCAGTGATACCAACCGTTGCGATGTTATCGTCGATGCGAAGCCACTCATGTGTTTTGGCGTAATAGAGATCCTGAGGGGATGCCATAATTTTCTCCTTAAAATAAACAAACAACCCGTCTCCAAAACTGGAGGCGTGAAGCGGAATTGAACCGCTGTAACAGGTTTTGCAGACCCGTGCCTAACCACTCGGCCATCACGCCCTTTACGGAAGGCCAATCAATGTACTGAGCGAAAAAATTGTTTAAAGCAAAAATTTAAAAAATCATCATTTATTTTCCCAGCACCGCGTTATCGATCAACCGGGCACCGGGGAAACGAACCGCCAGTGCAACCAGAACCGGCTTATTCAGGGTCTGGACAGGCTTGAGAGTTTCGTCGTCAACGATTTCGACATAATCAATTGATCCAGAGGTTTTTCGGATGATTTCACAGATCGAATTTTTCAGCACATTCGCCTCGCGCTCTCCTGCTGAATACAGCTCTTTGGCTTTTTCCAAACCTTGGAAAAGGCAAACGGCTTCGGCCCGTTCCTCGGGACGAAGATATTTGTTGCGAGAGCTTTTTGCGAGGCCGTCGGGCTCACGAATGGTCGGGCCGGACACAATCTCCACCGGAAAATTCAGATCGCGCACCATTCGGCGCAGAACACGCAGCTGCTGGGCATCCTTCTCGCCGAGGACCATAAAATCCGGCAGCGCGATGTGGAGCAGCTTTGCAACGACCGTACATACACCCCGGAAATGACCGGGGCGCGACGTTCCGCAGAGCACGCCGGAAAGCGATTCTTCATCCACCCAGATGCTGTGGCCGTCCAGATACATATTTTCCGGAGTCGGATAAAACAGGAAGTCGACGCCCGCTTCCCGGCAAAGTTTTTCGTCGCGCTCAAAATCGCGCGGATAAGCATCAAGATCCTCGTTCGGTCCAAACTGAGTCGGGTTGACAAAGATACTGGCAACAAGCACATCGCAGCGCGCCCGGGCTGAATGCATCAATGACAGGTGACCTTCGTGAAGGAAGCCCATCGTCGGCACAAACCCGATGGTTTTTCCCTCCCGCCGCTGAGCCTGCGCGACCGATTGCATTTCGGCAGGCGATTGAATAATTTTCATACAGATTCTCCGCAGACAGGCGGAAAGCCTGTCCTACTCTGGAAGTTCCACATCAATTTTATAGAAATTTTCAGAGCGGCTGACTGTATCGGTCCAACTGGATTGCGGCCAGAGAATATTGGTTTCCAATGGTTGAAAACCGTTCAGGAGGTTTGTTGCACCGTAGACGGAGTAAACGCGCCCGGAAGCTGCATTCCACTGCACCACAAACCCGTTCGCATTGGTCATAGAAGCTTTAAAGAGAGAATCCGGATCGGTTGGATCAAGCCCGGCGATATAAGTTCCCAGCAATGTATTTACGCCATTTGAAGCAATGGCCTCCGGGTTCGCGTTGGTTTCGCCACCGAAATACAGAATTTCCCAATCATCCGGAAGGCCATCGTCGTCAATATCACCATCATCCTCTGCAACCACAACAGTAAACGACGGAGAGCGGGCCCCATAAGAGGCTCCATCGAAGGCCTGAAAAGCCAGCGTGTTCGTGCCGACTTCCAAATTGGTTACGACTCCGCCGGTCACACTTTCGAATGTCTGCAGGGTATCCCAGCCGTACCAGTTTCCACCGGAAAAGATAATTTCATCCAGCCAGACGCCTCCAGGAGAATAATAAGATCCGGGAACATACTCGAAACGGATTAGAATTTCCGACCCGGCATAAGAGGACAGCCCCACAACAACCTGCTGCCAACTGCTTCCTCCGTTATAATCATCTAAAGAATATTCTTCGTTCCAGGTCTGCCCATCGTCATCAGAAACCATCACCCTGAAAACAGCTGAAGCCAAGCCGGCTTTCAACTGAAAACTCAATTGACTCCCGCCTTGCGGAATAAACTTATCGCGTGACGTCAAATGATAACTGGTAGTGTCCAGAATCTTTCGCACTTTCGTTTTGGAGTTCTCCATAAATTCTGTTGTTCGGGGCGGCCTCTGGGCTTCGGGCCAACGAGAATGGGTCATATAACTCGTCGGAGTTGGGTCGAAGCCCGAGGCCGCCTATGCGGCATTCTTCTTGAGTTGTTCCAGTTCGTAGAGTCGGGTCATGTTCAGGTAGCGGCGCGTCCCCCATTTGGTGCCTGCGATGTGGCGTAGACGAGCTGCGACCAGCATCAGCGCGGACTGTCCGTCAGGAAAGCTGCCGACTACGCGGGTACGTCGCCGGATCTCGCGCATAATCCGCTCCAACGGATTGTTGGTGCGGATGCGCCGCCAATGCTCCTCGGGATAGCTCATATAGCTCAGTGTTTCGTCTACGGTTCGTTGCACGTGATCGGCCGCTTTGTTCAGCTTCATGCCTTTTAGCTTTTCTACGACTGCCTGAGCCTTTTCCAAGGCCGCTTCGCGGTCTTCCTGGGCATGAATTGCTTTGAGCATGGCAGCGACTGCTTTGACTTTCTGGCGCGGTACATTCTGGAAGATGTTGCGGTACCAGTGAACCACGCAACGTTGCCAGTCGGCGGATGGATAAACCTCGGCGACCGATTCCACCAACCCAAGGCATTTATCGCTGACGATCAAGCGAACCCCTTTGAGCCCCCGCTCCTTCAGATCGCGCAAGAATGCTTGCCATCCGGCCTTGTCTTCCTTCTCGCCTTCGGCGGCACCAAGAATCTCTCGATAGCCTTCCGCATTGACTCCAATAGCGACCAGAACCGATACGTTCTTCACTTCGCCGCCCCAGCTGCGCTTCAGGCAGATCCCGTCGAGATAGACGTACGGATACTCGCCATCAATCGGGCGTGTCCGCCACTTCTCGATGCGTTCATAAACTTTTTGGTTCAGGTTACTGACCGTTCCCGGGCTGACTCGCGTGCCCCACAGTGCCTGCGTAATATCTTCAACACGGCGAACCGACACCCCGGCCAGATACATCTCCATCAACGCTTCTTCGACGGAGCTTTCACGACGACGATAGCGTTCAATGATCTGTGTCTCAAAGGGAATGCTGCGAAGCTTGGGTACTTTGAGCTTCACACTGCCGGCTTGTGTCTCCAGTCCACGCTCGTAATGGCCCGCACGAGAATCCACCCGATCCGGGCTTCGCTCATAGCGTTTTGCTCCGCACAGGGTATCCGCTTCGGCATCCAGCAGGCCGTTGAGCGTCTCCTCAACGGAGCCTCTCACCAGCTCCTGCAGATGTCCCCGCACAGCCGAGTCGTCAATTTCGATGATCTTTTTCGTGGTATCTTCCGTCGTCTTTTGGTCTCTATCCATTTGGTTCTCCTTGTGTTTGCTGACACACGGCTGGTTTTACCAGCCGGGAGAACCCCAATTCAAATGTGCGAAAGATTTAATACGCTATCTGATAACTCTCACCAAAGTAATAACTAACGCTCTTATAAAAGCAGTCGCCGGAATATCCAGCACTGTCGATGACCCAATCGTATACTGAATCACTGGATGTGCTTGGAAAATTTGAAAAATCTTCGGCGGCATCGGTAAACGTATTGCTTTGCACAACATGCTGAAGAACAGAAACCGATTGTACGTCCGCGGTTCTAACGTCGGCAATCGCCCATTCCAAAGAAACATCCGGCGAATAATTGGTCTGGCCAGCTTCTGTTTTATTAAGAGCAACCAGCGAAGGATAAAGCCCGGAGATGCAACCAGTTGCCGAATCCCCGGCAATATTATCCACCAAAAACCAGGAATTATTCGTATGAATTCCCCACCCATAGTTAATATGAAAATACTCAGAAAAACCATCATCCACATGCCCATCCGCAACAACTGCATGACCAGGTATGGTCACAATGGCAGGTCGACCAGCAAGCATATCCGCTCGGATTTGGTCTGCCACATCCTCTGGGGCTTCAGGAACATAAATATAGGTTCCTTTGTCATACCCAAACGCCCGCGGCATCATCGCGTTCAGATCGCTGGTGTAAGCACCGGATCCATCACTTTCATAATCCATATCCACAGCAACCCCGACCTCATAAATCAGTTCAGAAACGGCAGCTACCGCATCCTCCGGCTCGGTAGTCCAATAACGATAGTAGTCCTGCATGTTATCCCAGTCGTACGGATCAGAAAACACCACACTGTGAGAGCCGGTGATACTTCCATCGCTGTCCGTATAGCTGTGGCTTCCGGATCCGCGATACGGCCATTCGTAATAATTCATAATCTGCGCACCGACAACCGCCACACACCCCGCCGGAACGTGATCATCATATCCGTATGAGGCATCTGGATCATCCGGACACAACTTATTGAAATGCCTGGTCTGATCCCATGTTGTCGTCAAAAACGGTCCGTTCGTCACACCCCCCATTCCTGACACCACCGGCTCTCCATCAGCAGACGCCACAGACAGCTCTGTCCACATCACTGCGTTCTCCACCTCCTTCAGTGGCTGAAGAGAATCCTGAAAAACCGTGAAGGATGAAATCCGCATTACTGTGCGGTAGTTGTATTCCATCGAATTTTTCAGCAGAGCCCGAAATGCATTTTGCGGAAGATCTTCCAGGTTCAGAGAACCGGTATCGCTGTATGCCAGAACAGGCGCGAGCCGGTCATCGCTGTTCATAATCACAAAACCTTCCGGCTCCAGCTCAATGGCATAAAACGGCATTGATGAAGAGGTGAATTGTCGCTTCTCCATAGTCTTAATGCTGTAGGATTTCCTGACAAACGGTGACGCCATCCCCTTGAAATGGGGAGACTGTTCCGACCAATTGTCAAAAACACGCTGAATATCTGTCTTGGCAACCGGTGCAGAGTAAGCTGCTCCAGCAAACAGAACCGACATCAACAAAGCGAAAAAAAGAAACCGCAGACTTCGCATTGCCCTCCCCCAATTTAAGTGCAGGTCATAAAAGCAGAAGCTATGCTTCACGCCATTTTTTGTTTTACGGAAAATTCCCACCTTCCACATCCGCCTTATAGGCCGCCAAAGCCTGCTGGATCTGTGGTTTCAGATCGGCATACTTTTTTACAAAACCGGGAACATGACCGCGACCCAGTCCGAGCAAATCCGTAAAAACGAGAACCTGTCCGTCACAATGCGGGCCGGCCCCAATTCCAATGGTTGGAATTTTCAACGCCGCCGAAATCTTCTGTGCCAGTTCATCCGGAACACATTCCAGCACCAAGGCAAATGCTCCGGCCTGCTCAAGCACCATCGCATCATCCATTAATTTCCGGGCGGCTTCATCGGTTTTCCCCTGTTTTTTGAACCCCCCGAATTCCTTAACACTCTGCGGGGTCAGCCCAATATGTCCCAGCACCGGGATGCCGTTGGCCACGAGGGTTTCGATCAGTTCGGCCCGAATAGACCCGCCTTCAATTTTCACAGCATCAGCCCCGGCTTCTTTCAGGAAGCGGCCGGCATTTTCGACCGCGGTTCCGATCATGCCCTGATAAGACATAAACGGCATATCACCAACCACCAGCGCATTCTGCACGCCGCGCGATACGGCCGCCGTATGATGAATCATTTCATCCATGGTCACCGGCAGGGTTGTTTCATAGCCGAGTACTGTATTTGCCAGCGAGTCACCCACCAGCACCAGCGGGATTTCAGCCTCATCGGCATATGCGCCGCTCAGTGCATCATACGCTGTTACTACCGTGATTTTCTGTTTCCCCTTAAGAGATTTGATTTTTAAAGCGGTCCAGGTCATAAGCCCTCAATCTACAGTCAATAGAAGATAAGAAATCGCATTTCGAACGATGCGGTCACACGCCACGAATGGTCGATCAAAAGAACGGTTTCGTGCGGCATGTGTAGAGGAAGGAGGAAGGGTTGTCAAGGTCGGGACCTGTGCGGACAATCACATAAAGATACGTACTGCAAATCCGGCCTATACTCTTATATGCAATTCTGCTAATAAGGATGATTAACATAAATTTCAAAGAAGGATGCACCGTGAATGAAATGACACAAAAGCAGCGAAACACGTTAAAAAGCATCGCCATGTGCTCGGTCTTTCTTTGGATGCTCCCCTCCTCTTTCGCCGATCAAAAATCCCGATTCGCCGAATTCCCCTCAGAACGCGCTGCGTTTGCTGAACAATTGGCCAGCGAGGCTCGTACCAGACGCGCAGAGGCTGAAGCGTGGGCAAAAAGCAATCATGTTCCGGTGCGTGTCGACGACGGCCGACAGTTAAGGGAGATCGTCGCCATCCGGAACGGAAAACCTCTTTATATTAAGACTCTCAACGCAGATGCCGCCATCTCCACCGCTGCCAATCTGGTGCGGCAAACCGTGCCCTACAGCCTGGATGGCTCAGGCATCAAGATCGGAATCTGGGACGGCGGTTCCGTACTGACAACCCATCAGGAATTCGGAAGCCGGATTACCAATAAGAACAGTGCAGACTCACACTACCATGCAACCCATGTCGGCGGAACCATTGCCGCCTTAGGTGTTGTTTCCAGCGCCAAAGGAATGGCCCCAGCCATTTCGGTCGACTCCTATGACTGGACTTCGGACTACTCGGAAATGACTTCTGCCGCAGCCACCGCCCCGGGAGAATCAGCAACCAGAATCTACCTTTCAAACCATTCTTATGGATACTATACAGGCTGGGAATATGAATGGAATGAGACCTCATCTGCCTACGAATGGGTTTTCTATGGATTTGATGAGTTCGGCCAATACAATACCTATGCCCGCGACCTCGACAAACTGATCTCCGATGCTCAGTACTACCTGCCCTTCTGGTCAGCAGGAAACGACCGAAATGACGACGGAGATGGCCCCGAACCAGGAGATGGCGAATACAAAAACGGCTATGACAACATATCTTTCAGTGGCATTGCAAAAAATGTGATGACCGTTGGAGCAGTTTATGACGCAGTATCAGGGGGCTCGCGTTCAACAGGCAATGCTGGAATGACAGTATTCAGCAGCTGGGGGCCAGCGGATGACGGACGCATAAAACCTGACATTGTCGCCAACGGATATGGCCTGTACTCATGCGATAATGACAACAATTCGGACTACGCCTACATGTCGGGAACCAGCATGTCCTCTCCAAATGCCTGTGGGTCCGCCGCACTGCTGGTTGAATATTACAAGGAACTGTTTGCCGGCGGAGCAATGTTTGCCAGCACACTCAAAGGTTTGATTATTCACACGGCTGATGACCTTGGAAACGCCGGCCCCGACTACAAATTCGGCTGGGGCCTGATGAATACCAAAGCAGCTGCTGACCTGCTGAAAGATGTTGCCGAAAACGGCACACAGCGAATCGTTGAGGACCTGCTTACATCAGGGGATATGAGCGACACCTACACGATCGCCTCAACCGGCATAGAACCGCTGAAAGTGACTCTGTGCTGGACCGATCAGGCAGGACTGTCAACTACCGCCAGCGACGATCGCACCCCTGATCTCGTCAACGACCTGGACCTGAAGGTGATCGACCCCAACGGAGGAACCAACTACCCTTACAAACTCAGTTATGCCAACCCGACCGGGATCGCCACAACCGATTCAGAAAACAGCGTGGATAATGTGGAACAGGTCTACATTGAAAATCCTGTAGCCGGACAATACACCGTTCTCATCGATTGTGATGAAGCGCTTTACGACAACCATCCCAGTCCCAATTCAGGAGGCGACCAAACCTATTCACTGCTGATCAGCGGCATTCCATCCGACTCGGACGGCGACGGCATTTCCGACCAGTGGGAAAACCTGTATTTCTCCTCTTCAACGGGAGCGGTGGCAACAGCAGATACAGACGGCGACGGAGCCGACAACCTGACGGAATACATTTCAGGATGCAACCCAACCAACCCGGATTCAGTCTTTGAGGTCACAAGCTTCTCCCCACCGGTCACGAACAGCGAAGGCGTTATCATTACATGGAATCCGGTTGAAGGACGCGTCTATAACGTAGACTTGAACAACAGTCTATTATTGGGTTCATTCACCAATATTTCCGGAGACCTGCCCTATCCGGCCAACAGCTATACCGACCGCGTCGAGCGCACCGACGAACAGATTTTCTACCGCATCGGCGTGCGGCTGGATCAATAACGTATCGCAGGCGCCCGCCTGCCTCGGGAAATGAGTTTGCTCTAAAGCCTGGATCCTAAGGTCGAATGCCTTCCTTACCACCGTTCAGAAAAGAGCCGGACATCATCATTGGCAGGCATTCGGGCAAGAATATCCGAAACAGAATCATTAGAGCCGGGCAACGTCAGGTCGGGACAAATCTCAGCGAGCGGCTCAACCACAAATCGCCGCTCAGACCAGCGCGGATGCGGAACCTGCAGCAGATCGCTGTCGACAATTTCTTCGCCGGAAAAGAGAATATCCACATCAATGGTGCGCGGCGCATTGCGGTCGTCCGTCCGCTCCCGCTTAAGGACCTCTTCCACCCGCTTAATTTTCGGCAGCCACTCTTCCGCAGTATAAGGACTGTCCACCACTAGCACCGCATTCAGGAATTTCATCGACCGGTACTCGTCCTTCACATCGACCGGTTCCGTTTCATACACCGATGACTGATCGACAAATTTCACAAACGGATCCATCAAGAGCAGTGTCTTGGCCTGACTGAGCTGCCGCAGCCGACCTCCAACATTTGAGCCCAACGAAAAACCGGTCTCCATTATGCCTGCTCCTTTAAGAATTCCAGCACTTTCTGAGGATGCGCTTCCGCTTTCGGCACTTTTTTCCAATGTTTGGAAACTTTTCCATCCGGACCGATGATCGTCGTGGTGCGAGTCGTCCCCGTGATCAGTTTCCCATAATGCATTTTTTCGCCATAGGCGCCGTATTTCTGCATCACCTTCGTTTCGGGATCGGAGAGCAGCACAAACGGAAGATCGAATTGTTCAATAAACCTGTCGTGCGAATCCAGCGAGTCTTTACTGACGCCCAGCACAACCGCATCCAGATCATTGAACTCCGGCTGCAGATCACGGAAACCACAGGCCTCTTTGGTGCAGCCCGGCGTATTGTCGCGCGGATAAAAATAGAGCACCACGGTTTTTCCGGCGTACTCCTTCAGCGAATGTTTTTTACCGTCGCTTCCCGCCAGCGTAAAGGCCGGAGCCTTTTTCCCAACTTCAATTGCCATTATTCTTCTCCGTAATGAATGGTTCCCTCAAATACATGTTCGGACGGGCCGGTCAGCGTCACATCGCGCGCGCCATCCTCGGTCAGCTCGCCATCGACCACCAGCATATCGCCGCTACGGGTATGTACCAGAACCGGCAGCTCCGCCCATCCGTTTTTCGCCGCCACCAGAGCGCAGGCCGTCACGCCCGTTCCGCAAGCCATGGTTTCCGCCTCCACGCCCCGCTCATAGGTACGCACCAGAATATCCCCTTCGGGCATAATCTGCATGAAATTCACATTGGCTCCCTCCGGGGCAAAATCGCGATGACGCCGCACTGCAGAACCGATGCCCACCACATCCACATCCTGGACATCCCCGGTGCGCATCACCGCATGCGGCACACCGCTGTTTACAAAACCATAGGTCAACATGCGCCCGTCAAGATCCAGCGATCCATTCAGGTTCCAGCCGACAGGAGCAGTCATCCAGATCCTCACGCCGCGCTTCAACACCTGTGCCCGAATCTGGCCGGCCGCGGTCTCGATGGTCATTTGCCGGTCGGAAACCCCCAGCTCAAACGCCAGCCGCGCGGCACAGCGCGCACCGTTTCCGCACATTTCCGCCTCTCCTCCATCGGGATTGAAAAAATGCATATAAAAATCGGAGCGGTCTGATTTCTCGATCAGAATCACCCCCTCCGCACCGATCCCCGAATGGCGTTCCGCAATTCGGGCAATGAACCCCCGGTCATCAACCGGGAACCCGCCGTCGCGATTGTCGCACAGAACAAAATCGTTCCGCGCACCGTGCATCTTCCAGAATTTAATTTTCATCGGGTCAACCTGCGTGATAATTTCCACCCTTATGAGCGAAGTATTAAACCCCACTGAAGCGCAGAAAGAAATAGAAAAACTGCGCGCTGACATCGAACGCCACAACCGCCTCTACTACGTCGAAGCCGCCCCGGAAATCTCCGACCGCGAATTCGACCTGATGCTGCGACGGCTTACAGACCTTGAAAAACAGTTTCCTGAACTGACCGACCCCAACTCCCCGACCCAGCGCGTCGGCGGCCAGCCGATCAAAGGGTTCAGGAACGCCCCGCATGCCATTCCGATGATGTCGCTCGACAACCTCTTCACCCGCGAAGAAGTTGAGGCCTACGCCGCCAAACACGGTGGACCATTCATTCTGGAGCCGAAAATCGACGGAATCTCCATCTCTGTGCGCTACGAACACGGACGCTTTGCGCAGGCGCTCACGCGCGGCGACGGTGAACGCGGAGATGATGTTTCTTCGAACCTGAAAACCATTCGCAGCCTCCCGCTGCGACTCAACACCGACCATCCGCCCGCCGTTTTTGAAGTCCGCGGCGAAGTTTATATGACCCGCACCGGATTCGCCGAACTCAACGAGCAACGACAGGAAGCAGGTCTCACCACCTTCGCCAATCCACGCAATGCCTGCGCCGGATCCATGAAACTGCTCGATCCGCGCGAAGTCGCCAAACGCCCGCTCGACATCGTCTTCTACGCCACCGGAGCACTCGACGGCATCGACTTCGCCACGCACAGCGAACTGCTCGCTACACTCAAGCAGTTCGGCTTCAGAACCGCCCCCTTCGCCCCAACCTGCGAAACCGGTTCCGAACTTTGGAAACAGATCGACCGGCTCGATCAGATGCGCGAAGAGTTTGAATATGAAATTGACGGAGCCGTCATCAAAATCAACGACCGCTCGCGCTACGCCGACCTCGGCGGAACCGCCAAATTCCCGCACTGGGCCACCGCCTATAAATACCCGCCCGAACAGGCCGAAACCACACTCAGGGAAATCACCATCCAGATCGGCCGAACCGGTGTTTTGACTCCGGTCGCCGAACTCGAACCCGTCCAGCTCGCCGGAACCGTCGTCAAACGTGCAACGCTCCACAACGAAGATGAAATCCGCCGCAAGGATATCCGCGTCGGCGACCGCGTCATCGTCGAAAAGGCCGGAGAAATCATTCCGGCTATTGTCCGGGTCTGCAAACGAAAACGTACCGGCATTGAACAGCCGTTCAACATGCACGCCGCCTGCGAAGAACTCGGCATCAACCCGGTCAAAAAAGAAGGCGAAGTGGCATGGCGGATTGATGACCTGCACCACCCCGCCATGCTCAAGCGCTGGCTCACCCACTACGCCTCGCGCAACGGCATGGACATCGACGGCCTCGGCGAATCCATCGTCGAACTGCTCGTCGATGCCGATCTCGTAAAAAGCCCCGCCGACCTTTACCACCTCAAAACACCGCAGCTCCTCTGCCTCGAAGGATTCAAGGAGAAAAAAGCCGCCAACCTCATCACCGGAATCGAAGCCAGCAAAAGCCGCCCGTTCGACCGTATTCTCTTCGCGCTCGGCATCCGACACGTCGGCGCCGGTTCAGCCCGCGTGCTGGCGCAGAATTTTCCGAACATTGGAAAACTGATGGACGCAGACGTTCAGACCCTGGAAGGAATCCGCGACATCGGCCCAATCGTTGGAAAAAGCATCGTCGACTTCTTCCAGACCCCGGAAAACCGCGAACTCGTCGAGCGGCTCCAGGCCGCCGGCGTTAATTTTGAGCAAACCGCCAAAGGCGGCAGCGACGAACTGGCCGGGTTAACATTTGTTCTGACCGGCACCATGGAAAGTATGAGTCGCGATGAAGCGGGCGAAGAAATCCGCAAACGCGGAGGCTCGGTCACATCCAGTGTATCAAAAAACACCGACTACGTCGTCGCCGGAGCCAAAGCCGGCTCCAAACGGACCAAAGCCGAAGCTCTTGGAGTGAAAGTCCTCGACGAAACCGCTTTTCTTGCCATCATTGGGTCTGCGCCTAAAAAGACGCAAAGCAAACCGGGACAGCAGGAGCTGTTTTAACAGGAAGGAAACTCTGCAATGCTGATGACATATGCAAAATTCTGGAACCTGTCGGAAGGCATGATGGAGCAGATTGTTTTTTCGCTGCTCGCATTAATATTTTTGCTGCTGCTGCGTCTGATTGCATCCAAACTGATCAACAGCAGGGTTCAGGACGACCGCCGGCGCTATCACATCCGCAGGATCGCCACCTATATACATACAACCCTGATCTTTCTGATTATCGGCTCAATCTGGTTCCAGGGGATTGCATCGCTGGGCACATTCCTTGGGCTGGCCAGTGCCGGTCTGGCTGTGGCTCTGCACGACACGATTGCCAATATTGCCGGATTCTTTTTTATCGAAGCACGCAAACCCTTCCGGGTCGGCGACCGGATTGAACTGGATCATGTCAAAGGAGATGTGATTGATATCCGCCTGTTTGAGTTCAGCCTCGTCGAGGTAGGCAACTGGGTGGACGCCGACCAAAGCACGGGTCGCATTGTCCATGTGCCCAACAGCATGGTGATGCGCTCGCCGCTGTCCAATTACAACATCGGCTTCGAATATATCTGGAATGAAATTCCGGTCATGGTCACCTTCGAAAGCAACTGGAAAAAGGCCAAGGCGCTGCTTTCGGAGATTGGCCGTAAGCATGCAGAAGCACTTTCGGTGGGCGCACAGGAACAGATCCGCCGCGCGGCACGGAAATATCTGATTATCGCCGGGACGCTGACCCCGACGGTGTACACAACCGTCAAGGACAGCGGGGTCATGCTCACGGTGCGCTATATCGTCAACCCACGCCAGCGGCGTGGAACCGAACAGCAGATGTGGGAAGAGATTCTCGACGCCTTTGCCGCCGAGCCGGACATTGACCTCGCCTACAACACCACCCGCTTCTACACGTTGCCCTCCGAAGATGAAGCGAGCAAAAACCAACCCATACCCGATTCGATATGAACGCACTTTTGATCAAAAAACTGATATTTTCAATCATTGTTGTCGTGGCGGTACACGCACTGTTCTATGTGCTCAAACTCTCGGCACGAAAAACCCGGCAGAAGTTCGGGATCCGCAAATCCCGTTACTTTGCAATTCGCCGGCTCATGACCATGGGATCGCTCCTGCTGACGGCAGTGCTTCTGCTCTTCGTGTGGGAGATCAGCCTTCATAATGTCTGGATTTCTCTAACCGGCGTCCTCGCGGTAACCGCGATCGCCTTCTTTGCCATCTGGAGCCTGGTCGGCAATATTCTTGCGGGGATTATCATCTATTTCACCTCCCCGTTTAAAATCGAAGATGACATCGAGGTGATGCCGGATGAAATCTGCGGAACCGTACTGGCCATTAACACGTTTTATACGGTCCTTCTGGATGAGAATGGCGGCTACATCAACATTCCAAACGCCCTGTTCTTCCAGAAATACATCCGGGTAAAAAGAAATCACGCAAAACACGCCCGGCTAAACACGCCGACAAACAACAAGGACTAACGCCTGAAACAGGCGCACAACTGCTGCATGCCTCCTCCACAGCACGCTCAAGAAAAACAATTCTTTTCCTTATAAGCGGTTTCGTGGTATTCGTTTGCCCTTTATAACGAGGTAAATCATGGCAAAACGACAGGCTTTAGGCAGAGGAATCGGCGCATTGGTTAAGGAAGTTCCGAAAGCGGCACCGCCGCCGGAAGCTCCTGCTCCCGACAGCGAAGGCATCACAAAGCTCGCAATCAGCAAGGTAAAAGCCAATCCGGATCAGCCCCGCCGGACCTTTGACGACACCGCTCTCAAAGAACTGACCGCCTCCATTCAGGAACACGGCGTCCTGCAGCCCCTGCTCGTTCGCCCCAAAGGAAAACAATATCAGGTCATCGCCGGAGAACGCCGCCTTCGCGCCGCCACAGCCGCCGAGCTGAGTGATGTCCCCGTCATTATCCTCGACATCGATGACCAGCAGGCGCTGGAAATCGCCCTGATTGAAAACCTGCAGCGCGACGACCTCAACATCATCGAAACCGCCACAGGCTATAAGGAGCTGGCCGATAAATTTGACCTCACACAGGATCAAATCGCCAAGCGTGTCGGAAAAGCCCGTGCGTCCGTCGCCAATATGCTTCGACTGCTGGAGCTTCCCTCTTCCGTCAAAAAACTGCTCGAAAACGGACAGCTTTCCGCCGGACACGGCAAAGTGCTTCTCAGCGTGGATATCGACGTCGAAAAAGAACTGCTGGCCACGCGAATTGTCCGCGAAAACCTGTCCGTACGCGCACTCGAAAAAATCGTCGAAAAAATGAAGGCGCCGCCGAAAAAGCCGCGCGCCCAGAAAAGCGACCTGCCGATCGACTACATCCGCCACCTGTCCGAAAAACTGCACCAGCACTTCGGAACCGCCGTCAAAGTCAACTCGACCAAAACACTGGCCAACGGCAAAAAGATGAAGGGATCCATCGAAATCGACTACTACAGCAATGATGACCTGACCCGTTTCCTGGAAATCGTGGGTATCACCTCTGAAGATCTATAAAACGGATCGCGAACATACCGCTACGGCTTGCCGAACGGAAAAAATCACTGACAAACAGCTGCAATACACTGCCAACCATTTGTTTATGACTTAAAGGATCCCATACATTTAAATGTACGGGACAAACGAAAAACAAATGTGTGCAGCATCTCTGCTGCACACAACACTCTGAAAAGATTAACCGCCGAACATTTCGTCGTAGTCTTCAGCAGCAGCCTTGAGAACTTCCTGAGCGCGTTCCAGACCGTACATTTCCACGACCTTCACATGCGCTGCTCCGCCGGGCGTCAGTTTGTAGGTCTCAAAATAGTGGTGCAGGCGGTCCAGCAATGCTTCAGGAATCTGCTCAATATCGTTTACATGCGACCAGAAACGGTCCTCGTGCAGTACCGCGACGATTTTATCGTCCGCCTCACCGCCGTCCACCATCTGAACACCGCCGATGATGCGCGCGCGCAGAATCACCTCGCCACGGTTAATCGGGCGCTCGGTAATCACACAGATATCAAGCGGATCCCCGTCCCCTTTACTGGATGTCGGAGACAGTGCGTGCACTCGGGCTCCGCAGTAAGTACGCGGAACAAATCCGTAGAGCGTAGGCGGCATCGATGAGGTGAGCTGAGGACGGTCCACCCGCAAATAACCGGTGGCTTTATCCACTTCATACTTCACCGAATCAAACGGCGTCATTTCAATGTAGGCATTGACTACATCAGGGAATTTGCTGCCGATGTCCAGTCCGTGCCACGGATGAGGGCGCCAACGATAAAAAGTTTTCGGGAAACTCATAATATTCCTTTTTATTCTCCCTGAACCGTAATCACGATCTCCCGGGAGCGGGGTTTAATATCACACTCTAAATGAAAAATCTGCTGCCAGGTTCCGAGAAGAAGCCGGCCCTCTTCCACCGGAACGGTCAAACCCGGCCCCATTAAAGTTGCCTGCAGGTGCGAATGACCGTTTCCGTCGTGCCACGCCTGTTCGTGACCATAACTCCGGCCCGGCGGAATCAGCTTATCGAGAAACTCCGGCACATCGCGCTCCAGCCCCGGTTCATACTCGACCGTACCAATCACTGCCGTACTGCCGATATTGAACACATGCACCGTTCCGATTGAAACACCGGATTCAGCCACCACGTCAGCAACCGCATCCGTAATATTGTGCATATCACGGTGTCCGGCTGTCGCCACGGTAATTGTTTCCCGGTAAACCATGCGAACACTCTGCCCGAACGCCCCTCTGTTTCCAAGGATTGGAAACATTTTTTCCAAACCCTGGAAGCAAGGTGAGCCTGCACCCATGAATCTTCCAAGGTTTGGAAACCGCCGGACTCCTTAGATGGCCGGAGCGTTTGCGAGCAGGTATTTTTCCGCTTCGGGACTCCAGAGCCCGTTGTGTCTTTCAACGATCTCTGCGAGACCTTTGCTCAGGTCATCATCTTTGTCCTTCAGCTCCTCCAGCGCAGTCAGCGGCATGGAAATGCCGGTATAAACCAGCTTTTTTCCGCCGGGAATTTTGGGAAGGTTAAGCGTGGTTTCGATAACAGCATCGAGTCCACCAACATGCGTGATCATCACAGACGGATTCAGCTTGCCGGCTTCCATCATGGCGAGCGACTCGCGCATGTCGTCGGTGTTTCCACCGCTGGTTCCGACCACGTGGGTGGCTGCGTAGTGAACGTTGTAGAAGTTGAACTTCGCGGCAAACTCCGGATTGGTCGGGCCCGCAAAGAAATTCAGGCAGCCGTCGAACCCGAGGATCGCGTCGGCCTGCTCCACAACCGGAGCCACCGGAGCGTAGACGAACACATCGTCGAAACCTTTGCCGCCCGGAGTCAGGGACTTCAGGTATTCAGGACCTTTGCCCTCTTCGGCGGTGTTCACATAGATCAGCTCCACACCGTTGGCTTTGGCTTCTTCAACGGTGAAGATGGAAGCGGCGCGCTCGAGGCGGGCGGTGTCGATATCGGTCACCACAACCAGCGACGGTTTGCGGTCGGCGTGGATCGCGTAGTCAATGGCACCGAGCCCCATCGGACCGACACCGGCCAGAATCGCACAGGAACCGCCTTCGACGATTTCCATTTTATGAACGTAGGAACCGGGTGTGGTGTGGTAATTGGCATGGTATCCGCCAACAATGCAGCTCATCGGCTCCGCCAGTGAGCCGAGGTAGAACGCATCGCCGTTGTAAGCCAGCAGACAGTCGTTGGTCATCACTTCTTCCGGAATGATGACGTACTGAGCGTCACCGCCGATGTAGTTGTAGGAATATCCAGGAGCGGACAGAACGCCGACCGGGCCGTTTTCGTCAACCAGCGCAGGCTGAATGGAAAACTTGTCGCCAGCTTTGAATTTGTCAGCCCATTTGGCACCGACTTCCACGATTTCGCCACAGAACTCATGACCGATAATAATCGGTTCGTCCGCAACGTTGTTCGGAATACGTTTGTGTTTGGTT
The DNA here is from genome assembly GCF_009905215.1 of Tichowtungia aerotolerans. Classification (GTDB taxonomy): domain Bacteria; phylum Verrucomicrobiota; class Kiritimatiellia; order Kiritimatiellales; family Tichowtungiaceae; genus Tichowtungia; species Tichowtungia aerotolerans. The sequence continues at coordinate 2,709,237 of NZ_CP047593.1, read as the reverse complement.
CCCTGCGTCGCCGCTTTGTAGGACGACATACAGATGGAGTCGGACACGATTTTCGCAAGGATTTCCGTCTCCTTGATCGCCGGAAGTTCAAACTCTTCCAGACGTAAATCACTTTCGCCGTACAATCTTACTGCTTTTGTTTTCATAATTACCCTCCGGGTATAGTTATCTGTTACTGGTTAAAGGTTATCAGTTTCTGTTAAACGGTTATTCGGTCAGTTGCTATCTTCCTGATAACGCATAACCGACAACCGATAACATCAGTTCAGCATCACCTGCCCGCCCGTAACCGGGATAGCCTGCCCGGTTTCGTATTTCTGCTCAACGCTGTACATCACTGCCTGCGTAACGTCTTTGGGGAAACATCCGCGATTCATCGGGACCTGTGCTTCATAAAAAGCCTTCACGTCTGCGACCGTTTCCGCTCCCGGCACCTTGCCGGTGTTGAGATACTGCACGAACAGTCCGCGGTCCGGATCGCTCCAGAGCGGACCGTCGAAAAAGTTTCCGGGACAGACCGTGTTCACCTTCGTGTTGTCCGCGACCAGCTCTTTGGCAAAACTCTGCACGAGACCGACAGAACCGAACTTGGAACCGGCGTACGCGCCGTTTTTGTTGGATCCTTCCAGAGCCGACTTGGAACTGATGGTAACAATATCAGTGTAGTACTGTCCGGTCGGCTTATTCATCGCTTCCATCACCGGAGCAACGAACTTGGTACAAATGAAGAAACCGACGTAGTTGACGTCCGTGACGAACTTGAAGTCTTTCAGTGAAAGCTCTTTAACGCTGCCGGCTTTCAGCACACCGGCGTTGCTGACAAACAGGTCAACGCCGCCGACCGTCAGGACGATTTCATCCATCATGGCTTTCACGGAGTCTTCATCAGCCACATTCACGGCCACACCGAAAGCAACCGTACGGCCTTCCTGTTCGTTCAGCAAAGCGGCCAACGCTTTTGCGCCATCCACATTCATGTCGGCAATAAAGACAATCGCGTTGTTGGCAATCAGCTCGCGCACGATCCCTTCGCCAAATCCCTGAGCACCGCCGGTCACGACGCAGACTTTGTTGCTGACGACTGCAGCGCGGCCGGTCAGTTTCTGTGCGTTCTCCGTGCCGTTAACGGCATCGTCATAATCTTCACCGATCAGAAAACCGCCCACGCCTTCAACGCTCACGGAGCGCACGCCGGGTTTTACTTTTTCGGCCAGCTCATCTGCCGCGCAGGTGACTTCCGCGTTTTCGATCGATTCTTTAAAGACGACAATGTCGCCTTTCTCTCCGTTAAATGTCAGTCCGCGCAAACGCGGTGCAATTTCTAAATTCGTCATAACTCTCCTTTTAGATCAGTTCGACCGCCTTTTCGGGCTGGGTGTGATCCATGCGTTTTCCAATGTCTGCATAAAATGCAATGCGTTCTTCCAGGGTTTGGAAACTGTTCGGGTTTTCCGGATGGAAAATTCCAAGGTTTGGAACTTCCGACGCCAGCTTTTCATGGGCGATGAGCGCATAGGCGGCATCAGCTAAATGTTTGAATTCCGGCTCGAGCAGAATCGGGCAGTTGAAGCTCTGGCGAGAGCTGTTGATGTCTACGCCGCTGATTTCCATCAGCTCGTTTTCTTTGCACAGTTTCTGCAGTCGAACCATCTGTTCTTTGGTGTTGCGCGGCGGCATGTAGGTGATGGCTTTGAAGCCGATTTTTTTCAGCTCGGCAACGAGTTCGTCGAGAAAGTCGTCTTCAAACTTTTCGGCCTTTTTATCGCCGGTTGGAGATTCGCCGACATCGCCGAGATAGGCGTAGGCGGGAATCGCGCCGATGGAATTGGCGAAATCAACCACGTCCTGAACATTCAGGCACTCGTCTTTCCCCGACGGAATGAAGAATTCCGGAACCAGCGTGGATTTAAACACGCCGAGCAGGTCGTATGCATAGTGCGGATTGTCGAGATCGAGCAGCATTTCCTTGAGTTTTCCAGGAATTGGAATCTGCATCCGCTCCTCGACAAACCCGACCAGTCGCTCGCCTTTTCCAAATGCATTAATCAGCTTCAAGGACAGTGCATAGAGAATATGGCGTTCCGTAATGGACCCGCCCTGCTCCGCTTTGGAGATGGAAACGACATCCGCATTGAAATCCAGCGTCGGCGCGCCGCGCTCCTGAAGAATTCCATTGAGCGTTTGAACCTCCTTGCGATCGCGACAAATTCGCGCATCATGAACCGGTTTCAAAAATTCTTCGACGGCCGCAAACTGAGACCGCGGAATTCCGTGCAACGCAATGTAGCTGATGTTCGGCTCGTCCGGGTTGTTGGTTTTTCGACCTTCGACCGAGGTGCCGTCCATGTTGACGCGCACTTCGCAGCCGGCGGTGGCCGCGATTCCGGTTTCCCGGGCAGCGTCGAGAAACTCGGCGCAGCCGGAGACGGAATCGTGATCCATAATACCGACGGTTCCCAGCCCGGCCGCTTTGGCCTTGGCGGGGATTTCCGAAGGTTCGTAGGGACTGAACGAATAGGTCGAATGAACGTGGTTGTTGATTTCCTGCATAATCAATATTCCATGTCTTTCAGTGCTTCGTAATGCGCAACCGGGTTACGCATTACGAAGCAGTTGGTTGTTACACACCTTTGCGGGTGATGCGAAGCAGCTCACCGGTGGTGTAGTTGTGTGTCGGCACATGACCCGGCAGCGGAAGAATCCGCTGATGGATTGCGTCGATCATCCAGCTCGGCTGCGGGTAGTAATCTTTTTCCATTTCCGCCGCCGGAGAGATCCAGTTTTTGGCACCGATAACGACCGGCGGTGCATCGAGGTAGTCGAAGCAGAGCGTGGTGAGGTTGTCGGCGATGTTGTGCAGGGCGCTTCCGCGTTCAACCGCGTCGGAGGCAAGAACAACACGACCGGTTTTCTTCACGGACTCAACCAGCTTGTCGTAGTTGAGCGGGTTGATGAAGCGCAGGTCGATCAGTTCGGCTTCGAGGCCGTACTTTTCTTTCAGCTCTTCAACCGCTTTCATACCGCTGTAGAGAACCGGACCAACAGTGATGATGGTCAGGTCTTTACCCGGGATGCGCACAGCCGGTTCGCCTTCCGGTGTTTCGTAGTATCCTTCCGGAACGCCGTCTTTTTCGAACATTTCGCCGATTCCGTAGGTTTTCTGCGATTCGAAGAAGACAACCGGATCGGTTCCTGCCAGCGCGAGGTTGAGCATACCTTTGGCATCGCAGGTTGTCGCCGGGTAGTACACTTTGAGTCCCGGAATGTGGTTAACCATGGCACTCCAGTCCTGAGAGTGCTGCGCGCCGTATTTGTTACCGACGGAAACACGCAGAACCAGCGGCATTTTCAGGATGCCGGCGGACATGGACTGCCATTTGGAAATCTGGTTGAAGATTTCATCACCGGCACGGCCCATGAAGTCGCAGTACATCAACTCAACGCAGACGCGACCGCCGCTCAGGGCGTATCCGCAGGCGGAGCCGACGATGGCGCCTTCGGAAATCGGGCTGTTGAACAGGCGATGGTACGGGATGGCTTCGGTCAGTCCGCGGTAGCAGGCGAAAGCTCCACCCCAGTCGCGGTTTTCTTCACCGTAGGCAACCATGGTCGGGTCGGTGTAGAAGCGGTGGATCATCGCTTCAAAGATACCGTCACGGTAGGTATAGAGCTTGTTGGCCGAGAACGGTTTTCCGTCCGCATCAAACGCATAGCGCTCTTTGCGCTTCAGCTGTTTCACGCGGGCATTATCTTCCATTTTCTCGAGCACTTCCGGCTCGCGGTCGTCGAATTTTTCGACTTTGCCGTTAGAGTACATCACGTCTTCGATGAGGCTGATGTCGGTGTACGGAGAAACCGCCGGGTCAATCGCCAGTTTCATGGCTTTGCTGACTTTGGCGACCACTTTTTCTTTCATCGCAGCCATCTGTTTTTTGGTCAGCGCTTTGTTGCTGAACAGATATTCACCGAAGGATTCTACGCAGTCTACGCTTTCCCACAGTTCCATTTCCTCTTTGGTGCGGTAGGAGGACGCGTCGGACGGAGAGTGACCGGACAGACGGTAGGTCACGACGTCGAGCAGTGCCGGACCTTTACCTGCGAGCAGGTTTTTCTTCTGACGCTCAGTGGCATCAGCAACCGCCAGCGGGTTGTAACCGTCAACACGTTCTGCGTGCATCTGTTCCGGGTTGATACCGGCACCGATACGGGCAACCATGTCATACCCCATGGTTTCACCGCGGGTCTGACCACCCATTCCGTACTGGTTGTTCATGATGTTGAACAGAACCGGAGGAGAACCGAATTCGCCGTCCCACAACTCACGGTACTGGTCCATGGCAGCCATCCAGAAACCTTCCCAGACCGGGCCGCAACCGAGCGATGCATCACCAATATTGGCGATCACGATACCGGGTTTGCGGTTGATCAGTTTGAAGAGAGCCGAACCGACCGACACATCACCGGAACCGCCGACGAGTGCGTTGTTGGGCATGGAACCGAACGGGATGAAGAAGGCGTGCATCGAACCGCCGAGACCTTTGTTGAAACCGGTCTGACGGGCAAAAATTTCAGACAGCGTTCCGTAGAGAACGAAGTCTTCAGCCAGATCTTTGACGTCTTCGTGGGAGCCGTCTTTGATCACGCTGAGTGTGGACCCCCCGAGAAAATCTCCCATGATGGAGTTCAGCTTTTCGTCTTCCAGCTGATAAACAGCGGACAGACATTTAGCGAGAATTTCACCGTGCGAACGGTGGGAACCGAAGATGTAGTCGTCGGTATCGAGGTTGACCGCCTGACCAACCGCTGCGGCTTCCTGACCAATTGAAAGATGGGCCGGTCCGGGATGGTTGTATTCCATTCCTTCGTAGGAACCCTGCACCTTGATCTGGTTAAGCATGGTTTCGAACTCACGGATCATCAGCATGTCGTAGTACATTTTGACCAGACGTGCTTTCCCGTATTTTTTCACCTCTTCTTTGTAGTCCGGCTTGTACTGCATAACCGGAATCGGCTTGAAGGTGATCTTGCCCGGCTTGCGGGTTTCCTTGGGACACACTACTTGATTTTTTGGCATCTTAATTCTCCTGATTTAATTCTGTTTAAAACTGGAACATGGTTGAACGAATGACTTCCCCGACCGTCGGGTGAGGGAAAACAATTTCCTGGATATCGGCAATTCTCAGCTCGGCTTCGATCATTGCGGCTGCGCCCCAGATGATTTCCGAACTGTAGGCGCCGAACATATGCACTCCGAGAAGCACATCGGTTTCAGCATCCTTAACCACCATGACCTGACCGGGACCTTTCTTGCCGTTTTCGGCGAGGAACCGTCCGCTCATCATCAGCGGCAGCGAAGCGGTTTCGACTTCGAAACCGGCTTCTTTGGCCTGATCTTCGGTCAGTCCGCATCCGGCGATTTCAGGCATGGAGTAAACCGCCCACGGAATCGCATTCATACGGAAGCGGTCCGGACGGCCGAGAATTGTGTTCAAAGCAACTTCACCCATGCGTGTGGCAGAATGCGCCAGCTGGGATTTACCGGTGACATCACCGATCGCAAAAACGTTCGGCAGGTTCGTGCGCATCTGCTCGTCGGTTTTAATTCCGCGGCGATCAAAGTCGAGACCGGCCTCCTCAAAGCCCATGCCCGTCAGGTTCGGCGCACGGCCGACCGACATCAGCACGACATCCGTATTGATCGATTTTTCTTCACCTTTTTTGTCCACGTATTTGACGTCGTGTCCATCGATCGCCGTTACGCGGCAGCCGAGGTTGAAATCCACTTTGCCCTTCAGCGCAGCGCGGAAGCGTTTTGCCTGCCCGCGATCCATGAACGGGATAATTTCGTCGAGCATCTCGATGATGTCCACTTTGACGCCGAGACTGCTGAAGAAGCTGGCGAACTCGATCCCGATGACACCGCCACCGATCACGACCAGTGATTTCGGCATCGCTTCGATACTCAGGATTTCCTTACTGGTCATTACATGCGGCTGATCCGCTCCCGGAATCGGCGGAACAAACGGAGACCCGCCGGTGGCGATTACAACATGGGTACCTTCATATACCGTGCCGTCCACTTCCACCTTGCGGGAACCGAGCAGTTTGGCTTCACCGTTCAGAACCGTCACCTTGCTGCGTTTCATCTGCCCGGCGATCCCGCCACGCAGCGTTTCGATGACTTCCTGTTTCCAGGACATCACTTTTTTCAGATCAAAGCTGACGTCGCCGACATTCACTCCAAATTCCGGAGCCTCTTTAGCGTGTACGTAGTGCTTGGCAGAGTTGAGCAGTGTTTTGGTCGGGATACATCCCCAGTTCAGACAGACACCGCCAAGAAACGCTTTCTCGATCAGCAGAACTCTCTTTCCGTGGTGACCGGCCTTTTCGGCCATTTCGTAACCGCCCGGTCCTGCACCGATGATAATGATATCGTATTCAGCACCATCCGCAGCAGGCTGCAAAGCAACCGGCTTCGGAACTTCTTTTTTAGGAGCCGGCGCAGCGGCCTCCGGCTTTTTCTCTTCCACAGCCGGAGCTGCCGGCGCGGCATCCGCCGGACGCATTGCGGAAATATCCTCACCGGATTCACCGATCGCGGCGATCACTTTCAGCACTTCCACATCGGCGTCGGCGGGATAGAAAATTCCCAGCACGGTACCGGCAGCCGGAGCTTCGACCTCGAAGGTTGCTTTGTCGGTTTCCACTTCACAGAGCGCCTGACCGGCAGTGACGACATCGCCCTCTTTCACTTTCCATCCGATAATGATGCAGGACTCAACACTCTGGCCCTGTCTCGGCATTAAAACTTCTGTAGCCATGATGTTCTCCTTTGATTAGCCAGCGAGGGTGAGTTCAAAAGCAGCCAGTTTGGTGCGCAGGCTTGCGATGAAGCGGGCCGCCGGCGCGCCGTCGGCTGCGCAGTGATCGAAGGTCAGTGACAGTCCCATGTGCGGAACAAAGTCTGCGCCGCCCTCTTTGTTCATCACCGGCTTCATCTGCACATTGCAGACACCGAGGATTCCGACTTCCGGGGCGTTGAGCACCGGCGTAAAACTTTCGATTCCCATGGCGCCAAGGTTGGTGACCGTAAAGGTTCCGCCTGTGAGCGCGTCCGGATCGATCGTACCTTCTATACAGGCTTTTGCCAGACGTTTGGCTTCGGCAGAGAGCTGCTTGAGCGTCATGGCGTTGGCGTAACGAATCACCGGCACCATCAGGCCGCGCGGCGTATCGACGGCCATTCCGAGATGGACATTGCCGAACTCCACGATTTTGTCGCCCAGCATGTGAGCGTTGAGTTCCGGGAACTCCATGAGCGTTTTGACAACGGCATAAAGAACCACGTCGTTGATCGTGATGCCAGCCACACCGGCTTCTTCCGGAGCGGCTTTGCATTTTTTACGGTACCCGAGAATCGAGCGGGCGTCGACCGACGAGTTGAGCGTCAGCTGAGCAGTGGTCTGCAGCGAATTCAGCATGCGACCGGCAACCACTTTGCGAACACCTTTGACCGGGATTTCGGTAACGGCGCCCGGGAAGTCCATAGCGGCAACGGCTTCGCCGACCGCTTCCGGAGCAACCGAAGTCAGATCGGCCAGCGTAACGCGTCCTCCAAGCCCGGTTCCAATGCTTGGAATTTCGATACCTTCAGCGGCGGCTTTCGCGGCGGCAGCAGGCGTAATGGCGACCGGCTGCGCGGCGGCAACGTCGCGTTCAATCACGCGACCTTCCGGTCCGGTACCGGCCAGAGCGGAAACATCGACGCCCTTCTGTTCAGCCAGTTTTTTGGCGCGCGGCGAGGCTTTGCCGGTCGGTGCGGAAGATGCAACGGCAACCGGTGCCGGAGCAGCGGCAGGAGCCGGCGCGGGTTTTTCCTCAGCTTTCGGCGCTTCGGCGGGAGCTGCGGCAGGAGCAGCTTCTGCATCAGCCGGACGCATGGCAGAAATATCTTCGCCGGGCTCGCCGATCGCGGCGATCACCTTCAAAACCTCGACATCAGCGTCATCGGGATAAAAAACTCCGAGCACAGTACCTGCAGCCGGGGATTCAACTTCAAACGTTGCTTTGTCGGTTTCAACCTCACAGAGCGACTGGCCTTCCGTGACCACATCCCCCTCTTTTACATGCCAGCCGATGATAATACAGGACTCGACACTTTGTCCCTGTCTCGGCATTAAAACTTCTGTTGCCATTGATTTTCTCCTTAGGACTTAATTACATTTACATTCGCTTCGATTAATTTCTCTTCAAAATCTCTGTGCAGAAAGGAATCCGTTACGAGCGTATTCACCCGCTCAAATGGAAGAATCTTTGCAAACCCGGCTGTTCCAAATTTAGAGGAATCCGCAACCGCGATCACCTGATCGGCCTGATCGGCCATTTTGCGGACAAAGTCGGCACTTTCCACGGAATTGGCAGTAAAGCCCTGCTTTACAGATGCTCCATCCACACCGATAAACGACTTAGCCACATGAAACTGGGCAATGGCCTGCAGGGCGAGCGGACCGACCATTCCTTCTTCTGAAGGGAGAAACTCTCCGCCGACCAGCGTTACGCGCAACTGCGGGTTGGCGCGCACATAGGTCAAAAGAAGAGTATTGTTGGTGACAATGTGAATATCGCGCTTACCGAGAAGGTATTTTGGAATCAGTGCCGTGGTGGTCCCGGCTGTAATAATCACCGTATCGCCGTCATTAATCAGCTGAGCGGCCGCGCGGGCCATGGCGGCTTTGATGTCTTTTCTGGAGCGGATGCGCTCCATGATTTTCGGATGAAAGGCAGGCATCGCCCCACCGTGCGTACGAACAATAAAGCCTTCTTCTTCAAGCGATACGAGATCAGCGCGGGCCGTAACCATCGTTACGCCGAATTTCTTCGCCAAATCAGACACACTGATCCTGCTGTCTTCCGTCAGCAGGTCAAGAATCATCTTTTTTCGTTCGGTTAAAGCAGCCGCCATAGACGCCCCTTTCCTTTTTATTTTAAAACGCTTACTTTATACCTTTGTTTTAGCTTTCGTTTCAATATTTATTTTCTATTTATATGCTATTTTAGGTCTATTTGATTGTGATGAGCGGCTGTTCAGGCGTTTTTTCAGTCATAAATTCCAAACATTGGAAACTGGTGAAGAGCCAACCGACTCGCGTATAGTGTCTTTGAATTTTACGAATCGAGGAATCACATGCTTAAAAGAGACAACGCCATACTGGTTTTTATTGATGTGCAGGGAAAACTCTCGGAAGTGGTCGACGGCTCCGAAAAGCTGTTCAAAAACCTCCACCGCCTGCTCGCAGGAATGAAAGCGCTGGACCTGCCGGTTCTGGTGACCGAACAAATTCCGGAAAAACTAGGCCCCACCCGCGAAGAATTTCAGGAATTCATCACAGAACCGCCAATAGCAAAGAGCGCCTTCGGATGCTGTGGCGAACCGGAGTTTTTCCAGGCATTGGAAAAAGCCGGACGCAAACAGGTGATCCTTTGCGGCATCGAAACCCATGTCTGTGTCTACCAGACCGCTCTGCAGCTGATGGAAAGCGGTCATAAGGTGTATGTGGTTGCCGACGCAGTTTCATCTCGCGACCCGGAAAATAAAAAGATGGCCCTGAAACGCATGGAACACGAAGGAGTCCGAACCATCGGAACCGAATCCATTTTATTTGAACTGCTGGGCGATGCAAAAGATCCGGCATTCAAATCCATTCTGCAAATCGTAAAATAGTATACTCGACCACTTTCTCGTCTGGCTGCTCCGGGCATTTTCTTTCGGACTGATCAAGACTACGAAGACGCGCTGGTTACCGTCTTTACGCCGATTTATGTTACCCTGACCAACGATTTTTTTGAAAACCGCTTTGCTCCGCAATCCTTGTTTTCGGTACTGCCGGCGGTGGCCGGCGGAATCATTATTAAATACAGGCAGCCTGGATCCGAGGAGCCGCGGATCGGCATCACGCTGATGCAGGCTGCCAATCTCTGCTTCGCATTCGGACATATTTTTATCGTCGAACAATGGCAGCACTGCCGGATTGCCCGACGCACCAGCGCCGGTAGTCCTGCCGTGTTCAACAACCTAAAAATTCCGATCGGCATTCTGGTTTCTGTGCTGATTTTCCACAAAAAAGCAAACTGGCTGCGGTTGTTTGGCGGCGGACTGCTGATGATCATTGCGCTGGTTCTAAACAAGTATCGAAGGAAGTAACTGTATCAAGATCTCTTTTATTAGATTTCTCATAGTTTGACTTTCCCTGTTTGTTTGCAGTATATGTCTCATGTATGTTTTACAAAGACGTAAGGAGACTATGATGACAAAGAAAAATGCTTTCCGAATTGCGAACCTGATTTTAACGCTGGCCATCACCCTGACTGTCAGCGGATGGATTCCCTTTACTGCTCCAGTTACCATCAACAGTTCGCCGGAAGGCGCACCGGTATTCAAAGCCGGTGAAGAAGATCCGATTGGCGTCACTCCTTTCCAAACATACGTGTTCCTGCTGGACAAAGAGCTCGAAATTCGTCTGGACAAGTTCTATACCGAATCGATCGTGCTGAATTACGACTCCCCGGAAGACCTGTTCTTTGAACTCCGCCCCCAGCCTGTTCTGGTTTACACCAAACCCAGTGCCGAAATTTATGAGGCTGATTCCGGAAAGCTCGCAGGTGACACTCCTATGGACGTTGAGGTATTGGTTGATGAAGCCCGCGATTATGTCATTAAGAAAAAAGACTACTACGACCAGAATGTCACCATCAGTCTCGAAACGCAAAATCCGCAGATCTTTGAGCTGAAGCATCGTCCTCTCATCACCGTGTCCACCGCACAGGACAACGTCGAAATCTACGAAAACGGTTCTTTCGTTTCCAAAGCACCGATGACCGAAGAAATTTCCAAGCCGCGCACCTTTGAATTCCGCAAAGATGGTTACTTCAGCAAAACCGTCAGTCTGACTCCTGCGCAAACGCATGAAATGTCTTATAAAATGTCTGTAGAGCTGAATCCGCTTCCGGTTATTGAAATCAAAGCCACCCCGGCCTCTGCTGAGATCTTCATGGCTGGCGACAACAAATCGATTGGAAAAGGTTCCGCCAAAGTTAAAATTGCAGAAAAAACCAGCTTCACGGTTAAAGCAGACCGTTACTATGAAGAGTCCTTTACCGTTGAAGCAAAATCCCAGCTGGCTACAGTCAATCTGGAAGCCATGCCATACGTAATGATCACCAGCTCACCGTCCGGAGCAAAGGTGACCATGAACGGCAAATCAATCGGCACCACTCCGGTTGAACAGCTTATCGAAAAACCGGTTTCAGTTGAACTGACCAAGGAAGGGTATCTCCCGCAGACGGTCACCCTCGACAGCAACGACCTGCGTCCGATGATTACACTCGAAGAAGAACCTCCGCCTCCGCCACCGGAGCCTGAAACAAACGCCGCCCCTGTTGTGGTTGAAGAGGTTGTCGAAGAGCCGGTAGTCGCGGAAAGCACAGGGCTCTCCCCTGCCGTAATCGGCGGCATCGCTGTTGCAGCGCTCGCACTGATCGGGATCATCATTGGATTCGCCAAGAAAAAGAAATAAGCTCAAGCCTCTTTTTCTTACACCATAACCCCGTTGATTGACGGGGTTATTTTTTTGTTCATGTCATTTGCGGGAAATCGAATGCGGAGCTCCTCTGGAGCAACTCAACATCTTCCCAACGCATTCCTGGACGTTTTCAGCCAACTTGTGCAGCTTCATGCCATCGAACTTCTGCTTCTCCAAGGCTGCTTCCGCTCTTCTCCTGAGCATGGATAGTGTCCAAAATCTTTCGTACTTTTCTTTTGGTTTTCCGCAAACGTCGTTCTTCCGCTGGCCGACCTTTGGGCTCCGGCCGGCGAGACCGTCTACCGGTTCCCGGTGATCCAGCACAATTTCGATAATCTCTTTCGTGGTATCTCCCGCCGTCTTTTTGATCTCTATCGATGCGGTCCTTTTCTGTGCTGGTACAGCAAGCTGGCAAGACCAACCGCTTCCTATTCAAATACGTGGAAGATTCACTACGCCATATCTGCACAGGAAACTGTCCCAAGGGAAGCTCTTAACGAAATTCATATGACATCATCTGCGTTCCGTCGGGACTCAACATCCGGGCGTTCCGAATTTCAAGCAGGTCCCCCGGTTTTTCAAAAACAATCCGCAAACCTCTCAAAACACTTTGATAATCCATCTGAACACGGAACGTTTTCCAGTTCTCAGGAACCGCCACATCCCTGCTGCGCGATGCGTCAAACTGATCTTCAGTTCTGGATTTCCATTGAATATTGACCGAGGCCTGGTTTCGGGAACGAGCCTCGAACTCAAAAACCGCACAGCTTTCAGCCCACGGGACACAACGGGTCGAAACCGTAAAGCCGGGGCATTCGGCCTTCAAAACCATGGCACTTTCAGAGACATGTCCATCGCCCTTTTCATCGTACCCCCAGACATCAATGGTCCGTCCGTTATAGGCCGGGTTTTTCAGCGGTTTTAAAGCGCCGCTTTGCTCATAAAAAGCGTCAAGTTTTTCCGACATCGCCTGCACCCGTTCCGGAAAGGACGCAGACTGGTCCCGGGACTCCCCGATGTCATCAGCGAGGTTGTAAAGTTCGTATCGGTGTGAACCGTCCGGATTATCAAACCAAAAACGAAGCAGTTTCCAGTTTCCTTCCCGGATTGATGTATTCGGAAGATTGTGAGTCTGACAAATGTGATGTGACCAATCGCAGATCAGAGCTTCCCGTTCGAACGGCTCCCCTTTCAGTGCGGCAACATAACTGACACCATCTATATGATCTTTGGGCCGCAACGGAAGCCCGACCATTTCGAGCAATGCAGGATAATGATCCACCGTTGAAACCACCGAATGGCTGACGGAACCGGGCAGCGTAACCCCGGGCCACCGCACAATCAGCGGAATGCGCACCCCACCCTCGTAATTATTACCCTTTCCGGAACGCAGAGGCTCATTGTTGGTTGCGGCGGTCCCGTCTGCCGTGTTGTACATGTTGCCGCCGTTATCAGAAGTAAAAATAACAATAGTGTTGTCAGCAATTCCGTTGTTTTCCAACGCATCCAGAACCCGTCCAACACTCTCGTCCATCACCTCAATCATTGCCGCCATAGTGGGTCCGTGCTGAGGGTTATTTAAACCCGCCTTTTTCCTCCATTTCTCAACCAGTTCAGGTTTTGACTGGATCGGGGCATGGACATTATAGGTCCAGAAACACATGAAAAACGGCTCATGACTATGACTGTCGATATATTCCACTGCGCGATCGGCAAGATAGTCATCAATATGTGTATCCGGCGAAATATCGTCCGGAAGCGTATCTGCACTCCAAGGCGGAAAAAACTTTCTGGTCCCGTCCCTGCCCGGCGGTCCCGCATGCTCGCGGCCGCCGACAACAAATTCAAACCCATGCTCTTCCGGGAAATGCGGAGCACTGCCCAAATGCCATTTTCCCAGAAATGCCGTGGAATAACCGGCGTCCTGAAATGCCTCGCTCAACGTGTAATAGTCCGGCGACAGGAAATTAACAGAACTCGGGCTCACGGCGCGAACATCCGGCAGATGCTTTGCTCTGGGAGCGTGAAGATGAACGCCTTTCTGATGTCCGGAAGGAGCGGTAAACCCGGTACGTACAGGGTACTGACCGGTCAGGATACTGGAACGCGTCGGAGAACAGGTTGGGTTTGCAGCATACGCATCCGTAAACAACATTGAAGATGAAGCCAATGCATCGATATGCGGACTTTCATAAAACGTACTCCCATAACACCCCAGATCCCGCCATCCCAGATCATCAACCACAATAAACAATACATTTGGCCGGGAATAAACTTCGCTGCCGAACGAATTTACAGAAAGAGCTGCACAGCCCAGACATACCGCAGCATGCTTTATTCGATTCATTCTGAATTTCTCCTTAAAAACATCTTCAGGATCACCGCCATATTATCTCAAATACGGAACAGTCCCCGATTCATCGACTACATATCCCCACTGGTCAATGTAGTCCATCCCGCAAAGAAAACGGTCATCCGTTTCTGCCAGCTTTCTCTGCAAGAGCTCCTCGAAACGTTTCTGCAGCGGCACCGATTCAGGATTCCCTATCAGATTATTCATCTGATAAGGATCCTTATCATTGTCAAACAGCAGCCATGGCCCGCGCAAATCCCGCACATAGGTGTACCGGGCAGTCCGCACCCCGCGCCACTCCTTTCCGCCGCGGGCAGCATTCCACTGCCCGAACGAATGAACATTGGCGATCAGCACAGCCTCCTCCGGAATCTCCCTGCCGTTCATTTCCCGCACACGACTTTTACCCTGAACGGAAGATGGTGACTGAATTCCGCACAGGTCCAGCAGCGTCGGCATAATATCGGGCGTATTGATTGGCGTCTTAACCGCCCGTCCGCTTTTCCCAAATCCTGGATACTTCAGAAGAAACGGAACACAGGCAGATTCATCATACGGCCACTGTTTTTTCCAGAGACCGTGCGAACCAAGCATGTCGCCATGGTCAGACGTAAAAACAAAAATGGTATCCTCTTCCAGCCCCGCATCACGAATAGCGGTCTGCAACCTGCCTACACAGGCATCCAGAGCACTGCAATGGGCATAATAACCAGCCATGATCCATCGGGTCCGTTCCACCGGGTCCATGCGGGCATATTCGTCCGACCCTGCAGGGCGAATAAACTTATCCGACTCCGGCACATTGGGCAGCAATTCCAGTTTTGCCCAATCATACATTTTTTGAAACTTTTCAGGGGCCGTCATATACGGAGCATGAGGCGGTCCCCATGACAAAAACAGTACAAACGGATTTCCGCGGTTACTTTGGATGTACTCTATGGCGTGAGTGGTCTGATCATATGCATCATAACCCTTCCACATTTTTATTTCCGGATCCTCATTATCATAATATTCAGAAGCATTATAATTGTGAGAACATTCCAAAGCCTGCCAGAACTGAAAACCCTGCCGCCTGTCTTTCGGGATAAATGCACTGCGCCCATGCCCATCCAGGTGCCACTTTCCTATATAGCCGGTATTATATCCGGCAAGATTAAAACAATCGGCAATCGAAGGCCCATCCTGCTCAAGATAAACATCATTAACAAACACCCCGTGTTTCAACGGATACTGTCCCGTAATCATCGACGCCCGCGCCGGACTGCACACAGGACAGACTGAAACCGCATTTTTAAAATTAAAACTCTCTGCCGCCAACCGGTCAAAATTCGGGGTCTTGACATTGGGATCCCCGGCATATCCCATCGCGGAGGCGCGCCACTGGTCTGCAAAAACAAACACCACGTTCGGCCGGCGTTTTTCCAGAGCCGCGAAAGCCTGTGGCAGCATGGCTGCGCCGCCGGCCCCGGCAACACATTTTATAAAATCCCGCCGGGGTATCCGCCGGGCTGCTTTTTTTTCTCTTCTCACAATCTGATCCTGTCCAATATTCAAACCTGGCCGCTCAGCTCTCCAGATTTACGGAGAACTGAGCAGATCCATTTCTGTTATCTTTCAATCACCCGGAAATAGCGTGCATCTTCCGAAACCGGCAGATTCGTGCAGGATTCAACATCATAGACTTTTCCCGGGACACCGTTCCATGACAGATCCATTATGCCTCCGTTCATAGATGCCTGAACGAACGGCCGCGCCAACAGATCGAGAGCAGCAACGTCGTCAGAATCAAAGACGTTATTGCCGTCGACATCAAAATCGGACAGGTTCAGATAATCCAACGCTTCCGCTGCGGAATATCCCAGTTCAATCATAGCATTCTGGCGTGCTGCGGCATCATCACCGCCATTACCGGCCAGATACATGGTGGCAAGAGACACATCATCCTGCGTTATAAAACCGTCCCGGTTCAAATCTCCGGCAAGCGGAATAAACGTCAAGGAAACGGTGCCGACAAACAATTGCGATACATTGTCAGCATTGTTTACATCACTCGAACTGACATTCGGGAAGCTGGGAATCGCCTCCGTATTCACCGACTCGAAAACAACATGCAAAGGTCCGCCTGCCAGATCCGATCCGTTGACTGTAACTGTCTGAACATCGACACCCTCCGCATCGGGAAGATTGGTTGCTGAAAGCTGGATCACCGAAGACGAAACAGCATCTTCCCAGTTTGAGCCGTCCGCACCGGATATAATCGCAGCACTGAAGGTTGTGGAGTCGTTATCTTTCGGATCAGACGGATTCAGGAATGCGTCAACGGAGAAGACATAGGTCAGATCCGGGTTGATCGTTATTCCGTCAAGACTCTGCATCATGCCATTGCGATAACCCATTGAAGAATTCAGGGTAATAAGACCTGATGTAATATTGATACCTGTACTGAGCTTATCTGTTCCATCCAGCGTATAGATGCTGTTATCGTCATCGGCATTCACCGTTCCGATTTCAGACGCCAGATTATTCGGATCGTCATAATAATGGGACCAGCCGACCACCTCAGCACTGCGTCCATAGTATCCATACCAATCACTCAGGGAACCGGCAACCGGCCAAGCCGGCCCACCGTCATCCGGAGTCGGATTCGCCACCGATGTGAAGTCGCCATTAATCATCAGACTGAAAGGCTCTCCCAGAACCGCAAACGGTACCGGCACACTGTCTTTGAGAGCAATCATCACCTTAAGCTGCGCAAGCTGACAGACGTCATTTGTCCCCGTCCGGAAAGCACTGAACGAAGTCTCAGCGACGTCCCCTTCCGCAAGGCTATAAGGCAAGATGGCTACAGCTGTGGTTGCCGGAGCGTCAAAGCTTTCACCCGCCACTGTTGCCGTGACCTTTGTTGAGTCATTGGCATCCCCATTTGCGTCCCGCCAGCGAACAGAAAAACCGGTCAAATCCACTGTAAAAAATGAAGTAATATCCTTATTTGATGCATCCAGCACACGAACCGCAAAGTCGAAACCTTCGCCGGCATCCCACCACAGGTCATTGCCTCCTCCGGTCACGGTAACCCCAAACGGACCACCCGTGCGAACGGTCGCTCCGTTCTGAGACACCATGTCCACCTCAAGCGTTGCTGCCCCGCCAAGCCCTCTATTGGAAATATCGAAAGAATAGGCATAGTTGGTCGTTGTTCCGTCCGGCAGTGCCGATGGCGCAACACCATCGGAAAAACCCTGTGTATTCAGAGACGAATCAGTTCCGAAATTCGCAACAACCGGCATCGGCGGAGACGGAAGGACTGACAGCTGAACATTATCAATGCGTGCAATCTCGCCGCCGACAGCCGTACCACTCGAAAATGCAATGAACAGCTCTTTACCCACACTGGCGGATTCAACAGAACCAATCCCCGCTAAAACAATATTCGTCCAGGAAGCAGTCGATACTCCTTTCGTAAAACTTCCGGACCAGATCTCGGTTAACGTACCGGTTCCCAGCGCAGTCCCCACGGTATTGTTGTCAGACGTAAACAGTGCTACTTCAACCGTATCATCAGCATCCCAGCCGCTGGCGTTGAAAAAATCAAAACTCAGATTGAACATCCCGCTGTCAGAAAATTGAACTTTATATTTTGTGTTCAGGACCGAGCCCCTGTTCAGTGCTCCGTCGGCATTGCGCGCCCCAATCTCCAAAGAAATGCTCCCATCTGTTGCGCCTGCAGTCGTATATGATTTCTCGATATCCTTGGAAATTCCGGACAAGGAGCTCACGACATTCGTTCCTCCTTGCCAGAATCCAAGACTATCCTCAACATTTGCTGCAATTTGATCTCCGTTTTCATCAAACTCAAAGCTTCCGTTACTCTGATACGAGTCATTCAGGTAGTCCGCATCGACCACGATCGACGCATTTGGGTTCACAATATCAAACTGTAACTGTGCGAACTGAGCCATTCCTGCTTCAAGACGCGCAGCCGTGAATGAAACCTCATTTGTTTCTCCATCAGGCAGATCGATTGGCACCATCGATCCCAAAGTATTCGTGACTGTTGTTCCAGAAATTGTGGCAGTTCCTGCAACAACCCAACGCAAACAAACTCCAGTCAGATCTATCAGAAAGTCTGAAGTAACATCTTCCGATGTCGCATCCCGGATTACCACATCAAAAGCCAAATCTTCCCCGAGTTCCCACCACAGAGCACTGGTTCCTCCATTCACGGCGATCCCGTTCTGCCCTCCACCCGTGAGGGTTTCTCCGTTCAGGCTGTTTACAAAAATTTCAAGAGATTCGGCACCGACTCCAAGCCCAGAGATATCATAAACAAACGTGAAATTGGTAGATGCGTAATCCACCACCCATGATGCGGGATCAAGCCCCCCGCCATAGCCTTCGGTCACTCCCAGCTCAGCCTTCTGCCCAAGGTCCGTCACAATCTGAACCGCCTCCGCGGAAACGATGATCAGAAACACAAATACACCGGCAAACCGTTTTGTCACTCTCATCCCTACTCCTTGGTTTTCTTTTTCTGCAAGACTGAAACACTCAGCTCAACCGTGTGATATTGGAACATAGGAATTACAAGCTAACAATCTATGAGGATTGTAGTTCTTACTACAACATCTTGTAGTGAGTCAGAGGCAAACTATTTAAGAAGTCCGAGGCGAAACGCCTTCCCTACAGCACCCGATGTGGAATGAACCCCCAGCTTGCTGTACACACTGCGCAAATGATAATCCACGGTTGTTGTAGCAATTGATAAGCAGGAAGCGATTTCTCCGCGACTGGCGCCATCCGCCAGCATTTCTAAAATCTCAGACTCCCGATCAGAAAGATTTTTTTCCGTTTTGGAAGCAGGCATGATTTTCAGTGAATCGAGCACAAAAGGTGTCACAGCACTGCTCAACGGAATGCCTCCAGATACGACCTCATGAATATGCTGAACAATTCCATCAAACGGCTCGCTTTTCAGCAAATACCCCGCCGCTCCGGCACGCAGCGCATCAAACACCGTTTTGCGATGATCCGCAACAGTTATAACAATCACCTGCGAAGCCGGGGACAGCCTCCGCAATTCAGAAATGGCCTGCAGGCCATTTGTTCCCGGCAGGTTCAAATCAAGCAGAATAATTTCCGGAAGTTCCAGCTCATCAAATAGCTCCCGCACTTCGTCATAGCTGGCAAAAGACCCCGTGCATTCAATCGTATCGACCAGCTCCAACAAATCGGTCAATTCCCGACGGTAGTCAGGATTGTCTTCGATAATCCACAGGGAAACAGATGTCAATTTTTCCGCCATATCATTCAGGTCCTCACACGAACGGTTACTACAGTACCCTCTCCCGGCGCTGATTCTATATTCAGTTTTGCTCCAAGGCGACTTGCCCGGCGCTGCATGCTGTTAAGGCCGAGATGCGGCCGCCTGTGCTGTCGCCGCAACTCCTCATCCACGGAAAAACCTTTACCGTTATCACTGACAGTAATGCAGAGCACTGGCCTTTTCCATTGAATGGCGACTTTTATCTGCGAAGCATCCGAATGCTTCGCCGCATTGTTCACAATCTCCTTAAACAAAAACAGCAGGTCCCGTTTAAACTGAACAGCAACGGAAGACTCAGGAATCTGTTTAAGCGACGTAACCTCAATACAGAGCTGTTCAGGCGGAATGCGCAATTCACTCACATCCAGCAGCTTCCCTACCATCTGGCGCAATGAATCGGTTTCCGAATTGGTAAACCAGAGGACATCCGCCAGTGAAGACTGCATCTCACCGGCAATTCGTTCAATTTTACCGCTTCTCTCATGAACCTTAGGGTCCTCTGACACTTTGCATAAATATGTTGTTGCCAGGGAAATCGCGCTCATGCGGCTGCCAATATCATCATGGAGATCCGTTGCTATCTGCTGTCGAAGCCGCCGGGCATGCCGCCGCTTCTGGATAATGGCATTCAGCGCAACCGCTGTCAGTGAACAGATGAACAACACCAGCACGGTCCATAACAGCGCTCTCTGGTAAATTTCTTTTCGGGATTCCAGCATTTGCTGTAGTGCTTCAACTTTTCCCAACCGTCGGCTCAACGAACTGCGCCGCCCCAAACCATCCAGCCACTGAATCATCGGAATAATTTCGGCACCGTCCGACAGTCCGTCCGTCAGGAGATACGAATCCGTATCCGATCCACTGACCTTCACGACAGCATCTTTTCCATAGGATTCGGTCAGACCCCGAAGCCCGATCTCACCCATGGCAAAAGTCTGCTTTCCTTCATGAAAAGGCAGCTGATCAAACACAAACCGAATCCATCGAATCATCTTTGAGTGACCATGGAACCGCAGCACATTGTTGCCGGGGTTCGGCAGGCTGGACTTAAGAAATGTTTCTATGGGAACCCGTTCCCCGGCTGATGACTCTACAAATGTTTCAATCTGAACAGACTCCGGAAAGCCAAATCCCGGAACCACAATTCCCTCTGGAGGCTGAGCCGGATAAAGTACGACCAAATCGATCTGTCTGTTGGTCTTCAAATCCAGATCAACAATATAGGGACCGTCGAATGACATAGGAAAGCGCCTGATGAAATCTTCAGCGACATAAGCCTCACGGGAACTTCGCAGCACCGGCAGCCCATAACCGGTTTTCTGATCATTTAAAAAACCGGAACTCCAGAACGGAGGAGACTCAAAACTGGAAGACGCCGTAACGTTCAGAACTTCGCTGATGAAGTAACGGGCAGAAACAAACAGTTCATCCAAAGCAAAATACTCCAGTCCCCCCTCGACCTGCCCGCGATACACTTCCAATACAATACGTTTCAGGGAAGAATCCGTTCCGGGAAACCGGGCGGGAAACCGGTCCGGGTCCGGATAATCGCTGTCGCGCCAATCTGCCAGCACAGTTTGTTCGTCATTCTGGTCAAAACTGACAATCCGAAACCGCAGAGGAAATCCGTATCCCGGCCTATTCGGCGTCCGGCGGTCCGCTGCCGGAATCAGGTAAAGTTCCAAAAAGTTAAAGGGCAGCTCAGACGACAGTTCAATGGTCCATCGAGGCTCATCCGGAACAGTATCCAGCGCAGGCAGATAACTGCTGTGATATCCATACGCATCCAGCTGCAATGAATCATCATAAATCGGAAGAAGTGAAAGCTCCTCGCGCAGGCACTCCGCTTCTCGATCCATTTTTTTCAACATCTGCTGAATTGAAAAAAAAGAAAGATCATTTGCAGTCCACGTCTGCGGTCCCTCAGCAAACAGTTCATCGACCGAAATGTCAGCATCATCAAAAATTTTGACATTAGCCATTTCAACCCGATAACGAACATCTTTTCCTCGATTGAGGCCCAACACGATCTCATTCAGACAGGAAGGCACACCGGCGGCCTCGATGACCGGATGTCCAACGGCTTCATCCTGTGATGTGCAATAGATTTCCGTTCGACCGGTTTCATTTACACGCCGCAGTACTGCATGATGCCAGATTCCACCCGCGTGTACCCGTTTACCCGGCCAGTCAGGAAGACGCTTCGTGCCAATCCGTGTCCCGCGGCAATCCCTTACAGGAACCAAAATCCCCTGTTTCTCCGGAGCCGGATCTGTATGGGATGAAAAAAAGTCCAGATGCGGAAATCCAAGAAAAGCCCGGTCCGTACGAAACCAGAAAGATACAGTGTATGCCTTCAGCGCACCGGGACCGGCAGCCTCCAACCATGACTGGACCTGAGTTCCACCCGGGAAAACCGCCGTACCTTCCACCGCATTCAGTCGAACACTCTGCAAAGACGCATCATTTGCCTGCACAGCATGAAGCGCATATGCTTCTCCGACTTCATTATCCAGCAGGTCGCCGTCTGAAAAATTATAGTGTGCAATCAGCTTCGCCTGCACAGGCAATACTGCACAGACCAGAATTAGAAACATATAAAAAATATGCACAGCCATGATTGTCTAATATACACTCTGGCAAAACATGTTTCAAAACAAAGACTCACATCGCGTCAGCAACATGCCGGGCAATCAAAACACAGATGAAGGACGCAAATCCATGATTGCAGCTGGAGCGTTCATCATCGCGTTCCCAAAGAGTTCCGGTTCGATCCGTCATTCCGATAAAATAACGTTTCATTTCGTCAATCAGCCGTCGCCCCTCTCCAAATCGAGACAACAGATCCATACGCAGATAGTAGCCGATGAAGGCATTGGCAGGATACACAAAATCGTATTCTCCGCCCGCCCTGCGGTTGGGGCCGAACTGCTCCAGCAGAATGTTCCAAAGACTGGAAAATTCATCCGGGGTCGCTGTCCCGCAGAAAAAGGCATAGTATTGACAGACCTCGGTGCATTCGCCGGAGGGCTTTAATACACCGTTCTCATCACGCACGGAGTTGTCGACAAAAAACGTTCCGTTAAACGACTGCTGCCGGACCGTCTCATGAATTAACGCCGCTTTTCCCGCCAGCTCATCACGACCGTAGAGACGGGCTGCGCTTTCAAGCATGCGGGCATAGAGCATATTAGTCGGATAATTGACATCTTCGGTCAACTGATTGGCTTTCGACCATTCGATAAAGTTCCAGGACGGCAGTTTTTCGAGCATCCCGTCGGAATTTTCAAAACCCTCCAGATACCCAAGAATGCCGGCCACTTTCGGTTCAAAACGGTCAATCATGTCACGGTCGCCGGTTCGCTCCAGATATTCTTCCAGCTCCAGAACAAGCCACATGACCCACTGCGGAATATGCCTGCCGCCGAGATGCTCGGAAGGGTAGCACATCGGCAGCATGCCCTGCGGAACATCGCCGAACGATTCGGGCAACAGATAGTTTTCCAGAAAATTGCGTTCGATCTTCGAGCTGCCGCACAGCAGCTCTTCGGCGCGGCCGGTAAAAAAGCTGTCACACAGCCAGCCGGCACGTTCACGTCCGGGACAGTCCATATAGATATCGACCGCATTCTGCCGGAACGTCTGTCGGCCGGCTTCGAACAGTTTGACGAGATCCGGATCACCGCTCTCTAAACGATATTCCGCTTCGGGGTTGACGTACTCCCGGATGCCTGCGGCTTTGATTTCGGCCTCGCCATCGAGCAGCAGAATTTTCAGATAGCGAAATGTGTAAGGCTCCACAGATTCGAGGGCGTATTCGCCCGGCTGAAGCTCATAATAGACAAAATTGAGAGACGTGTTGCGCGAGAGGTCAATGTCGTCATTGATCAGCAGCTCATCAAAAGCAGCAATAACACGCACCGGTTCCACACACTGAATACTCAACCGTACAAACCCGGAACGGTTGCTGCCGAGATCGAGAATTTCCCATCGGCCACCGTCCCCGCCGGTACAGTCACAGGCCTGCCAGACCTGCAGCAGATCGCGCTCAAACTGCTCCGGAAGGAAAGATCCCAGATTTTCATAGCGCGGATCGCTCATCCACCAGTAAACGGAACGGTCAACCGGCTTTTCCCGGTACGAAACTGTACCGGAAGAAATGACCGACAAAGTTTCCAAGGTCTGGAAATCAGAAACAGCCACTCCGCGCGACAGCAGTTTCTTTTTTTCTGAAACAGCACAGGCAACAGATTCCGCCCGGAAATCAACCGCTGTGCGCCATGCATCCCATCCGGGAGTCAATGCATAGGCTTCGATATATGGGCGCTGAAAACTGTAACGCTCAACCTTCTGGATGCGATCCGACAGACGAAGCGTATCAAACCCCGCTCCCCCGGTTGCCGCCGCGACTTCCCCGTCGACAGTCAGCTCTGCCTGCAGAAATGACATTTGATTGAGATAGGCAAAACTGTTGCAGTTATAGCCGACCGCCTCGATCGCCAACAGATTGACGCCCGCGACAAGCCGTCCAGATAAATCCAGTTCATCCACCCGAAAATACCCGTGCGGCCCGCGGGCCGGACCGTGCTGAATAAATTTCCCGTTCAGGAATACCCGATAGATGGTCGACCCAGTCAGGTGCAAGGTAACGCTGGCAGTTTTTTCAACCACAGAAAAAACTGCACGAAACCCGACATGGATATTTTTTTCCGTTTCAATTCCTATCGGCCAAATCGGCTGAGCCTGTTTAAATCCGGGATACTTCTTCATAATCTCCTCCCTCATACGAAACTTACTGAAACCGGAACCGGGATTCTCCGGCATTTCCGCGAATTGATAATCCAGTGATATTTTCTCCGACAACCAGCGGACCGGTTGCCGACTCACTCCCAAAAACATTGCGTTCAATGACAAGGCCCTCAACTCCGTTGAGATCCGCCGCCGGGCCAGACACGGCATGGAATTTATTATCGAGAATGTAAATATTTTTCTGTATCGGGGCATCCATAATCCCGTTCAGCTTCAATCCGGCGATGCGAACGGAAGGATTACTTCCGATATAACCGCACTCTGTAATCCGATTGCTGCTGACGATCAGATTCTGAGCCCAGAACCCCTCCGGCCAGCCGGGTTCATTCTCAATGCATATTCCGGAATGAGAAAGTCCCTCGAACCGATTATTCTCAATCAACCCCTGACTGGCTCTCAACAGGGTTCCGAACCGTCGACCGTCATGCATGACATTGTTGCGATAAACATAATAGTTTCCTACGGCGTTCAGATTATAAGCATGATCATAGATTTTCCATGCTCGCGGATCGCCCCGGGGCCGTTCCGTACCGGGCGGAACAATGTTCAGAGAACCAACCGGATCACTCACAACCAGTGTATTATCGAAAAAAGAAATGACCGTCGTGTCCTGAATAACCTTGCCTTCATCCGGATTAAAAAACACCAGACGGTCACCGGCATGTATCGCAGCCTTCGCGTACACTCTCAGCGCGGTCGGAGACAGCTGTTCAAGAATATAAATCGGGAGTCCATAAATATTCAGACAGTCATCCGACAGACCTTCGAAATCACAGTTTTCCACCCATGGCCCGATTCGTGAGGCCTGACAAATCACACCGCCGCCACCGTTGGACAACAGGCGGTTCCCCTTCAGCTCCATCCTGCAGTTCAGTACATTGAGGCGAGAGGTTTCTTCCCCGATAAACACAGGACTGGGACAGGCGTAGGCTGTAATATGATCAAAAGTAATATTATCCGAATCCTGATATAAACCAATACTGGCCGATCGCCCAACAATTGCGAAAGAATCTCCAACCGCAAAGCTCCTGATTTGAGCCGCGTTCTTCAGAACCATCCGAAAATGCTCATCGTCAATACTGACAATATCCTGATACACAAAAAACGACGGACAGTTCGCCTTCAATCGACCCGGACGAGTCGCATCTTTCAGCATCCCCCAGGAATCACAGCTCTTAAAAAACGGGGCATCGGGCCGGGGGAATCCGTCATTCAGCTTCAGAATAAAGCTGCCGGAAGCAGCATCCACCGACTCGATTGTACCTTGCGAAAACGGCAGCGGATCGTAATCGATCGTAAAATTCCGAATAATCAGATTTGTGGAATTGTCTATGCGAAAAACGGATATGTCCGGTCGATGAATCAGAAGTTCAGCCCCGGCACCGTCGATCAGCAATTCGCTGCAATCCTGCAGGCAGACTGCCGAATTTTCTCTCCGTCCATCGTCAAACGATTCGGTCGCCGCCTGGATATCATACCGTCCCGGATCAAAACGAACCTGAACCGGACCTTTCAGAGAACGAGCTCTCGAGACCACGGCAGCAATAGCCGGACGATCATCCCTGCCGTCATCTGGAACCGCGCCGAAATCGCAAACATTCAGTACTGTCCGGACATTCAGATTCGTCAACGGAGCGGACCGCGTTTCGAGGATATGCCGGCGCAGCTCATCCGCCGACATTTGCTTACGCTTTGCGTCGGCAGCGTCAGAAACAAGTCCTGAGAGACAGGCCAGTAAACAAACAGATATCTTCGAGATCCCCCTCTTCATGTTTACAGATCACCTTGAAATGGTTCCGCAGGAAGTCCGGCGCTGTTCTGAAGCGTCACCGGCGGCTCGATCCAGCTGGCCCATGCATACCGCACAGAAACCGGCTTCCGAACATCGGAACAGACCAGATCAACCGTGTCTTTCCCGACAATATGTGCCAGCGCCGCATGATAAACTCCGTCGACTCCGGCGACCTCGAAGCCGGGTAAGTCCGCTTTTCCATCAGAGGTTTTCAGTCCATTTCCAGAACATTGGAAAACAACCTGTATCCGGCCGGAAACTTTCTTCAAGGTTTGAAAAAGCGGACCGCGGCTGACCACATCCTGCCCGTATACGTCGGCCAGCGCGAGACGCGCGAGACGCTCTCCCACCGGCTGCTTGTTTTTGGGATGGATGTCGTTCTTTTCGCCACAATCAATCGCAACGGCCATGCCGACATTGCCGAGCGTTTCACGTGCCACAGCCTGCGCCGCGCGGAATTCAGCCCAGGGAGCGGGCGAGCTCCACCCCGGCAACTGCACAAAAAGGAACGGCAGATCCGGCCGGTTCCACGCGCTGCGCCAGGCTTCAATCATGGCCGGAAACATCACCTGATATTCGGGGGGATTGCCGATATTGTTTTCACCCTGATACCAAAGGATGCCACGAACCGTATATTGGGTCAGCGGTTCGATCATGTTTTTGTAGAGCACTGTCGGCGAGCGATGAAACCACGGGTTGCCGGCTTTCACCTTAGACCGGACGGGCTGCGGTCCCTCTTTCGTTTTCTGCCATTCCCGATTTGCAAGATACCACTGATGATCCGCCTCGACTTCCGCCAGGCAAACCTCCTTACTCCGGCCGCGGGCAATCCCCGCACGAATATTGTCGGCAAAAGGTTTCAGCCTGGGATGAGCATCCAGTGCCGAGATCGGCGTCCATGCCTGAATCGGAGTGCCGGCCGCCGCACTCTGGATAATTCCAACCTGCCGTCCGGTTGCATCCTTGATCTCTTTTGCAAAATAAAAGGCAACGGCAGACATAGGACCGCTCTGTCCCGGCTTGAAACTCTTCCAGGCCAGCTCCTTTGACGTGTAATCGCGCTCAACCGGGATTCCGGTTTTGCGGGGAACCAGAATATAGTGAAGTTCCGGAAGTGTCTTCGCCGTCCACTTCGCCCCCTGCTTATCGCCGCCCAGCCCGAACGCCATGTTCGACTGCCCGGATGCCAGCCAGACTTCACCGACGACAACATTGTCGATTGACGATTTTTGATTCCCGACTGAAGAGAGGACTGAAAGTTCCCGAGGTTCGGAAGAAGCGGACATCGGGTCCAACACAATTTTCCAATGTTTGGAAGAGTCGGCGACAGCTGTTTTTGTTTGCCCGGCAAATGAAACCGTGACAGTCGCTCCCGGATCAGCGGTTCCCCAAATATTCACCGGCATCTCGCATTGCAACACGGCGCCGTCATTAAAAACCGGAGCAAACCCCAGTTCCGCACAGGCAAACTGTGCCAGTACGCTCAAAATACAAATCGTCTTGTTCAACATTGATTCCCTCTCCATTTCTTATGCTCCGCACACACGATCATCGGTAGACGCTTCGCGCAGAAGCGCCTCCGTCATCGGCACCTTCCCTGCGGAGTTCAACACTGTACCAAAAATTCTTTCGCTCATACAAATCTGACTTCAGATTGAACAGCTGTCCGCCTTGCGGATCAGGCGGTGCGAACCGAGGTGCTCGCCGTATTCTGCGAGAAAACCCACAATCGTGTTCCCATCAGGCCGCGTTGTTCCCTTGAACAAAATATTTTCCCGATGCAGTTGTCGATGTGAGTGATTTTCCGGCTCCGGCTGCCATTATTTTCATCAAATTTCTGTTCTGTAATCCCCTCTTCCTAATCAAGTTTTGCAGAAAACGGCTCTGCCGGCAGGCCGGCGCTGTTCTGCAGTGTAACGGGCGGTTCGATCCAATTATGCCACGCATAGCGAACCGACTCCTGCTCACCGGCTCCGGCACAGCCCAGTTCCACAGTGTCTTTGGAAACAATCCTTGCAGTGGCCGGCTGATAGTCTCCATCAGCGCCCGCGACTTCAAACCCGGGCACATCGGACTGACCGTCCGAAGTCTGCAGTCCTTTTTCCGAATATTGGAAAACCACCTGAACATTTGTGCCATTTTTTTCCACTGTCTGGACAGCCGGGCCGCGACTGACAACATCCTGCCCATACACATTTGCCAGCGCCAGACGGGCCAGACGCTCACCGACCGGCTGTTTGGCGCGCGGGTGAATATCCTTTTCCTCCCCCTTGTCAATCGCCAGCGCCATACCGGTATTTGAAACCGTATCTCGCGTAAAGGTCTGGGCGGCGCGCAGACCGGGCCAGTCGCAAACCGGATGATCGCAGGCCGCCAGCTGAACAAAATAGAACGGCAAATCCGGGCGATTCCAGGCGCTGCGCCAAGCCTCAATCATCGTTGGGAAGAGCACTTTATACTCTTCCGGATTCCCGGCATTGCCCTCACCCTGATACCAGATGACACCACGCGCAGTGTACGGAATGATGGCCTTGGTCATGTTCTCGTACAAAACAACCGGAGCCTGCTGAAAACACAGGTTATCAGCGGAGGGCCGATGCGGCGGCTCGGGACGAGGGCCCTGCTGGTTTTTGTGCCACTCATTCCATTTTTGATTCTGGGCATAGCAATTGCGAATCTCAGCCTGAGACTCGTCTGTACTCTTTCCGGACTCACATCCCTTTCGAAAAATATCCGCATAATATTTCAGTTCCGGTTTTTCATCCAATGCCCACAATGGAGTCCATGCCTGACAGGGCGTTCCACCATAGGAGCACTGAAGAATCCCCACGGTTCCACCAATGTTTTTCTGCAGATATTCGGCGAAGAAAAAAGCCACCGCAGCCACCTTGCCGTTCGGCCCCGGACGGAACGTGTCCCATGCCAGCTGTTCTGCGTTCATCGGCTTCGGGGGAATACCGGTCTGCTGCGGCACTTTCATAAAACGAATTTCCGGAATGGTCATTTTAAGCCGTTCATCGCCACCTGTGGAATTGCGAAGTGGCATCACCATGTTGGACTGTCCTGTTGCCAGCCAGACTTCACCGACAACAACATTGTCGATTGAGGATTTCTGGTCGTCGATGGAGGACACGACGGCCAGTTTCCGAGGTTCGGAAGAAGCGGACATCGGGCCCAGCACAATGTTCCAATGCCTGGAAGAATCGGCAACAGCGCTTTGCGTCTGTCCGGCAAATGAAACCGTAACCGTCGCTCCCGGATCGGCGGTTCCCCACACATTAACCGGCATATCGCACTGCAGCACGGCCCCCTCATTAAAAACCGGCGCGAATGAAAGTTCTGCCCCGGACATTCCGGCAAGCGCAAGAACCAGCAAACTAATCATTCTCCTCATCATCTTCCTTTCAGTTTTTAAATTCTCCGAACGGGCGCGACAGCTCCTTCATTTCGTCCGTCATCATTTTTTTCATCCGCACGAGCACATCGGCATATTCCGGATTGGCGGCCAGATTGCTTTGCTCTTCCGGATCTTTTTCAAGGTCGTACAACTGGTCGCTGTCGTAATAGGCCGGATAGTTTTTTTCGTGCCATTTACGCCAGCCCTGAAGTCCCTTGAACCGCGGAACGGTTTCTCCGGCGCCCCAGTGGCCGGACGGCAGGCCGGTCTTTTTTTCAAATTCCCGGTCGCGATCGGTGTGGCGGATTGCAATGTACTTCCATTTCCCGTCGGAGATGGAACGCGATGTTCCGAACTCCAGCATCACGGTTTCCCGGACGGACGGTTTTTCTCCGTCCAGAAGCGGGAGCTGGTTCACGCCGTCCGTTCCAAGATCGGCAGGAACATCCAGCCCGGCCGCAGCCAGAACCGTCGGAGCAAAGTCGACGTTGGCAACCAGCGCATCGGTGACAGAACCTGCTTTAATCCGGTCCGGCCAGCGCATCATCAGCGGCACATTGCAGCCGCGTTCATAGGTGTGGAATTTTCCCCAAGTGGCGTTGTCACTGAAAAACACCACCAGCGTATTGTCGGCAACACCCATTTGATCGAGTTTGTTGAGAATCGCACCGATTCCATCATCCAGCCAGAGAACATACTCCGTCCCGTATTTCACACAGGCGTCTGTTTGCGGAATTTTCAGCGGAACACCGGCCTCTTCCAGACGCGACAGAATGGTGGAGCGCGGCGGCTGCACCTGCGGAGCTTCGGCGAGCAGTCCGGCGGGTGTAATTCGCTCACTGCCAACCAGCGGAGCAAACTCTTTGACCGCACCGCACGGGTTGTGCATCTGCAGCGGAGCAAACCAGAAGAAGAACGGACGGTCATCCTGCTGATCAAGGAATTTCAGCGCGCCGTCAACGGTCCACTCCAGATTCTGGGCGTTGTATCCGTCAATGTACACCGACCACTCGCCGACATTGTCCCAGTACATGTTCGCGGTGTACTCGAAGCCGAGTGTTTTAAAATACGCTGCAATCTTCCGCTGGTTTTCCTGAAGGACGACATCGGCTTCAGGGTCGCCCAGTTTCCAATCCTTGGAAACATTCTGCATTCCGATGGTTTCATAGTGATGCGGACCGAGGTGCCATTTGCCGGTAATTCCGGTACGATATCCGCCGGCCTGAAGCGCCTGCGGCAGAGTCGGACGATCGGGTTCCAGAACGATGGCGTCGTTGGTGATATAGGCCTGTTCGCCCGGCGCGTTCTTTGCTCCGAATTCCTTTGCGGAACAGCGACTGGCAAGACGGCCGGTCATAATGCCGTAGCGGCTCGGCGCACAGCTGCTGGAGGTGCAGTATCCCCGATTAAAACGCATTCCCTCTCTGGCAATTCGATCCATATTGGGCGTCAGGACATTTCCACCATAGGCACCGATAGTGGCGAAGTCCTGATCATCGGTTACAATAAAAAGGATGTTGGGCTTCTCCTGAACCGCAGCAACCGTAAGTACGGACGATACTGCGGCTGTCAAACATTTCCGGATCATATCGGCTCCTCCCAAAGAACCGCCGGACGGTTGTTTTTATAAATCCGGATCTCATGAACAATTGCCTGTGACACATCCTGAACAGACTCAGCAACCAGACGGACTTTCTCCGCAATCACCGGTGAAAATGAATGACGCCGAAACCGCTGAAAATTACCGGTTTCACGAGCAACTGTTTTCCACTGCCCATCCGCATACACCTCAATGAAATAGTTGCGCACACACCCCTTTGGACAGCTGCATCGCTGGTTCGGGAGCGGAACACTCAGATCGGTATCAAACGCGCACTGAACCATGGAAATTTCAGCCGGCTCCTGCAGCGTCAGTTCGATCCACTGCGGCAGGGCCTCACCGGCGGCGGAGCGCCAGATGTTGGACTCGCCCGGCCACGGCCGCGCAATTCCGTTAATCACATTTTCGGGCGCGCAATTGGGCGCAGAACCGGATGCCCGAACCGATGCCGTCCGGGCCAGGTCTTGCGAGTCACAATTCAACACCTTGGGAATAAACTGATCCTCTTTCAGCAGTGTCTGCTGAAGCTGTCCGATATGCTTTTCGTAAATTGCCCGCGGAGTCGTTCCGTTCAAGCAGGCCAACGCTGCGGCCGTTCCGGCAGCCTGACCCGTAAGGGAGGTCTGCCCCTGAACCCGCACGGTTCCCAGCGCATAATGGGTTACACTGATATTGCGTCCGGCCATCATCAGGTTTTCAATATTGCGGGAATAGAGGCAGCGATACGGAATTTCACAGACTGGAATTTTCTGATGCGAATCAAAGGGGCCGGTCGTTGAGAAGATTCCCTTCGTTGCATGAATATCGAGCATCCAGCCTGCATGGCCGATGGCATCCTCAAAATGCCGGTCCGCGACACAATCATTCTGGTTCAGCACATAATCACCTATCAGCCGACGGGTTTCGCGCTTGGCATTCGAAAAAGGAACATAATCAAGCCTGAATTCCGCAAGGCGTCCTCTCTCCGGCCAGATATTCTTCATGTGGTTCCAGAATGAAAAATTGATGCGCAAAAGCTCGTCCCGCGCACCTTCGGGATCATTCAGATCATCGGTTGTTCCGGGGTATTCAATCCACCATATACCGTTTTTTGCGAAGGACTCCAGCTTATCCGGATGGCCCCTCCCATGAGAAAACACAGGAAATTCCGGCAGATCATAAACCCATTCCGGAGCCGTGTACGACTGAGGCGCTCCGGTTTTTACAGTCCGGTAAAAAATGCAGCGCTGGAAACTTTCATGCGGCCCCCGCAGGCAGCCGCTCATGGTGATGTTATCCGCAATGTCCGGCGCAAGACTCTCACTGTACTCATCTCGAGCTTCCCGGCCAAGACGATGCTCTGCACCTGCATGATAACCGAGCCAGCTGTCACCGGTGGTATCCACAAAGATTTTTCCGGCAAATTGCCGGCGGGCTCCGGTCAGGGTGTCGCGAGCCAGCGCGGCTTTTATTTTCCCTCCGCGGTCTTTCTCCACACCTTCCAGAAACATGTTTTCAACGACTGTCAGACCCGGTTCCGCGGCGATCAGGTCGGCAAACGGACGAGTCAGGATCACGCTGTCTTTCACCGCAGCCATCCGGCCGGCTTCCTCGATAATTCCTCCCTCTCTGGCGTGTTCGTGGAACTTGGCGGCCCCCTGCACGGGCACGCCGAGCTCGATGCTGGCGTTGCCGCCCACAACCGGCCGGTCGGAAATCAAAACCGTCTTTGCGCCCATGCGGGCGGAAGCGATAGCTGCGCAGCAGCCGGCGGTTCCGGCTCCAACAACCACGACATCGTACTTCCCGGCAGATTCAGGAACGTCGGACACCCCGGACAGTCGGGCGCGCTCCCGTCTGAACGCCTCCAGTCCAGCCGGCGGTTTATACTTTAAATCCCGAGTGAGAATCACAGAAGAACAACGTCCGTAATAACCGGTCAGGTCCTTCAGGAACAACACGGTTTTTCCTTCGGGGAGCTGATGCTCTCCGCCGTCTTCCCAGCTCCATCCTGCCGACGACTGAACTCCGAATTGCGATTCGCAGTCCTGACCGTTTACGGACAAAGTAAAACGTCCGGGTGAATATTCCGGAATCCAGTTCTTGCTGCGCACCCAGATGCGGTAACGCCCAGCCGTCACGTCCGGAATTTCCAGCACCGCATCGTTCACCGGAGTTCCGGTTCCATGCGCAATCAGATACGACGATCCCATAAATCCGGCAAACTGCGTATCGAGTGCCCATCCGCCGTAATTTTGAAAATCAGCGGCATCCGCCCATAGAAAACCATCCTCCTCTTCTTTGATAATCCGCGGCGGCTTGCGAAAGGCGATTGTGTTTTTGTAAGGACCATCGTCAAATGATTCGCCGGGAACAAAGGAAAAACCGAGCCGGCCGGCACCAACCGCTGTAAAAAAGAGTGTTCCTGCCTTATGAAATTCACGTCGCTTCATATCAAATATCCTTTTTTTTAGTTACGGCACCGTATTTCCCAGAACAACCACGTTCGTGCTGTTCTGAACCTCGATTGTTCCGGTCAGTGAACGGGAATCATCAATCTGATTATCCCAAACGAATGCATTCGCAGTATTCTTCAAATAAATTGCATAATTAGACTGCCCCGCGGCAAAGCTGTCGACCGTGTTTGCAATGACATTTCCTTCGACCAAAAGATTCTCGGCGCAATGTGCGCGAATCGCCCGGCGCTGCCAGTCTACAATCGTATTTCCCTGTATGCAGATGTCGGACTGACCTTTCCATGACGACTCAAACTCTGCCGTCCCGTTATACCCCTTCGCCTGCAGCTCAATACTTCCGCGCTCCTGATTCAGGATATAACTGGAAAAGGTGCACCCGTTAATCAGGTTGCTGATTACTGAAAGCCCGCTCGAATTCAGGCCTTCCGGCCATCCGGGATTGTTCTGCACCGTAATTGCCGGACCGCTCAGCCCTTCGAACGTATTTTCCACAATCAAACCATCCGAACTCTTGATAAAAAGCCCATAGCGACGCGAATCACCGAATGTATTTCTCCGAAAAACGAACCCCTTCCCGTTGCGACTTACATTGTAGACCGTTGTGTGGATCTTCGATGTTCCTGCGCTGATCGCACCCTCAATTGCTGCGTCCAGCGTGATATCGACATAATTAACGCCGGAAACATTGGTCGCAGTGCTGGAAACGATGCGTGCACCTCCAATCGGCCAGCCGGACAATGGATCAAAGAAGGTCAACTGGTCGTCCGCTCTCAAATCGTACGTCGCTGTATTATAAAACCGGAAAGATGTATTTGAAAACTTCTGCCGAACATACATTGGAATGGCGTAGATATTGGCTCCATCATCCATAATTCCCTGATAACTGCATCCCTGCACCCAGGGGCCATTACGGAAATTCTGGCAATGTACGCCATCCGCACAGCCGGACGCCCACCGTCCGTCGGCGATCCTGCTTCCACTTCGAAGAACGTTCACACTGTCGCAGTAAGAGCCGACCAGGTTGGCACCGGCCGCTGCATAGGTGACCACCTTGTAAAACGTCAGGTCTTTGGATTTAAACACATAATTCAACCCCTGCTGCCGGGAGAGCTTTACGAAAATATCATTTATCGAAAAATCACTGATCCGATATTGATGCGCTGCCGTCAGGGCAAGCCGGAATATATTGGTATCAACCTGCGCAAATGAATCTTCCGTGCGATAAAAATCATTCACATTGCTTTTAAGCCGTCCGGGAACCTTTGTATCCAAAAGCACTCCCCACCCGTTACCAGCCAGCTGCGCAGCGGCCATATGATCATCATCAAGCCGCGGAGTTCCGTCCCACAGCTGCAGGTCGAAGGTGTTATTCCCTGTATCGACAGCAGTGACTGTCCCGAAGGCAAACGGCAATGGATCATAATCGATACTGAAATTCCGCACGGTTACATTGGTGCAGCTTTTCAGCGAACTGAATCCGGCATCCGGGGTTTCAATCATCACCGTTGATCCGTTCCCGTCAATAATCAGGTCCGATGCTCCGTTAAGACTCAAGACAGAACTGTCGGAAGAAGGCGCCACCCGATAGGTTCCCCGCTCAAACCGAACCATGGCCGGACTGTTGTTATCCGCAACGGCCAAAACCGCCGCGATATCAGATGCAGACGATCCTGAAGGAACCGTGTAAACACCGGCTGGTTCCGTAATGGTCAGCCGGCGGGCCAAGGACCAGTTCCCGGGGCCGCTGTCCCGCAAAGCGCGAACCCGCCACCAATAGTCGCCGGCAGCAAGCGGGTCAACCGGAACATACCGGGTAGTCTGTATTGTATCGTCCACAACCAGCAGGCGGAATCCACTCTCGGTGGAGATTTGCACCTGATATGCATCAATCGGCTCGCTGCCGTATTCAAAACTGTCTTCATTCCATAGGAACTGCGGATGAGGAGTAATCATCGCTGCCTGATCTTCCGGACCCTGCAGACCGGGATACGTTTCGATTATTAAACGGTCAACGATCCCGCCTCCGTTTGTTCCGGCTTCCTGATAGAAAAACTGAACCTGCGCCCACTGCAGTGAAGGAGTCTCCGTTTGGCCGCTAAAAGAGGCGGTATGACTGATCGGCTGCCGGTCGATCAGGAGATGGTCGTTGATCTGCAGAGAAACGGTTTCCGTCCGGCAGAAATATGTCACATCCAAAGTGATCCAATCCCCGGCAGAACAAAGCCCGTCAGTTCTGATTATGTCCAAAGCATTGCTGGTTACACAACCGCCGAAAACGCGGGTATACGTTGGCGCAATCAGCGCCCACGGTCCGGCATCAGCCCCCTGAGTAAGAATTCCGCCCGCATCCGCTCCGTGAAATCCAAAGCCGACCCAATTCTCTGACGGCACCCGCACATCCGCAGTCAGCTTAACCGCGCCGAATTTTTCAGACGGAGCGCCGGTTGGATCCAGACGGAACCGGTAAGTGGCTGCCGCCTGGTCCGGATTCACACTTTGCAGGTGCCCCTCGCCGTCCATTTGTGCGGTCGCGGTGGATGCGGAATAATAATCCTGAATGTCATGAACCGGTGATGATTCGGTCGCAACGGTGCCCACCGCGCCAGAGAAACCGTTTGAATACAACGCCGTGGTCGGTTGGCCCTTCGGACCGGATACCAGAAAAATGACGGAGAGCAGCAACAAGTTCACAACACAGTCTCCAGCAGTTTATTCCGTGAGTTTTCTGATAGTGTCGCGGGTGATCGGGTAGCGGCGAAGAAGCAACATGGCTCCGGCAATGACAATGGGACCGCTGATAAAAGTCATCAGGGCAATATTATTCGAAGCATCCACGGTCTGGTCCTTCGCCCCGGAAACAATACCGGACAGGGATAGAATCTTCCCGCAAATGATGATCCCGATCGAACCGGCCGCTTTCTGGCAAAAGGTAAAGACAGAGGCATAACTGGCATTTTTTGTCTTGCCGGTCTTTTTCTCATTAATCGCCGCGACATCCGCGATCATAGAGCTGGCCAAAGGCACAACCATGCCGCACCCGCCCCACCAGCACATCTGAAGAAAAGCAAACACCAGCATGGAAAGATGCAGCGTTTCGCCACCGATATTAAACGGTCCGGCCTGAGGCGCCATCAACCCGCCCCGGAAAACCACCATCAGGCCCAGTCCGCCGAACATGGCAAGCGCCATGCCGATATAACCTGCCGGTTTTTTATCGAAACGTGTAACCAGTTTCGAAAGGTTCAATGAACAGAACGCAAAAGCCAGCATGCCGCCGCCATGTACAATGGTTTTTTCGAGCGCACTGAATTTCATGTAGAAGATGTAGGTGAACATCTGGGTCTGCGACATCAGCATCATAGAAAACTGAGCGACGACAAAAAACATAAACACGTTGACCGCCAGACGGTCTTTGAAAATATCCGAGAAGTCGTTCCAAAATTCTTTCAGGTTGTTTCCCTCAATCTCATCGTCGCGGTTATCGATCGCAAACTGCCGCGTTCCGAAGCAGCAGGCTGAAACCAGAATGGCGATAAACGAGGAAAGGACAATGGCCATGATCAGATAATTTGACGGGATCAGTGATCCATCGGTCATTTCTCCAGAGTCATTCAACCGTTCGGTAAAAAACATCCGCCACGCCAACGCGCCGAACACAAAGTTGGTAACCTGATTCACGAAAAAACGAACTCCCTGCAAACGCGCCCGATCTTCATATTCCGGGCAAATCTCGAAGCCGAGTGCCGTATAAGGAACCGCATAGATCGTCAATGCAGTGCGAATCATCAGATTGATCACCACCGCTGCGGCAAACATCAGCCCGGTCGAACCGAGCACCTGTGGAACGGTCCAGAACAGAACAAACGAGACTGCCGCGAGCAGACCACCGACCAGAACATACGGATGCCTCCGCCCCCAGCGGGTGCGGGTGTTATCAGAAATATGCCCCATGATCGGATCAGTAACCGCATCCCACAGAATCGCAATACTGATTGACAGCGATGCCCATTCCGCTTTCAGGCCCAGAATCTGGGTCAGATAAATCATGGCGAAATTATTCATACCGTTCATCGTGATGGAAAAGGCTCCATCTCCGATGGCATATTTAAAAATCCCCATCAGATTCAATCGTTTTTCGCTCATTGTACAAGGTCTCCTTAAGCCATCGAAATCCGCGGCATGGGCATCGGTTCTTTTTGCATTTCCGCCTGAATCAGTTTCAGCATCAGTTCGCTCCTTAATTCGCGGCACCCCGGATCTTTCCAGCGGTTATAGAATTCTCCCGGGTCCTCCTGCAGATCAAACAGCTCTCCCTCATCTGAGCCGCAATAGACAGTCAGCTTATATCGTCGGTCAACATAGGTTTTGCTGTTCACCAAAAACGGCTGATGACGATTTTCAACCATAATGCGATCACGAACCCCACCTGCTTCACCCAGCCAGACCGGCTTCTGGCTGATTCCTGTCATCGTGCGGGGAATCGGCAGGCCACAGAAATCGAGTATCGTCGGAGCCAGGTCAACCAGCGACTGCATCGCCGGACTCTGCGATGCAGCAGCAATACTTTCCGGCAGACGGGCGATAAACGGGATTCTGATAAGATCTTCATAGTTGAATGCACCCTTGGCAACCAATCCGTGCTGACCAAAGAGATGCCCGTGATCCGTTGTAAAAATCACAAGCGTATTTTCGGCGAGCCCCAGTTCATCCAACCGATCCAGAATACGACCAATATATTTGTCGAGACAGGACACCATTCCGTAATAACAGGCCAGATCCTTTCGCAGCTGTTCTTCGGTTCTAAGATGTGATTCGAATCCATGGCAGACATTCCCACCCGGCTCTTCATACATCGAAAAATCGGGGTTCTTTTCCTGAGTCTTCCGATAATGCAGCGGATTATCCCGATGCTCTTCATCTCGTTGTCCCGGCAAAGTCAATGCAGCCGGATCATACATGGATGCCCACGGCTCCGGAACCAGATAGGAGGGATGCGGATCAAAAAAGCTGGCCCATAGAAAAAAGTTTTCATCGTTCTGCTGGTAATCTTCCAGCAGACCAGTGGTACGGTCTGAAATCCACGTGTTATAATGAAACTCTTCCGGAAGATCCCAGCTATATTCCTGCGCGTCCTGGGTACCCGTCGGGGTCCGGAAAGAATCCCGCCAGCTCGCAAACCCCTTCTCCTCCATCCACAGCGCATAATGCTGCCCGACGTGCGCCTCGTCTGTATGATTCCGTGCCAGCTCGACGTGCTCAAAACCGTAAAACGGACCGTTGAACTCCTTCCAGAACTCCAGATCCTGGAGAATCGGATATGCCTCCATAGACGGAAACTCCTCCGTGGAAGCCAGCGGCTGGAAATGAGCCTTGCCGACAAGTGCAGTACGATACCCCGCCGCGGCAAAATCCTCACCCACCGTATGCACATCGTCCATCAGCTTCGTACCCAGGGACCAGGCCCCGTGCTGACTTGGATACTGGCCGGTGATCATCGACGCCCGCGTCGGCGTACAGGTTGGATTCGGGCAGTAGGTCCGACTGAACACCATCCCTTGAGCAGCCAACTGGTCCAGGTTCGGTGTATGAATTTCCGAATTCAGAAATCCCAATGTATTCCAATGCTGCTGGTCACTGGTGATCAGCAGAACATTTAATTTTTTATCCATTCCCGCAAAACTCCTATTCAAACACAATACGGCTCTGCGGGGTATTGTCCCGATTCTCACGAACCCTCGTATTGGTTCCAGACACAAGCATTCCAGACACACTGCCGCTTTGAAATGTGTTACCGACCAGAGTCAGGCCATCAATGCAATTGAACCGTGCTGCCGGACCGGCAACAGCGCGAACCGTATTGCTCGTAAAAAAGATATTCTGATGCTCAAAACCGCCGGCGGATCGATGCCCCAGCATGCCCCAGTCCATTTCCATCGGAATACGGGTCTTCATAAAGGCACAGTCCAGAATCCGATTATTGCGTATCACCAGATTATTAGCCCAGAATCCCTCGGGCCAATCCGGCTCATTCTGAACCATCAGCCCGTTATCGGAGAGCCGTTCAAAACGATTGTTCTCAATCAGTCCATAAGATGCTTTTATAAACCCGCCGAAACGACGGCCGTCATGCATATAGTTATTGCGATAAACAAAATAATTACCGGTTGCATTCGGATTGTAGGCGTGATCATAGATTTTCCAGCCGCGCTGATCGTATTCTGTTTCTTTTGCAGCCAGGTTCAGTTCGGGCACTTCATCCCTCAGTGTCACCACATCCTTTTCCAGAGAGACCACTTCTGTTTCGACAAGGATTTCTCCGGTCTGCGGGCGGAAAAACACCAGCGGATCGCCTTTGCGAATCCTCTCAGGGCGGGTGATCCGAAGCGTTTTAGGACCGTGAACCTGCAGCACATAAAACGGCAGGCTGTAGACATTCAGGCAGTCGTCGGAAAGGCCCTCAAACTCACATCTTTCGATCCACGGCCCGATCCGCGCGGCCTGGCAGTGCACTCCGTCAGCGCCGCTCAC
Organism: Tichowtungia aerotolerans; assembly: GCF_009905215.1. Lineage (GTDB taxonomy): Bacteria > Verrucomicrobiota > Kiritimatiellia > Kiritimatiellales > Tichowtungiaceae > Tichowtungia > Tichowtungia aerotolerans. The sequence continues at coordinate 2,669,400 of NZ_CP047593.1, read as the reverse complement.
CAGCATCCGGCAGTCTTTCAGCGTCCCGCGGCAGTTCAGCACATTCAGCCGGGATGTATCCGCACCGACAAACAGCGAGCCCGGTATGGCATAAAAAGTGATGTTCTCGAACGTTATGTTTTCGCTGTTGTAATATTCGCAGCCACCGGACGCTCGGGAAATCTGTGCATACCGATCTCCGGCAGCCAGGAATTCATCAAACGGATTGGTCAGCACGATTCGGAACAGGTCTTCACCGACCTTTTCGCAGGATGACCGAAACAACACATTCGGTGCACCATCCTTGAGTTTTCCGGGAACCGCCGGGTCCTTCAGCATACCCCATGACCCGTATGACACAAACTGGGAATCGTCCAGATCCGGAAAGCCGTCGTCGGTTTTAACTTCAATCCATCCTTCCGCCGGATTGACGGACATAACGGTCCCTTGGGAAAACGGAAGCGGGTCATAATCGATGCTGAGATTGCGCACAATCATGTTCCTGCATCCATGCGATTGAGACAGCCCAACGCTGGGACGTTTAATCAGGATCTGTGCGCCCTGCCCGTCCACCACAACATTTTCCAAATCCTGGAAAAACAGGATCGGCCGCTCTTTCTGCGAATAGTCGCCTCCGCCGGGGTCGACGTCATACACACCGGGTTCAAAGCGCAGTTCCGCATTCCCTGTTCCCAAAGCTTGAACGGCCGCCTGTATGGCCGCGAAGTCATTAATGTCGTCGTTGGGGACCGCACCGAAATCACGAACATGCACAACCCGCAGACCGGGCAAATCCCGAAGGGGCTCCCCCCGCACCGACAGGATTTGCTGCACCAGTTCTGCTGCAGGATCAGCCGTCTCCGAAAAATCCTCCGAACCGGCAGAAAGGGCCATCAGGACCGAAAGAGCAGCTACAGATCTCCCCATTCCTTCCCGCATATTTTTCTCCGTATGGCGATCACTAACTCTAGTCTTCATAAATAACAGTCCCTGTTTCTCCGACTGGATAACTCCATTGTTTGATATATATCATTCTCGACTTAAACTGATCTCCGGTTTCCGTCAGTTTCTGCATAACCGTCCAGCAAACAAACCCGCGAGACTGTTTTTTAATTCATGCCCCTGAAAAAATCAGTCACGATTCTTTCCGGGGCATGAAAATATTAAAAGAAATGCGGGATGAATTATTCAGCTCCTGTCACTTTCAGTGAAGCAAACCCGGTCCGGTTTGTTGCGGGAATACTGTTCGTCACAGATTCATAATCCGCATCCACCGCCCCGGAACCGGTTTCGGCCGATGTGCCGATATTCGTCCACGAACCGGTCTCCAGATCCGTTCTCACCAGAACCGAATAGGTCAAGCCGCGAGAAACCGCATCCAGACGACGCTTATAGATATAGATCACCTCATCATTTTCAATTTGAGCAAAGGGTCGAACACCTGATGCATCAGAAAATGCAGGGTTACCGCCAATCGCATATTCCAGAAAATTGTCCATGCCGTCCCCATCCGGGTCGTCACTTTTTCCGGATTCTGAAAAATCCAGTCCATACGTTGCCGCCCATGCCGCATACGGATCCAAAATCTCAAAGGTCTCCACCCGCAACTGGTCAATATATGGTCCTCCCGCAGCAACCGTCGGCTGGGAAAAGAACGTGCTGGATAAACACTGAAGAACCGGTGCATTTGTCGTTCCGGCCGGATACTCATGAACAATCTCAATGTTGGTGGCAGCCACAACTCCGTTAACAGCAAAGTCCGCCAGCCGGCTGTGCGGATAATAGGTCAATTCAACGAAGATCACTTCTCCGGCAACATGTGTATCGAAATAGGTACTCCATCCGCCAGCCGTACTGTTCCCGCCAATAATCTGAACACTGGTCGGGTTCACCTTGACCCACGGGCCGGAATTGCCATCCGGATGCAACAGCCCGTTAATATGAATTCCAGCAAAACCAATCCCCACCCAATTCGCTGTCGGGGTCTTCAATCTGGCGGTCAGCTTTACGGCTTCAACAAGAGGGTCATCACTGAGCGGAGCCCCTCCCAGATTAATACAAAATCCATCCGATGTTGTCCCATTCATCGAAGCCACATGTCCGGCTCCATCCAAAGCCATATTGAGGGATTTCATCGCATATCCATCCGGGGAGGTCTCAGGAATACTGTTTGCCAGCGCAGTTCCGGCCAAACCGGAAAAATCATCGTCATAAATGACATCACCGGTCACCTGCGGAACATAATCAAGGGTCTCAACGGTCAGGTCGTCAACAAATGCTCCTCCGTTTTCGACCGTGTCCTGTTGACGGAACTGTATTTGAAGCCAGCCGATTACCGGATCCGATGGTTCAGTCTCGCCCTCATTAATATGCTCAACGGGCATCCCGTTGGTCAATATTGTGCCGTTAACCGACAAATCAACCGTATTATCAAAGTGATAAGTAAATTCCAGAGTGTTTGTCGTTCCGGCTTCATAAGTGTCGGCAAATATTTGACCTGTCCCTGAAGTGGAATGTCCGCCCCGAATCTTCACATAACTTCTGCCAACCTGAAGCCATGGGCCGGAATTAACCTCTGAAGTCAGCAGCCCGTTTCGGTTAGCCCCATGAAATCCGATTCCAATCCATTCTGCAGTTGAGGGAACGCGCAGCCGAACCGTGAACTTCATTCCATCCCACGCTTTCAGAGCATAAGGGTTCGGATCGACCCGAAACCGATAGTTTTCATTATATCCGGGAGCAGAACAGTACAACCGCCCTCCGCCATCAGTAATGATACTGACGCTCGAAGCCGATATGAAAGAACCGATTGTCGTATCTGGCTGGGTTTCACTTGCCGCAGTTCCTGAGGCTTCATCGAAGTCATTTGAATAAATAACCCCCGCATCAGCCAATCCGGCGGCAACCAACACCGTCACGATCACGAACCACTGTTTCACCTTTGCACCCTTTCTTTCAACGTACCGTTTCCAAACAAAGCACAACCTATCAGAACCACACCATCCCACTAAAATTATTTTTTCTCAACTTTTTTATCAACAAAAACAATAAAGGCCTTAAACATGCAGTTTTACTGCATTTTAGCAATACATCTTGTTGCAATTTTATGCACATATGATTAAAACTATCTTAATAAAACAACACGAGAGCTGTTTCTAAAAATCCAACAACCGGCCAAATATGACTGAGATTTACTTGCAAAAAACCGACGATATGACCCCGATCGTTTTCCAGGCACTAAAAAACGCAGACGACGGGACGGTGCTGAAATTCCCTCTGGACGAATACCATTTCCGTCCGGATCAGGCATTTGAGAAGTATTATTACATCTCCAACAACCGCCACAGCCTCAAACGGGTCGCCTTTCCAATTATCGGAAAGAAAAACATAACCATTGACGGCGGCGGATCCCGCTTCATCTTCCACGGCGAAATCGTCCCGTTCATTATTGAACAGAGCGAAAACGCAACACTGGAAAACTTTTCAATCGATTGGCAACGTCCTTTCTACTCACAGGGCGTCATCACCGCAGCAGACAACAACGGTGTCGAAGTGGAAATCGACCGCAAACAGTATCCCTACCACTTTGAAAGCGGCGGGACTCTGCTGTTTGACGGCGAAGGATGGTCGCACGGCTTTCATGAAGGCATTTTCGAAATGGACCCGCGCACCGGCGGACCGGCCTATCTGAGCGGTGACAATCTTGGCAACCACAACCCGCGCACCCTCTGCCCGCAGGAGATCGGGCCCAACCGGATCCGGTTCAACAACCGCTTTCCGCACCGCCCAACCATAGGAAATATTTTGTTATTGCGCCATTACCCGCGTCTCTGCCCAGGCATTCACATAAAACAAAGCCGCAATGTTATTATAAACAACGTGACACTGCATCACTGCGGCGGAATGGGCCTGATTGCCCAATTCTCGGAAAACATTACAGTCGACAGATGCAGCGTCTGCCCGCCCCCCGGCACAGACCGCCTGTTTTCAGTCACCGTTGACGCATGCCATTTTGTAAACTGCAAAGGCCTTATACGCATCAAAGATTCATACTTCTCCAGTCAGATGGATGATCCGGCCAACGTGCACGGCATCAACACACGTATCAAAGAAACACTGGATGATTTCACGGTAATCACCGAACGGGTTCACCCCGAACAGCACGGAGTGGAAGTTGCATTTCCCGGCGACATTATGGGAATTGCCCACCACGACGACCAGCTCACATACGACCGACTGACGGTTAAGGCGACAAAAGAGCTCAACCCGCAACTCTTCAAAATCGTTTTTAAAAAACCATTACCGAAAAGCCGGCGCCCCGGCGACATTCTTGACAACCTTAGCTGGACCGCCGATGTCCATATCAGCGGATGCACCAGCGCCAACAACCGCGCCCGTGGATATCTGCTCTCCAGCCCCGGGAAAATCATCCTCGAAAACAATGACATTTCGGCCGCCGGCGCAGGCGTAAAAATCAGCGGTGATGCCAACTACTGGTTTGAGTCCGGAGCCGTACAGGATGTGATTATCCGCAACAACCAGTTTGGCGACTGCTGTTACGGCCCGGCGCCATGGGGCCGCACCGCGATCGACATCGACCCCGAAATCGCCACCCCCTGGAAAAACACCGAGTGCTACCACCGCAACATCCGAATTGAAAACAACACCTTTCGAACATTTGATCCCGGCATCCTCTACGCCCGATCCGTCGACGGACTGGTCTTTGCCGGCAATACCATTCAATCGAGCAACTCGTATCAGCCAACCGGAAGAATGAACGCCCATATCACACTCGACGCCTGCCGTAACGCAGATATCCAGGCGCCCGGACTCTCTGTTGAGATCAACAAGGAAGCACATTCCCGATATCATCAGAGACAACAGCCATCGCTGAACTGCGAATAAACATCCTATAGACCGAATGACTGAGCCACGGATCTCCCGTTTTTTAAGAACGTAATGATCCGAACTGTTTGCGCGCCCACATCAACAAACACGAAGCTCTCGTTCACGATCTTCAGGAAACGACCAGCATCACGGAAAGCATGAACAACTGCATCATTTTTTAAACCGCCTTTGGATCACGGGGCCAGCAAGACAACCCATTGCAGCGCCAAAAGGCAGACAATGTACAGCAACGCGTATCCATAAATAGCCTACAACCCGGACACCGGCCCCGTTGACTGCCCATCAATGACGCGCCCCCAAAATCCCAATTGTGCCGGAGCACGAGCCGGCTCATTAATTCGCTGCAGCAGCATATCAACCCCGGCTGCGGCAATATCTTCCAGCGGCCAGTCAATGGTCATCAACTCAGGCATACCGGCAGGAGCCGGAAGATGGTCAAAACCACAGACCGAGACATCCTGAGGAACACGAATTCCTTCCTTATGAAAACGCCTCACCAGATCAAAAGCGCACCCATCATGGGCACAAATCCAGGCAGAAACTCCATCCCGTACCGCATCCACAGCCCGCTCCACAGCCTGTTCCCCACTCGGCTCCCAAACATTAATCGTTGCAGACTGCTCATAAATCAGCCCCATCATCGCCAAAGCCTCGACATACCCGGCAAAACGGGAAAGCGCATAACTCGCTTTTGGCTCTCTGCAATAATAACCGATCCTGCGATGTCCCTGCTCTTTCAGGCGCATGACGAGCTCGCGAACCGCCGTACGATCATCCTGTCCGACAATATCCATCTGAATACCGGGATCAGACTGATTCAGTCGCACACAGGGTCGTCGCGATTGAATCAGCCGAACGGTTTCAACCTCTAACCGACCGGAAAGCAATACCCCGGAAACCGATTTCTTACGAAAAGCCACCGGAACATCTTCCGGAGAAACAATTGCTGCCGCACAACTCTCCGTAATGTATTCCACGTGAAGCAAAAGACAGCGTTCCCTGGCAGCATCCGTTGCCCCGCGCAAGATTCGCATCGGTACCTCCGAGGTCTCCGACGTGCGCTCATCCGGCGTACAAAGCAGCAACCCCAAAACCGTTTCTTTCTGGCGACCTGCCCCCTTCCGGGCCGCCGTATTCGCCGTCGCCGGCAAACGATACCCCATTTCGCGGGCCGTTTCGATAATCCGCGCCGCCGTACTCGACTTCGGTCCGGCCGCATTACGCAGAACACGGCTGACCGTCGCTCGGGAAATTCCCAGCCGATCGGCAATCTCCTGCTGAGTAGGACTCCTCATAAATTTCACCCCGCCAAAATGTGCATAAAATTGTTGAAACATATAAACTTATCACCAAATCGGAATATTGCGTAGCATTATCATCAGCATTATTATGACCTGCCGCTATCCATGCAGAACACTTACCAGGGCAGGCTGAGGCCAAAGAAAAGAGGAAAACCGCAAAAACCCGGCCATCCGTGGTCGGCGCTTTCTGTCCGGCGGCGGCCACAGCTATTACAGTCTATGTAATTGTTTCTCTACTGACCTGTAAAAAAGATTTCAACATGGATCGCCTACTGCACCGCGGGAAATACTCCGTCGAAGACGGACAAGGTTGAAAAACAAGAAGAAACAGAAAAGCGGTTCCATTGGTACCGGATCCTTGGCATTACCGACAAGTTCTCGGTTTTGGACCGGTGTGTGGCCATTGGCGTTTTCAGCTGAGGGATGATGTGGGTCGGCGTTATGGTTGTTGGAACCATTCAAACCTGATTACGCCGTGGACTGAAGAGGTTTGGTCCCGCTTTTGGTGGTGGGCGGCCGTTGTCCTCCCGCTGGGCACGGGCGTGGTCACAACTATCTGGTTTACAGGCGGCGTACTGAAACATCTGCGCCGCTTTTTCTCCGCGCTGACAGCGGAGCGGGTGGACGATTCTGATGACGGTGCGGTGCGGCTGGTCGGTCCGGCTTGATGGAATTACGAACTTCTCTAAAACCATTCTCCGTCCAGTCAGGTGTTGATCGAGAAGGAAATATGAACTTAAAACTTTCCAGTCTCCGTTTTTACAAAACATCTCGCAAAAACGGCTCAATTTCCCTCCATTTTCTATCTTTACACGCTTATCCAGTTCGGACCACCTACTGGATAGAAATGCGAACTCCCGCATTTATCCACCCAACTGCCAACACATCATCTCATCTCTTTCATCGCGAGTTTCGTTTCGGCCCCCATCAAGTCTAGGCATAAAAAAGGTTCATGCCCCATTTCCGGGGAAGGCTTGCCTGATTTTTAAGAAGAAGAACTCATCATCATGGTAGCCATAGGCCATTCGCTTGAGCACTTTGATCTTGTTGTTGATACCTTCGAGCAGGCTGGTGTGCAACGGCCAGCGGGCATGGGAGATGATTCCCTTGATGTATCCGGCAAGACGATTCGCGAACTTTATGAGAGGCTCGATGGAGCTTTGAACCGCCCGTTCGTACCACTGATCCCAGAACGATTGCGCCTGCCGGGTATCGCGAAAGCTCCAAAGCTCTTTCAGATCGGCCTTCATCACGTATACGGTGGCCAGATTCCGATTGGCTTCCAGTAATTCATCCAGACGTACCTGATCACTTGGCTTGGTAATGTTGTCTCGATTGCGCAACAGTAACCAGCGCGATCCTTTTACGACCCTGCGCGCGCGCTTGTCATCGCGTAGGCGGTTGGCTTCATCCACCCGTACCCGGTCGATAACCTCGCGTCCATACTTCGCGACAACATGGAACAGGTCATAGACGATATCTGCGTCCGGGCAGTGCTCCCAAACTTCCTGCTCATACGAGCTGTTCATGTCCATGGCGACGGCCTTGATCTGTTTGCAGCCGTCTTCGCCAAGCAACTTGAAGAATGGATGGATTGCTGCACGAGTACGGCCCCGACCGATCCAGAGCACCCTCTTGCAGGTCGGATCGACGATGACCGTGGCATAGCGATGTCCTTTCTGGATCGCAAACTCATCCATGGCCAACAGCTCGACTCCCGCGAGATTGATCGGCCCCAGTTCACGCTGCAGATAGCGCTTTTCAATATTTTTAACCGTCTTGCGGTTAATCCCATACTCAGCGGCAACATGCTTGTGTGTTGCGACTTTGCATAACCGAGCCACGGACTCTTCAAAGCGCCGGGTAAAGCGCGAATAAGGGTCCAGCCAAGTGAGCGCTTCCAGCTTGGGGCCACATGCGGGGCAAAGCATTCGCCGTCGTGTAATCATCAGCCATGTTGTCTTCCCGAAGACCGGAAGTTCACGTATCCACCGGATGGTTGAGTCATGGACCGTGTGAGATAGCGACCCGCAACCACTGCAACGGCCAGAGCCATTTTCTGCTGTCAACTCGATCCACACTTCGGACGGATCCCCTGGGGCCGGCCCCACTGTGCCGACACGGAACCCTTCCCATTCACCGAGAATTTTGAGTATCTTTTGAGCGGTCATAACGGAATCTCCTTTTGGTAGTTGTTTCTCGCAAAAGCAAGATACCAAAAATTCCGTTATGACTCCTCGTCCCCCGAAAATGGGTCATGAACCCAAAAAAAGCCCACCTGTAGAGCCAGAACGAACCTTAAACGCCAAGGCACAGCGGGGCTGTTAAACCGGTTCAACTAGTCTTTCGTTGCTCTACAAGAATCCTTTTTAGCAACATGTTTCCTCAAATAGAGAAGACTCCTGTGTATGAAAAAACCAAAGCACTTTATCCTTGAGGCGGTTCCATCCGCATCCATTTTCACCGACCCGGATTTCCATATCTGGGGAGCCTCGATGGTCCGCGATGACGATGGAACCTGCCATCTGTTTTATTCCCGTTGGCCGAAAACGAGCGGCTTCAAGTCTGAATTTTGAATCGCCCTGCAGACTGGCAGTGGTTTTTTCAATAATCCAGATCCAGAAGTGCTCGCTGTGCACCGTCGTTCCATCGAGATCCATCAGAACCGCTTTCAGCGGTTTTTCGATCTTCACATCCTGCACGGGATAATAGGCCGGATAGCCCATCGCCGAGTTCACCAGCGCCAGCTGTCTGCCGTCTTCAAACGTGACGAACTCCACTTTGCGGTCATCCGGTGTTTTTACGGAAACGACCTCACCCCGGCCGCAATGGAAGCCGCCGTCCGTCGTCTGTTCCAGAGAAATTAATGCATCGACGTTAATCATGGTTAAGACTCGTAGTTATTGGTTTTCGGGAGGTGGCGGTACCAGAAGCGGTAAACACCGTAGAGGCCGATCGCAAACGCCACCCCCCACTTGAAAAAGGAACCCCAGCTGTGGGTAATCAGCAGCATCGGCATCATGAACATGCTGACCTGCCAGAGCAGCGCAAACGGCAGCGCAATCAGATCGTTGCGATGCTCCTGTGTAACCAGCCCCCGCTCGTCAGCCGGCAGCAGGTCTTTCATCTTTTTCCACAATCCAAACGGCCGGGTCTTCCGGTAAAAATCTTCAAGCACGGCCGGGTCGGTCTGTTTCATGATAAACGAACCGATAACGCAGCCCAGCGTCCCGATCATGAACACAAAGACGAACAGGATGAGCTCATTGTATTGCGGAGCAATCCGGAAGAACCACAGTTTTTCCATCCCAGGATCGACGATCCGCTGGAAAACGGCCGAGAGCATTCCGCAAAGCGTGCCGACCGCATAGCCGCCCCCGTTGAACCGCCACCAGTAGAAGCGAAGAATTCCCGGCGCCAGCAGTCCGGCGCCGAATCCCATGATAATCCAGCTCCAGATATCGTTAATGCTCTTGACCGAAGCGGCGAAGCCGAATCCGCCGAGGACCAGTAACACAACGGAGACCCAACCGGCATAGACCAGTTCTTTGTTGGACGCTTTCGGGCGAATGTACTTCTGATAGAGGTCGCGAACCATCAGTCCGGATGCCAGGTTGATGTTGCTGTCAAAAGTGGACATTGATGCGGCAATCAATGCAATCAGCACCAGCCCTCGCAATCCGGGAATTGTGCAGAGAATCAGCACGGACGGAAGGATGCGCTCCGGATTAACTGTTCCGCTGAACCCGAGCAGTTTGACCTTATCCGCAAAGTCCTCGGGCCCAAGCAGCGCTTTCAGGCCGGCGATCAGCTCCGCCGGGAACGTGTCGGGCGTGTTGGCAATGTTTGAAACCAGCCCGCCCCAGCCGCTTTGCGTCACATCCGGATAATGCTGCCGGATCAGTTCGACGGCATCTTTCACGGCAGCCAACTCTGGGAAAAGCGACGCAACAAGATAAATTCCCAGCACGGCAATCCCCATCATCAGAGGCCAGCGCACGGTCATCAGAGACGTCCAGAGGAAGGAAAGGGTTCCGCACTCCCGGTCATTGCGCGCTCCGAAATATTTCGGGTCGGCGCCGGAACCGGCTCCCTGAAAAATGTTGCGCAGCAGATAGAAAAAGGCAAACAGCGCAAGATGCTGATAGGCCGTGTATCCTTCCGGCATATTTGTGTTCCACTGAGCAGATGCGGACATCCACTCATGATTCCCGGTTACCTCCAGAGCCAAGTTCTGCAGTTCGCCGGCGCTGCCGACTTTCATGAACGCAATCGTGCAGATGTAGAGTGTGGCGACAATGATGATGCCGGACTGGAAAATATCCGTAAACACGACGCCGTAAAAACCGGAAACCATTGTATAGACCGTTGCCACCCCGACCAGAATCAGCGCACAGGTCATAGGAGGGAACGGCAGGAACATCGAGAGAAACTGCCCGACGCCGAAAATCAGGTAGGACACCATCCCCACTGTTCCAAGAATCTGCGCAATCACTGCGGAGAGCTGGGCAAACCGCCCGCCCCAGGTATCGCCGAAACGAAAAATATTCCATTCCGCACCAGTCAGGCATTTTGACCGGCGATGCCACTTCCCGGTCCACAGCATCATGAACGCCATAATCAGGCAGGCCCCGCCGCGAAACTCAATGAACAACCCGCGCGGCCCGAGCAGAAACAGAAAGGAAACAATCACCGCCGTTCCGGTCAGATCCATAAAATTGGCCATCCCGGAAATTCCGATTGCCCACCACGGCAGCTTATTGCCCCCGACAATATAGTCCTCGATCGACTCCGAGGCGCGGCTTTTCAGATAGAGACCCATCGCCACCAGGACGATGAAGTAGAGGCACATGAAGACATAGTCGAAGGTATTAAAGTAACCGGTCATAATTTCTCAGTTCGGGATTGTTAGTTGTCAGTGTGTAATTTCAAAACGCTCTTCGTCTGTTCCGGACGATAGGCCATGCGGATGCGCCAGATCAGTTCATCCGGGGTCACAACCCGCACCGAAGGGTTCAGCCGTTTCACGCACCAATAGGCCGGAGCCACGCCGGCCTGAGTTCCGTCGCGACCGAACGCCCCGCTCTCTTCGTCTTCATCGGCAGCCCAGTTTTCATAGAATCCAGACCATGCATGAATAATGGTCCACGCGTAGAACGGCTCAGTTGCCGCCGCGGATTCTTCATTGATCAGGCGGGCGACTTTCACCGGCGTGCCGGAGTGTTCGTGATTCTGATTAGCCCACAGTGCGTACTTGGCGGAGACCACCGGAATGTCAATCCCGTTTGCATTCTTCATCCAGAAGATCTGCCCGTTGCCTTCCTCATACGGCGAATAATCAATCACCATCATGCCGGTCAGCGACGGAATATTTTCGGCAAACATCGCATACGCCTCCAGAGCGGCCGGCGAGTCATAATTCATGGAGATAAAAGAGAACAGCCCGGTTCCAGCAGCTTTCAAATAATGTTCAATCCGGGCGGAATGCTGCTTCAGAAGCGCCAACCGCTGCTCTTTCGGCAAATCGTCGCCCAGCGCATCGGGGAAGAAATAGCCCGGCATCAGCACCACAGAGGTGTTCTGCGGCTGCGTCTCCTGAAGGTAGCGATACGGCTCCACGCCGACCTGCATCAGATCCGCAAACGGCATCCCCCAGCCCAGCGGATAGGCGCCGTTCAGGCGCGAACCCCAGTAGAATGGATGATGAGCAAACCCGCCCAGCATCCACTGCACGTTGTCGCCATCGCTCATATAAAAAGCAACAGCCGGCGAATGGTCGGAAAAATCAATCGTCTTCGGGTCGAACCGATGGAACGGCTGTTGCGGCTCATCCGTGCGCAGCAGCGAAAGCACCGGCAGGTTCAGTGCCCAGTTCGACGGCACAATGATATGCCCCTGCCGCGACAGCTGCGAAACAGACTCCCCCTCCTTGCGACCGTCGTTCCAGCCGAACACCAGCCCCGGTTTTTCCAACCATTGGAAAACCTGATCCGTCGGCTCCTCCAGCCCGTACATCGTCATCATCCGGTGCGCCACCGCTATCGCCCGGTTGTTCGGCACGGCCGGGTCCTGCAGCAGAACCGACTTGGAATTCAGCTCTGAACGATAGGTATCGAACACCCACTGCTCCGTTTTATCGCGCACATCCGCCAGGCACGTCAGCCCGAATGCCTTAGCCTGTGCTTCCTGCCCTTCGGAAACAATGATTCCCCCGAGCAGTCCGGCCAGCGTCGTCGCCACATTGCAGGACTCGTCACTGTTGTCCCGGCGCGTCGTAATATCGCCTTCCGAAAAATCCCACGAATAAAGGATATAGCCCTTAACGATTCCCAATCGCGCATACCGCTCAACCAGCTTCCAGGGTTTGGAAACCCCGCGATCTTCAATCCCGGGATACTCCAGCACACGGGTCCGCCACAGGTTGTAATCGGTGTTGTCCCAGAGATTCACATAAACCATCTCGTCGCCGCGCCCGTCATTCACCGCCTGCGCCGCCAGGCCGGCCAGCGACTGAACCATCATATGCTCCGGGCCCATATTCAGCGACGTCACGCTCTTGCCGCACGGCTCCATCACCGGTTTCATATCAGACGTTTCAACCGTCACCAGCCCCTTCGGCATCGCCTGCTCCGGCCACCAGCGTGATGACTCAGCAAACGCGCTCGCCGACAGACATAAAACTAAAAACAGCTTCTTCATCATTGGAACCCTTTATTTAGCCCGCAGCGTCAGAATTTCCCGGGGACGGAACGTCACAACCGTTCCGTTTCCAGAGATTGGAAATTCCTCGCCGGCCGGCGATTCGTCCAGATTGATTTTTTCCAGGGTTTGGAAAGTTCCGTGCAGCGTCAGCGCCGTTTCGACCGGCTCCGATGCGCTGTTCCAGAGCCGCAGAACCGTCGCCCCGTCTTCCGCGCGGTACAGCGCCGAAACCTGAATGCTGCGCTCTTCGGCGATTTCCAGCAGGGAGAGTTTCGGCGCAAGAGTTCCAGACTTTGGAACCCCCTGCAACACCCGCACCGGCGTGCGGAAGTCATCCGCCTCCAGATGGATTGCGGCGTCATTCCAGTTTCCGTCATGCAGCGTCACAGCGTATTCGTATTCGTAACGGCCCTGCAGCTGATGGCCGTTGCTGCGCTCCAGCTCTTCCGGCGTCATTTTACCGCGGTTGGCTTTCATCGAAACGCGCGTCGTGCGCAGCAGCGTAACGGCCAGCGTGCGGTCGGCATCATCGAACACCTCATATTCGCCAACGCCCTTGCTCATGAAGCTGAAGCCGGTCTGGCCATCGCTGACCGTAACAAAGCGCTGCATCGGCTGGAACGGATGATGCGGCTCCATGTTGTCTTTGGTGTCGTTCCAAAGCACACACCGCTCCACCACATCGAACGGGTTGTCGGCATAGGCGAAGTCGCTCTGAATGCCGGTCGGAAACAGCAGGCGCAGGCGATGATCCTTTGCCTTGTTATCAATAACCGTTTTGAACTCCAGCCGCCGCGCGCCCCGGGCCAGCGTGATGCGGGTTGAAATCGAAACCGGAACCGTGTTCTGCGAACGGTCGCTGCCCTGAGCACACTCCGGAACCGGAAGCGTCAGATCCATCTGCCAGGTCGCGCGCAGCGCATTGTTTTCGATCAGCGTCAGGTGCACGGATTCGCACAGGCTGCTAACCGTGGTGTCGCGCAACACTCCGCTGTGCTTGTGCGCATTGCCGGTGCTGGCCTCGTCGATCCAGACGTGAAGCCCCTGCGAGCTCCGCCCGGTCTGTTTGTCGGTGAGATCCAGCGTGCCGTTCGGCTTGATCTGCGCGAGGAGAAACTCGTTTTCGAGCGTACCGTTCTGCGCAGCGATGAAGGAACGTTCCCCGTTGGGCCGCGGATTCGGCTCGTATTCACGCAGGCGCGGACGCACCGCGAGGGTGCGCCAGCCCATCGGCGGCAGCTCGACCTCGATAAGGAGCCGGTTGCGCAGAATATCGTAGACGGCGGCGTTGGCGTCGAGCTTGCGTTCGACTTCCATATCAATGTCTTCGCGCTGCAGAATCGTGTAGGGAACCTTGTTCCCTTCTTCGTCAATGAGGTCGAAGTATTGGAAGGTGAGCATTTTGTCGGGCTCGAATCCTTCGACGATCGGACCGACACCGGTGCAGGTTTCGACCTTGAAGTTTCCAAAGTTCGGACGCGGGGTGTCGACAACCACCGACTCGATCCGGCTGCGCAATACCGGCATCGTATTAAAGAAGGTCAGCGTGAGATCACCGTCCTCGAAGGCGCCGGCGGTGTCGATCTTCGTCCAGAGCTCTTCAGACGCTTTGCGCGAGCATTCCAGGGCAATCGACGTGGTGGCGCGAAAGCGGAACGGATTATCTTCATGCGCCTGCGAGATGGCCGCCCCGCAAATACTGTCGTGCGCGTGGTTTTTGAGCAGGTAGAGCCATGCGCGGTTGATCAGTGCGCTTTCGTAGGAGCCGCCGCAGAGCGCACTCATGGCAGAAAGCGGTTCGGCGACACTGATGAGTTCGCGCTGGGCGAGATCGTTCTCGAGCTTCAGATCCATGCGCGAAGAGTGCGTTGCGCCGAGCAGGCCGTTAAAGCCGGCCTCGACCAGCGTGTAGCGCATTTCCCCGTGCTGTACCGGGATGGTTTCGGGATCGATGCCGTCGAGACAGGCGTCGACATATTCATCGATACCCGCCTGCTGAATCCGGTATTCACCCTGCGCGGCATTACAGGCGGCAATGAGTTCGGGCAGCTTTTCGTAAGGCACCGCGTTGTCTTCCATGTCGAGCGCAAGCAGCTGGTTGTTGACCATCTGCGGCTCTGCCTGTGCACCGAGCATGCGGATTGCTTCGCGGACCGCTTCGGGGTCCGCATTGAAATCCATGCTTTCGTTTTTGAGCTGGAAGGCGGTTTCGTAGAGGCCGGCATCGGCCATGTGCACCGGCCAGTCTGAATCCTTCCATTTCGTACTCAGGTCGCGCGGGTGCTTGCCGAGCACGAGCTTGTAGTGCGGAAAGAAGAACCAGTTGGTACGGGTGACTTCGTCAAAACAGCGCAAATGGAAGATCTGCGTGCCATCCGGACTTTCAAGCCGGCAGACCGGCGGAACCTGCTGTTTGTTGGTGCCGCGATAAGACAGTGCGGATTTCATGCCGAAACCGGCGTAGATCTGCGCGAGCTGGGAAATCTGGCCGTAAGAGGTGGCCGTGTATCCCGCATTGATCGCGCCGCCAAATCCGTCGGCCATGCCCTTGCCGATGAGCAGGTTGCGAATGAGCGCTTCCGGCGCGACGGACGACATTTCCGGCAGCGTGTACCACATGACCGTCTGAATTCGCCCGGCCTGCATCAGTGCGCGCAGGCGCTCTTCGTTCTGCGGGCGGGCATTTAGGTAATCTTCGATAACGACCGTTCCGTGGTCGGTCCGGCTTGATGGTAATGCGAACTTCTCTAAAACCACTCTCCATCAAGAACGGTGTCGATCTTGATGGCAATGCGAACTCAGTCCTGTTTTCGTCCCCAATAGGTAAACCATCAATTCGAAGCCGCCAGATGTGATTATTTCGTTCCAAAATCCCGCTTTCGGATCGCTGCCTCCACGCCGTTTCGCTAGATTCACCAACTCTTTGCTTTTCCAAGGGGTACGGAAACATGTCAGCTCACCTAACGTGTTGATTTTGAGAAGGATTTGATCAATGGGGTTCGAGGATATATGAATGGATTTTTGAGGATGTTTCAGGTATTTGAGCAGTTTTTTGAAGCCAGATATCGTCGCAGGTACAATGCCCGGCTTCAACTGATGGCTTACCAAATTGAAATGCTGCGATCCCGAATTGGTACGGATCGAATTTACACACGACCGGAAGAGCGGGCGGAGCTTATCCGAATCGGAGCAGAGCTTGACCATGATGTTGACGATGTACTGCTTGTGGTTAAACAGGGCACCTACCGAGGCTGGTTGAGGTCGCAGGAAGGTCCAAAACCAAAGAAACCCGGTCGCCTTGGAACTCCACAGACGACGATCAATCTGGTCATGCGGATTGCCGTTGAAAATCTTACGTGGGGATACGAGCGCATTCAGGGTGAATTGAAGAAACTGGGTATCAGCATTGGAGCCACGACCATCAGTGATATTCTCAAGCGAGAGGGACACCCCCCTATCCCCGGCAAAGGCAGCAGTCGCCCGCCGGGCCAATGGAAACAGTTTATCAACTCGCATATGGACACACTCGTCGCCAGCGATTTCTTCACTAAACCCGTTCTGACGTGGCGTGGATGGGTTGATGCCTATGTACTTGTGTTTATTCATCTGGGCAGCCGACGGGTTTTCATGAGTCCGGCAACATTTAATCCCACGGAAGATTGGGCTCTGCAACAGTCCCGCAATGCGGCGATGCGCTTTGAGGACATGGGCATTAAGATTCGTTATTTGATCCATGATCGCGACAGCAAATACAGTCAACGGTTTCGAGCGTTCTGGAATAGCGAACAGGTTAAATGCCTTCGGACTCCAGTGCGCTCGCCCAAAGCAAACGGGTACTGCGAGTGCTTTATTGGAAAAATAAAGCGTGAATGCCTGAATCATTTTGTATGCGTGAGCCTTGATCAGTTAGATTACATCAATCGTGAATGGTTGGCGTATTACAATGAGCACAGACCGCATCAGGGAACAGACATTGGGAACAAGGTTCTCAGGCCGGACTTTTCGCCGACAAGCGAAGGCGATATCAAGCGGGAACAACGCTTGGGCGGAGTCATTTCGTGGTACCACCGCGAAGCTGCCTGACGCTGTCGCGGCGGCTATCATCAGAGCACACCTTTCCGTTCCAGATGAACGGTTGATCCGCCGCGCCCTGACTGCATAAAATCGACTATTTTCTGCTTAAACACCGTCATTATCTATCACTTCCGAGCTTTCCCCGGACATCTTTTTCTCCAAAATCATTCACTTCGCCCTTTATTTTCAGGCAAATCGATTCCCGATTAGTTTTCGTACCCACCACGCATTTATTAAGGTATTTGCGCGTAAAAATGAAAACGGCGAACCCTGTGTGAGTTCGCCGTAAAAATGAGGCTCTTCCTCAAAGGCGGGGGCAAGGGCGATCCCTGACTGCTAAGGTAGCAGTTGGAATAAAAAGGAGATCGCTATGCCCCAAGAGAAGATAGACCTGGTCGGCCCCGGCATCAAGGTTCATTCCGTAGTCCGCCACGGTGGCGTGATGATTCATGCCGAGTACGTTGGCCCGGTGGCCTGTCCGCAATGCAGTTCAGAGCAGCTGCGCACTAAGGATCGATTTGTACGGAAGCTGCGTCATGAAAGCATTGGAACGAAAAACACCTGGCTGTACTTGACGCTGCGTAAATATCGCTGCGAAGACTGCAGACGCTATTTTAGGGCCCGAGTGCCCGGCCTGCTGCCGTACCGGCGCAGTACCGAGATGTTCCGTCAGGAGATCTTTATGGATCACCGTGACGGCATCAGCCAGCAACAGCTGCACCGCACCCGGCGGATCGGATCCGCTACTGTCGAGCGGTGGTTTCATGACCATCTGGAGCTTAAAGAGAAGATGTTTTCCAGCCGGTTGTGCCCGACGGTTCTGGGTATTGATGAACACTTCTTCACCAAGAAGCAGGGATACGCAACGACCTTCTGTGACCTGCAGAAGCATCGGATATTCGAGGTAGCCAAGGGACGATCAGAGCACTCCCTGCATAGCGCTCTGATGCGAATGAAAGGCCGAGAGCGCGTTCAGGTGGTCTGTATCGACCTTTCATCAAGCTATCGCAGCTTGGCTCGGAAGTATTTCCCGAATGCATTGATCGTCAGCGATCGGTTCCATGTGGTGCGAACCGTCATCCGCCATTTCCTCGACACATGGAAGCTACTTGACCCTGTAGGGCGTAAAAACCGTGGGCTGCTATCGCTGATGCGCCGAAAAAGCGGCAATCTTCATCCAGACCAACAGGCCCGTCTGGAGCGATATTTTGAGCAGAACCCAGCGATTGGTATGGTGTACAAGGCCAAAGAGGAGCTATGCGAACTGCTTAACCAGAAGCATCGAACACAAAAGGACTGCCGGCCGCTAATCTCACGCCTGCTGTACTGGATCGATCAGCTGCGCAACAGTCCATTCGAGCCGTTGCGCACGCTGGGGGCCACATTGAGTTCCTGGCGCGATGAGATCGCCCGGATGTGGAGGTTCACCCGCAACAACGGCATTACAGAAGGCTTCCATACCAAGATGGAGCTGATTCAAAGGAGAGCCTACGGCTTTAGGAATTTCAGCAATTACAGATTGAGAGTAATTGTGATGTGTGGTTAATAAAAATTCGCCCTTACCCCCGTCTTTGGGGAAGAGCCAAAAATGATTGGTCGGGGCGACAGGATTCGAACCTGCGACTTCTACACCCCCAGCGTAGCGCTCTACCAGACTGAGCTACGCCCCGACATTTTCAAAGCGCAAGAAGCTAGCACGCACCCCGCTTCCGGTCAACGGGAGATTGAAAGAAAGCTTAAAGGGAGCTTGAATCATGAATCAATCCCGATTTAACTGCTCATGTTATGCAGAAAACACCCACCCAGAAAATTGCAGAAAAACTGTCCAGCCTGTACTCGACCGAACATACCGACCGCCCTGAAAATGTACTTTGGAATTATCCGGCCGCCGACCAGGTGGTAAAAGCGCTGAAAATTCTGATCCGCATCATGTTCCCCGGACTGGCTCCGGCATCGGAAAGCAATCTGGAAAAACATTTTGAACAACAGCTCGATGAAGTAAGCGCCCTCCTCGGCCCGGAAATCGAACGCGCAGTTCCCTTTCGCTGGCAATCTGCCGCCATGTGCAATACGAACCCGCCGGTCCTTGACGATGTACCTGCGGAAACAGTACGCATCCTGAACGCTTTCCTCAGGAAACTGCCGTTCATTCGGGAAATGCTGATTGACGACGTAAAAGCCGCCTATAACGGCGACCCGGCCGCACTCAGCTATGCCGAAGTCAAAGTGGCCTATCCCGGCGTCCTTGCCATTGCATCGCACCGCATCGCGCACGAGCTGTACTCTCTCGACGTGCCGATCATTCCGCGCGTGATGAACGAATGGACGCACGCCAAGGCCGGAATCGACATCCATCCCGGCGCGACCATTGACCGCGGCTTTTTCATCGACCACGGCACCGGCGTGGTGATCGGAGAAACCGCAAACATCGGCAAAGACGTCAAAATCTACCAGGGCGTCACGCTGGGGGCCAAAAGCTTCCCGCTCGACGAACACGGCAATCCGATCAAACATATCCAGCGCCACCCAACCGTGGAAGACAACGTCATCATCTACTCCAACACCACCGTTCTGGGCGGGAAAACGGTCCTCGGGCACGATTCGGTCATCGGCGGCAACGTCTTTCTAATGGACAGTGTTCCGCCCCACAGTTTTGTAACCAAAACAGGCGAAGGAGCCAGTGTCCGGACCAAAGATACAACCCACCTTCTGGGCGGTCTCGGCATTTAGCTTAAAAAAGCCGTGAAAAGACTGGACTCGTCAGGGGCACAGCCCTATATTTCTCCGCTTTTAAGACCATTTCGAGGAGTGCATTATGCCGAAAATGAAAACCAAAAAGACTGCGGCCAAACGTTTTAAGAAAACGGCCACCGGAAAACTGAAGTATTCCCACATGGGTGGCAGCCACATTCTGACCAATAAAAACCGCAAACAGAAACGTCGTCTCGGCAGTCAGTCCATTGTGGACAAGGCTGACCAGAAACGTATTGCTAAAACCATCCCTTACGCGTAAGCGCTTATTTAAGGAGTAACGACCATGCCAAGAGCAACTAATTCCCCGGCGAGTCGTCGCCGTCACAAAAGCCGCCTGAAACTCGCCCGAGGATTCCGCGGCTCACGCAGCAAACTTTTCCGTCAGGCAACCGAGGCAGTTGACCGCGCTCAGGCGATGGCTTACGTCCATCGCAAACAGAAAAAGCGCAACTTCCGCCGCCTGTGGACCGTTCGCATCAACGCCGCCTGCCGCACCAACGGCATCAGCTACAGCCGTTTCATCGACGGACTGGCCAAAGCGAACGTCACCATCAACCGCAAAATGCTCTCAGAGATCGCAATCTTTGACGAGGCGGGTTTCACCAAACTGGTTGAAACCGCCAAAGCGGCTGTTGCGTAAAACGTCCTCCACGTGGAGTTGCAAAACCCCGGTGCTCATGCGCCGGGGTTTTTTATTTACCTGATGACAATCCCCGCTCCTGCGACTACAATATCCCCGCAACACGCGGCACTAACAGGAGACAGTCATCATGATGAAATACATATCAGCAGCAATCATCGCTTTATTACTGTGCGGGTGCGCTTCCATGGCCCAAAAAGGGGCTCTCGTCCGGGCGTATAAAAATTACGAAAAGCGTGACTACGAAGACGTCATCAGCCTCGTTGCAATGTCAGAGTCATACAAGACCCCGACACCGGAACTGAAATCAGAACTCGCATATCTGAAAGCCATCGCCCTGGAAAAACTGGGCAGAAAAGATGAAGCACAGGGCATCTTCCTCTACCTCACCGAACAGTTCCCGGACTCCGAATACGCATACCGGGCCAAAGAAAAACTGAAAAGCCCGGCCAGCACCTCCGACCAGCACAGATGAAGGGACCTCCCGCTCTTCCAATGCCTGGAAAAATTGACCGCCGGACAACCATCTTTTTCCAAACATTGGAAAACGCGACCTAGCGGCGGCGCGACGGGCGGCGGTTTCCGCCGCCGGAAGGACGACCGCCGGATCGACGGCGACCCTGACGCCCCTTCGGCTCGGGCCGAGCATCGGAGCCGGTCGCGCGACGTGCCGTTTCAGAATGATATTTATGCGTCAAATCCACCGGCACTTCTTTGCAAATCATTTTTTCAATCTGCCGCAGCCAGTCGCGCTCGCGGGCGGAACAGAATGAGACTGCATCGCCGTCCGTTCCGGCGCGCGCGGTGCGGCCGATCCGATGAACGTAGGTTTCCGGTTCTTCGGGCAGGTCGTAGTTCACCACATGCGTAATTCCATCGACGTCGATGCCGCGCGCGGCGATATCGGTGGCAACCAGCGCACGCAACTTTCCCGATTTAAAGCCGGCCAGCGCATTCGTACGGGCGGTCTGTGATTTATTGCCGTGAATAGCCGCAGAGCTGATGCCGGCCGCCTCGAGTTTTTTGACCACCTTATTCGCGCCGTGCTTGGTGCGGGAAAAGATAATCACCTTGTCCATATCGTGCTCATCGATCAGATCGATCAGCAGTGCGTCTTTATGGCCTTTATCGACAAACATCATTTTCTGAGTAATCCGTTCGACGGTCGGCTGTCCGGGATCAATCGTGATTTTTACCGGATTGCGCAGCATATCCATCGCCAGCTTTTCAACCGCCGCCGGCATCGTGGCTGAGAAAAAGAGCGAATGGCGCTTTTTGGGAAGCTTCGCAATCACCTTGCGAACAGCCGGGATAAATCCCATGTCGAGCATGCGGTCGGCTTCATCGAGAATAAACAGCTCAATGCGATCCAGATGGATATATCCCTGATCCATCAGATCAATCAAACGGCCCGGCGTGGCAACGACCACGTCGACGCCGCGCTGCAGTGCCTTCACCTGCGGATTCTGACCGACGCCGCCGAAAATGACGGTGTGCGACACACGCACATGGCGGCCGTAGGTGGTAATGCTGTCGCCGATCTGGGCGGCCAGCTCGCGCGTCGGCGACAGGATCAGTGCACGCGGGCGTCCTTTGGGCGGCGTAATATTAGTCTGGCTCATCTCCTGCAGCAGCGGCAGTGTAAACGCGGCGGTCTTGCCGGTTCCGGTCTGTGCACAGCCGAGCAGGTCTTTGCCTTCCAGCAGATGGGGAATCGCCTGCTGCTGAATGGGAGTTGGTGTTGTGTAGCCCTCTTCGGCCACAGCGCGTTGCAGCGGCTCCATCAGAGCCGCGAATGCGTTATTCTGTTTCATGGGTTCTTCTTTCCCGTCCAAACTGTAAAAACTCTAAGCCATGCGGACGGTGCAGGGAAAGAAGGTGCCGCGCGAAACGCGGATCAAGTGAGCGGGGGTTGTAGACGCATCGACTGCGAAAGTCAAGGGCCATCCGCGAACGAAGCAAACCGAACTTGCCCCCTCAGCATTGAAGCTGTTACAAGATCATTCATGAAATCCATTGTGCTTAAAGAGCTTCGTCACCACGGCCCCTTTACCCTGCTCGGAGCACTGGCAAGCGTCGCGGCCATGATGCTGATCCGAAACTTTGCCCCAAACTTTCTATCCACCGAACGGGCAGAAGGCCTGTTCGAGTTCTCGCACCCCATGCACGTTGTACTCAGCGCAATGGTGACCGCTGCGCTCTACCGCAACTACCGTTCCAAAACCGGCCACAGCAAGACCGGAACCCTGACCGTCATCCTGGTCGGCTACTTCGGTTCTATCGGCATCGCCACACTCAGCGACTGCCTCATTCCGTTCTGGGGCGAAAAGCTGCTCGGCATGGAACACGCCCATGCCCACCTCGGCGTCATTGAAATGCCGGTTGTTATCAACTTTGCGGCACTGTTTGGAATCAGCTTTGCCTACTGGTATCCGAAAACCCATTTTCCGCACACCGGTCACGTCCTGCTCAGCATGGCCGCCTCGCTGTTCCACATCCTGCGCGCACAGGCCGAACCGTTCAGTATCCTTCAGGGACTCGCAGTCGGACTCTTTCTGTTTGTCGCAGTCTGGATCCCCTGCTGCCTCAGCGACATCGTCTTCCCCCTGCTCTTCATCCGCAAAGAAGACCTGCCCAAAGATTTTCACGTACACTGAATAATCATTCTCTCGCAGAGGCGCACAGCATTACAAAAGCCCGCGTAAAAAATTGGCAGAGGAACCGGGCACAGAACCGCCGGAAATAATCTTCTGCACCAGATCGGCGGAATATTCTCCGTAACACAGATCAATCCGGAAATGCCGGGCGCCGCGCTCTTTCAACTCGGTCAAATGATCGGTCAGCGAAAACGGTTCTTCATTCAGCAGCACAAACTCGTGACCGGTTTGCTCGACACGAAACGTGCGGTGCGAGCGGTCGGCCAGCGCCGAACCGGAGGCTTCCGGGCGCGTGGCGGAAATCATCAGCGGTGTATGCTGAAACACCGGAACGATCGCAGCATCGCCCAACTCTTCAATCAGGGAAAACAGATTTTCTGCATCATCTTCCGGCGACAGAACAAAATGCTCAACGCCCTGCCCATTCCACTCCAGCGCCGCCTGCGAATTGAGCGTATACAACGACCAGTCCGCCGAAACATCTTTTTTGCCACACAACAGGTTCAACGCCCCGACATTCGCTGCCTCCCATTTCTGATGACCAGAAACAGTATCCGTCAGCACACGGTATGCTTCGACATCTTCATCGCGAATGACCACCGGCAACGCCAGCCGCAAACGGTCTCCATAGAACTCCTGCGCTTTTTCAAGATCTTCCGGGCGCGCCGGATCGACCTCCAGAACAAACTCATCGATGGCTTCCAGAGGATGAAAAACCCGCAATTTGACAGACCAGAAAACGGTCTCTGAAATTGGTTGTGCCGGGAAACGTCCAAGGTGTGGACGTTTTCTGGCGGAGGAAACTTCCGACGAAAAATCAGCAATCAGGCGACGGCGGGCATCGTTGAGAGCGGAGACCGGAACGAATACCACCGGACCGTTGAGCGTCAGCTGATCGAGCCGCCAGTCGGTGTCGCCCAGTTTCCCAAAGGCTTTTTGAAATGCCGTCGTGGATTTTTCCGGATTTTTTGCCGGCTCAAACGGTCCGTCCAGAATGAGCTCACGCTGCATACCGTCGGCGGAGGCCGTAATCCGCAGTTTTTCCAAGGTTTGGAAAATATCAACCTTCAGCGGACGGCGCTGGCGGAACTGCCCGGGCCGGGGAGCCGTGAATTCGTAACGCTGACGCACGGCCTGCGAATAGGAGCAATAAACTGCAGCGCCTTTTCCAAGGCCTGGATGATCCGGCGGCAGCTTCAGCGCAATCTCTGCATTCGCGGGCAGCTCAAAACGGCGTTTTCCATCGGGATCGGAAGCCAGCCGCATTTGATCGGCAGCAAATCCATAGGCACTGGTTTGCCCCGGCATTTCAACTTTCAGTCCGTCATGCTTTTGCAGTGCGCGGTTGCTGTGCAGAATCAGCCACGGGCCCAAAACTTTTCTGACGGCTCCGATCTGTGCGCCGCGATGTCCGTCGTTGACCGGATCCACCGGTGTATTCTGCTCGTTGTCGAGATAAAGATCCGTAGACGGCCGGCCGAAGATGGTCTGGATGTCGGACAGCAGCAGCTCGGGATCGGTCAGATTGCCGTCCAGCGCCTTACGGTAAAAATCGGAAACCGCCGCGACATAGAGCGGGCTTTTCATGCGGCCTTCAATTTTGAGCGACGCAACGCCTGTCCGAAGCAGGTCGTCCAAATGATCTGCCGCCGCAAAATCCTTCATTGAAAACGGCAGCGATTTTTCTCCGCCGCTTTCAAATGCCTGGCGGCAGCAGTAGGCGCAGCGTCCGCGGTTTCCGCTGCGCCCGAGCAGGTGCGAGGAAAAGAGGCAGAGCCCGCTGTAGGAATAGCAAAGCGCGCCATGAATAAAGGTTTCAGTTTCTATGCCGCAATGACGGCTGATGTGCTCGATGGCCTTCAGGCCCAGCTCACGCGCCAGCACGACCCGTTTGAAACCAAGCGACGCGAGCTGCTGTGCGCCGGCCAGATTATGCACGGCCATCTGCGTACTGGCGTGCAGGCGGATCTGCGGAAAATGCCGACGGATCAGGTGGACCATGCCCATATCCTGAACAATCACTCCGTCGGCATTGAGGTCGCGAATCTGCCCCAGCATCTCGAGCGCCTCGTTCAGCTCGTGCTGCTGAACGAGCGTGTTGAAGGTGATGTAAACCCGGCGGCCGAGGTGGTGCGCGTAGCCGATCAGCTCGTCGAGCAGCTCGGGCGTAACGTTGCCGGCCTCGGCGCGCGCGGAAAAGCGCGGCAGGCCGACATAAACAGCATCCGCGCCGTACGCCAGCGCCGCCCATGCGGCATCCGGCGTTCCGGCCGGAGCCAGCAGTTCTGGAAGGGAATCATTCAAGCGGTCGAAAAGCTATCCTGCCTTCGGCCGCTCTGCAAGTTTCCAGGCATTGGAAAACCAACCTAAATGAACAGGTTGGCGTTGCTCTGCGTGAGATGATCCACATACATCGCCACACCGCCCTCTTCAATTCCGTCGATGAGTTCCTCTTTTTTGATACCCATCAGATCCATGCTCATGGTACAGACCACCAGCTTGACACCGCTCATTCTGGCCTGACCGATCAATTCCGGAAGCGTCATGACGTTTTTCTTTTTCATGATGCCTTTGATCATCGCCAGCCCCATGCCGCCCATGTTCATTTGAGACAGCGCCAGCTTGTCGGCGCCCTTAGGCATCATGATTCCGAACATTTTTTCGATCAGGTTTTTCTTCGCCACGACCGGACCGGATTTCCGCAGCATATTAATGCCCCAGAAGGTGAAGAACAGCGTCACATCATAGCCCGCGGCGGCGGCGCCGTTAGCAATGATGAACGCAGCCACTGCTTTATCGAAATCGTTCGAGAAGACAACGTTGGTCATGGCGCGTTTTCCAGACATTGAAACGCCGCCGCGGGACCCTGCGCGCTTGATGACCGTTGCACGGTAGGACCCGCCTTCCCCGGGATCCATGGAGGCGAGTTCGTGGCCGGTGCTGTGGCACCATGCCGGCGCATCGGCAACAAAACCGGGATCGGTGGCGCTGATGCAAACCGCCTCGCCTTCATTCACCTCATCAATGGCGTTTTTAAGCTGAAGGATCGGGCCGGGACACTGCTGACCGCAGGCGTTAATCGTTTTCACCAAATTCATCGGGGTCTCCTTTTTAACATCTTGGTAGTCGGAATCGCTCTCCGGTTTGTGGTCCTCCGGCATTTCGTCGGCAGCCATCCCGACCGTGCGCTGATAGGTAATATAGCCGCCGGTCAGGTTCCGGCAGTTGAAGCCGTTCTGGGACAGGATTCGGCATGCGAGGTAGCCGCGCAGCCCAACCCGGCAGAAAATGAGATATTCCTTTTCCTTATCCAGATCATCGAGACGATCGCGCAGATCATCGAGCGGAATGTTTTTTGCCCCCGGAATGGTTCCGGTGGAAACCTCATCCGGAGTACGGATATCCAGCACCTTCTGACCGGCCGCCGGATTGATAACATCTTCAACCTGACAGATTTTTGCATCACCACGCAGGATGTTGGCGGCAACAAACCCGGCGAAATTGACGGGGTCCTTGGCAGAGCCGAACGGCGGAGCATAGGACAGCTCAAGCTCTTCGAGGTCATAAACCGTGAGACCGGCGCGAATGGCCACCGCGAAAACATCAATGCGCTTGTCGACGCCGTCGGCACCGACCACCTGTGCGCCGAGCACTTTGCCCGTTTCCGGATCAAACAGCATCTTCATGCTGAGTGCGGCGGAGCCGGGATAGTACGATGCGTGACTGGCCGGATGAACATAGATTTTTTCATAGGCCACACCCGCGTGCTTCGCCGCCTTCTCGCTGAGCCCGGTCATGCCGATCGCAAGGTTGAATACTTTGCAGATAGCCGTTCCCTGCGTGTCCTTATAGCGTGAGGATCGTCCGAAAATATTGTCGGCGGCGATACGCCCCTGCCGGTTGGCCGGTCCGGCCAGCGGAATGAGCGCAGGTTCACGGGTAACAAAATCGATCACCTCCACGGCATCGCCAACGGCGTAGATATCCGGCACAGACGTCTGCATTCGATCGTTCACTTTAATGCCGCCGCGCGGACCGAGCACAATGTTTGCTCCCGTTGCCAGCGTGGTTTCCGGCTTTACGCCGATGGCAAGGATCGCCAGACCCGTTTCCAGCGCTTCGCCGGAACTCAGAGTCAGTTTCAATCCTTTTTCGGTTTCCTCAAAACCGCTGACGGATGTGCCGAGGCGCAAATCGACGCCGTTGATTTCCAGCTCCTGATGCAGAATGGAAACCATTTCCGGATCGGCCGGCCCCATCACCTGAGGCGCCAGCTCCACGAGCGTGGTTGCGATACCGCGGCGGCGCAGCGCTTCAGCCATTTCGAGGCCGATGTAACCGCCGCCGATGACGGAGGCGTGCTCGCGGCCTTTCAATTCGGAAATAATGCGGTCCATATCCTCCATGTTGCGGAGCGAAAGAACGCGGTTGCTCTCAATCCCGGGAATGGGCGGACGCACCGGATCGGCGCCGGGGCTGAGAACAAGGGAGTCATAGGATTCTTTGTAGACTTCTCCGGTCTCGAGGTTTTTGATCTCCACCTCCTTCTGATCCGGATCAATCGACATCACTTCATTGCGGGTGCGCACATCGATCCGAAACTGGGTGCGCAGAAGTTCCGGCGTAGTCACCAGCAGCCGATCGCGTTCCGCGATCTCGCCGCCGATATGATACGGCAGTCCGCAGTTTGCGAAGGAAATATACGGACCGCGCTCCAACAGAATAATTTCAGCCTCTTCGCTCAGGCGCCGCGCCCGCGCTGCGGCGCTTGCACCGCCGGCCACTCCGCCAACAATCACAATTTTCTTTTGATCCATTGATTACTCCTCATTTTCAAAATGCAGAAACGTCCTTAAATGCCGATGCATACAGTCAAACAGCTTCAGGAAATCGGAATTCTGAAGGGCACAGTACTTTGTGGCCCCCTCTTTCCGAATCGACACGAGTCCATACTGGCAGAGCGTTCGCAGCTGCTGAGAAAGCATCGACTGACTGCATCCCAGTTCCTGATAAAGCTCGGTACAGGTTCTCTCCCCGTCTGCCAGCTGTTCAATCACCCCCAGACGAATGGGGTGTGCCATCGCTTTCAATACCTCTGCCGCCAATTCCCGTTCTTTTTCCTGCATAGTGCGTCTCCGAATAAAACATTAGGTAATTATAATATTATGAAAATGTCAAATAAAACCGCTTTCGCGCGAATCAAGCCTATACATGCAATACATGATCATTTTTATAACTTTTTAGTGTTGCCACTCTGCGGGACTTCTGGTTTTCTCCTTTCACACTTTTTAAACCCCCAATCAATGTAAGGAGAAATCATGAATAAAAATCTGGCCATCATACTCTCATTCCTGCTGAGCGGCGCCGCCGCCTTCGGAACCGAGGGAATCAATTTAATCGGGATCGGTCCGATCCAGCAGGGAACAGCCGGCGCCGGGGTTGCCTCCGCCAAAGATTCCACCTGGCTGCTGCTCAACCCGGCCGGCCTCACCGATCTGGAACGCGGCGCCGATGCCTCGATCCAGTTATTTGCGCCAAACCGAACAATCAACTCAACCTTAAGCGGGGGAGCGGGTAAGCAAACCGACGATTCAGCATTTTTCATCCCTTCAATCAGCACCAGTTTCGGATGCTGCCACGGCGACAACGGCTACCTCGGAATCGGGATCTACGGAACCAGCGGCATGGGCGTGGACTACGATTACGGACGAATAGGTACGCCGGGGGCTCAGACGTCGTTTGACCGGCAGACTCAACTGTCGATTGCAAAACTCACCGTCACCTACGCCCAAAAATTCGATAGCGGCCTCAGCGTCGGTGCCGGACCGATCTTTGTGCTGTCCCGCTTCCGCACAGACATGTTTAATGCCGCCGGCGTTCCCCAGAACAACAAATGGGATACGGCCGTCGGAGCCGGATTCATTTTCGGAGTGAACCAGAAAGTTACCGACAAACTCTCGATCGGCGGAAGCTACATCACCGAGCAGTTCATGACCGAGTTCGACACCTACAACCAGCTGCTCGACGATTCCCTGAATCTGCCGCAACAGCTGACCGTGGGACTGGCCTATGACATTCTGTCCAATGTTGAAGTGGCTCTGGACTACCGCTGGATCGGCTGGAACAAACTCGACACGCTGGGCGACCAGTTTGGCTGGGAAGATCAGAACATTGTCAAAGCCGGACTCACCTGGGACCTCAACGACCGTCTCACCCTGCGCGGCGGGATTTCGCACGGCAACTCCCCCATCGATTCCGACGCGGCCTTCGGCAACTCGCTGTTCCCCGCCATCATGGAAACCCATCTGGCGACCGGACTTTCCTACCGGTTCGATAATTTCCATATCGATCTCGCCTATGTGCATGCTCTTAAAACCGAACAGACCGCCAACGGAAATGACGCAGGGCCATTGGGCCCGATGGCCGCAGGAACCACAATCAGCATGTATCAGAACAGCCTCACCATCGGTGCCGGCTGGGATTTCTAGAGAAACCGATCAACAAACGAGCCTCCCGCAAACCCCTTTGGGTTTGCGAGACGGTGATTTATTAACGATCAACTGTAATTTATGCAACCGATTGCCGTGCCAAACGTTTCACTGACAACCAATCCCTTTTAACTGATTAACCGAAATTGAAAACCCGGAGGTTTTTCAACTTGCTCAGACGTTCTCACGAATGCGGTCAACGACCGCATCCACAGCAACCTGCCCAAACCCGCAGACGCGGATTCCCGCCCCCCCCCAGCGGCAGAATCAGACCAGCAAAACTTTTCTACAGCGTATCGAGCGGGCTTTGCCCGGAAACTCCGGACCGATTCAGCACATGGGTGTAAATCATTGTAGTCGACACATCCGCATGACCCAGGAGTTCCTGAACCGTACGGATATCAGAGCCGCGAGCCAGCAAATGGGTCGCAAAACTGTGACGCAGCGTGTGACAGGTCACCCGCTTGGGAATCCCCGCCTTAACCGCACTGGACTTAACCACTTTCTGTAAATTCTTCTCACTGACATGATGCCGCCTGCGCCGACCGCTCCGCGGATCCGTACTGAGCCGGGCTGCCGGGAAAACATACTGCCAAATCCACTCTTTTGAAGCATTTGGATACTTCCGCGCCAAACTTTCCGGAAGAAAGACCTCTCCAAATCCTGCCGTCAAGTCCGCGTCATGCTGCGCTTTCATCGCGGTCAAATGCGCCTTCAACTCAGGAACCAGCTTTACCGGCAACGGAACCCGCCGGTCTTTTCCTCCCTTCCCGTCAACCACAAGAATATATCCGTTGTCGAAATCAATATTCTGTACCCGCAACCGAATACATTCCATCAGACGCATTCCGGCTCCGTAAAGGAGAGACGCCATTAATTTATTGCGCCCACTCATAGCCGCCAGCAACAACTGCACCTCACCCGGCGACAATACCACCGGCAGCCGCCGTTTCCGGGCCGGACGCCGATATTCCCCCAAATCACCCAGCTCCACCTTCAGCACTTGACCGTAAAGGAAAACCAGTGCATTCAGCGCCTGGGACTGTGTTGACGGAGCGACCTTGCGCACAAGAGCCAGATACTCCAGAAAATCCCGCACTTTCGCCGGTCCCTCAGGAAAAGTCCCTCCGCAATAGTCCACAAAACGTCGCGCCCATTCCACATACGTCTGCTCTGTGCGAATCGACATCGCACGCGTCCGAACCACCTCTTTGATTCGTTCGAGCTGCGCCTCGGCCGCCGGAGTCAATGCACACGCTTCCTGCCTATGAACATCACGCATCAGTGGTGCTTCTCTGGCCAGAGTCGGATGTGTCGGCTCCAGATCGCGGCAGGCGCTCAGCCTCGCATCCCAGTCGTACGTCACCGCCCAATCCAGACTAACTACATCAACCAGTAGAATTTTTAATGCGTTGATCGCCTGAATCATCTGCCAGTCCTGCAGAGAGTCATTGCGACCTAACACATTCAGGTACTGATCGAGATAGGTCGCATCTACGTTACGCAATTTGCGCCCTTCAAGACCATATACAAACTGCTGAGCACGATGCACCGTCCATTCCGCCGCATATCCCGAAAGGCCGTGTTTATTCACTAAATCAGCATAACGACCCCAAAATACGGATTCTTTCCTCGTCATTTTTCTTTTAATAAAAAAGTCAGACACGTAAGCTACCTATCACACAAACAATACTTGTTTAAAGAAAAAATAGGTCGCAAACAATGCGACCTAATCCACTGTTAGACATTAAGATGAAAAAAATTAGTAAATCAAAATGTCCTTTGTGTGACGCAGGTATTTCATACTGGAAAATAATGCGCCATTCGTGGTTCACACCGATCAAATGTCCAGAATGCGATGCTAGGCTAATTTTCTATAAGGCTGAGTGGTATAAGAAAGGTCTTTACGTGATAGTCCCCATCATTGCTCTTGAGGTTTATATTTTCACGGACTT
The DNA here is from genome assembly GCF_009905215.1 of Tichowtungia aerotolerans. Classification (GTDB taxonomy): domain Bacteria; phylum Verrucomicrobiota; class Kiritimatiellia; order Kiritimatiellales; family Tichowtungiaceae; genus Tichowtungia; species Tichowtungia aerotolerans. Next base: position 2,637,942 of record NZ_CP047593.1, on the reverse strand, counting down.
GCGAAACAGTATTCCTACTGGAGTTTTCCTGCTGGTAGCATTGATAACAGGGTGGATATTGTTTCAGGTTTCCCTTTGCCGGATGAAGTTGAGGCTAAAACAAAATAAAAAGTCTAACCAGAAAGTTGAACTTACGGAAAACCCCGGTGATGATTTTTAAAATCACATGTTCGCACGGAGCGGAAGTCGGCACGGCCTTTTCCGAAGCTCACTTTTGACGTTCTGAAGTAATAAGGATAAAACATGAAAGAAAACGAAATCCAAAAAAGTGACGGCATGTCCATTGCCAAACGCGAGGACTTGGTTGCCTCAATTCCTAAGGATGAATTTAAGTCCTGGTTTTATCTGTTATCTGGCAAACCCGACAGCACAGTAAAATTTTTCTCAAACCCGATTATAGTTGGCCCATCAGATATTGAGGATTTAAACAATGCCGTTCAGGACAAACTAAGAACTCATCATGTTGAAGGGTGTATTACTTCCATAACAATCAACTATAGAAACAACACGGTTAAAGAGTTCTCAACTTGGGCAGAATTTCAAACACACAACTGGAAACGACCAGAGGTCACAGAGACAATATTTGTTAAGTGGGATTTCATGGTTGATATGCCTAACTTTGAAGTCCCGCAACGGCACACAATGACATTACGCATTGCCAATGAAATTAAACCTGCTCACGTCCTCAATGCGCTATTCGGAGGAGGCCAGACACTAAACAATTGGGAAAATTTAGAAAATGAGATGAGTCCTGTTTACTGCAGAGTTGATTTCATCAATCAGTCTCTAGGCCAAGAACTAGTCAACCTTGTTAACGATTGGTACAAAGGAAAAAGGAAGGTCAAACATATTGGGCGATTCATGCAAGTGGTCTCAAAACAACGTCGCATTTTTTCGCAATCAATCCATTACTCAATCCCATTACTCACTGGAGCTCTAGCTTGCGCTCTAATGTTTTATCGTTGCGAAATTGGAAACTGCACAGACCCCCTTACAGTCTCTGCAAGCAAATGGCTGTTTCTTTGGCTCTTGATCTCAATTTTTGTGATCTCAATTGCAGGGAAAATCGGTGAAAAAGTGTCATCTTCCGTGTTTAAAAGCTTATCAGGATACGGCGAAGGCCATTACTTTAATTTCACCAATGGGGACAAAAACCAGCAGGAGGAAAAAGCAGGAGAAAACAAAAAGAAGCTCATTCGTCTCTGGTCAAAAATAATTCTGACAGCCCTGTTTGACATTGCCCTTGCGATCTTCACAACCAAGCTAATTAAATAATTTCAGAAATCGGGTAAAGGGGAGTGTCTAGCTCCCCCTCCCCACACCACCGGACATGCGGGTCCGCATCCGGCGGTTCGAAAGGCATCGGCCGACTCTATTGAGCCGGATAATGTATCCGAGACCATTGTTCGTGAACCGCTCCCTTCGGTCACTATTTCCTTCGGAAATTATCTTCGCTGCGCTTCGGGAGACTGATTAACCCTTGCTCGGCAAGCCAGTCGTTTCCCATACCCATATTGGTTGCCAGCGTGCGTGCCAGCTTCCAATACGCCTTGCGGCTGCTAACGACCATTGATAGCGTATTAAATCTTTCGCACATTTGAATTGGGGTTCTCCCGGCTGGTAAAACCAGCCGTGTGTCAGCAAACACAAGGAGAACCAAATGGATAGAGACCAAAAGACGACGGAAGATACCACGAAAAAGATCATCGAAATTGACGACTCGGCTGTGCGGGGACATCTGCAGGAGCTGGTGAGAGGCTCCGTTGAGGAGACGCTCAACGGCCTGCTGGATGCCGAAGCGGATACCCTGTGCGGAGCAAAACGCTATGAGCGAAGCCCGGATCGGGTGGATTCTCGTGCGGGCCATTACGAGCGTGGACTGGAGACACAAGCCGGCAGTGTGAAGCTCAAAGTACCCAAGCTTCGCAGCATTCCCTTTGAGACACAGATCATTGAACGCTATCGTCGTCGTGAAAGCTCCGTCGAAGAAGCGTTGATGGAGATGTATCTGGCCGGGGTGTCGGTTCGCCGTGTTGAAGATATTACGCAGGCACTGTGGGGCACGCGAGTCAGCCCGGGAACGGTCAGTAACCTGAACCAAAAAGTTTATGAACGCATCGAGAAGTGGCGGACACGCCCGATTGATGGCGAGTATCCGTACGTCTATCTCGACGGGATCTGCCTGAAGCGCAGCTGGGGCGGCGAAGTGAAGAACGTATCGGTTCTGGTCGCTATTGGAGTCAATGCGGAAGGCTATCGAGAGATTCTTGGTGCCGCCGAAGGCGAGAAGGAAGACAAGGCCGGATGGCAAGCATTCTTGCGCGATCTGAAGGAGCGGGGGCTCAAAGGGGTTCGCTTGATCGTCAGCGATAAATGCCTTGGGTTGGTGGAATCGGTCGCCGAGGTTTATCCATCCGCCGACTGGCAACGTTGCGTGGTTCACTGGTACCGCAACATCTTCCAGAATGTACCGCGCCAGAAAGTCAAAGCAGTCGCTGCCATGCTCAAAGCAATTCATGCCCAGGAAGACCGCGAAGCGGCCTTGGAAAAGGCTCAGGCAGTCGTAGAAAAGCTAAAAGGCATGAAGCTGAACAAAGCGGCCGATCACGTGCAACGAACCGTAGACGAAACACTGAGCTATATGAGCTATCCCGAGGAGCATTGGCGGCGCATCCGCACCAACAATCCGTTGGAGCGGATTATGCGCGAGATCCGGCGACGTACCCGCGTAGTCGGCAGCTTTCCTGACGGACAGTCCGCGCTGATGCTGGTCGCAGCTCGTCTACGCCACATCGCAGGCACCAAATGGGGGACGCGCCGCTACCTGAACATGACCCGACTCTACGAACTGGAACAACTCAAGAAGAATGCCGCATAGGCGGCCTCGGGCTTCGACCCAACTCCGACGAGTTATATGACCCATTCTCGTTGGCCCGAAGCCCAGAGGCCGCCCCGAACAACAGAATTTATGGAGAACTCCAAAACGAAAGTGCGAAAGATTCTGGACACTACCCGACCATTTTGATCTGCCGAATATTAACGTTCAGCTTGAGCAGTTCGCGGAACCGCTTTGCAGGTCGCTTCCACATCTTCCAGTAGCACATCCGCACGCGGCGGCGTATCCATTGGTCGAGCAGTGGAATGGGTTGGTAGTATTCGCTGATACCGAAGTATCCGATCCAGCCGCGCATATACTGCCGCAGTTTCTTCAGTCGGTACGCCATCGAAACACCCCAGCTTCGGCCGGTGAGTTCCTTGATGCGCCGCTTGAACTCCTTTTCGGACTTTTGGCTCCATCGAATCCGTCCATGTTTGATCTGGAACCCGAGGAATGTGCATTCGTCCAGAGACGCGACTTTGCTTTTGGTCTCATTGACCGTCAGCTTCAGCCTGCGTTCCAGAAAGTTCCGAACATTGAAAAACACCATCGCATTCACTCTATCGCGGATTCCGCCCGCTCCGAGTAACGCTGGTCGTCAGCGCCGCTTGAGCAGGCAACCATCGCCATAGGAATAGAAGCGATAGCTTTCGGCCTTGGCGTGTTCGTAGGCGGCAAGCATGCGTTCGCGGCCGGCGAAGGCGGAGACGAGCATGAACAGGGTTGAGCGCGGCAGATGGAAATTAGTCAGCAGCAGATCCACGATCTTGAACTGGTAGCCGGGCGTAATGAAGATGTCGGTTTCTCCGGTGAAGGGTTTGATGCTTCCCGGCGCAATCGCGGCGCTTTCGAGCAGACGCAGTGACGTGGTACCGACGGCGACGATTCGGCCTCCCGCCATGCGGGTCGCGTTGATTAACTCGACGGTTTTCTGCGAAAGCGTCCCCCACTCGGAATGCATTTTGTGCTCTTCGGTGTCGTCCACTTTGACCGGCAGGAAAGTGCCGGCGCCGACGTGCAGCGTAACGGTTTCAAAACTCACGCCGCTTTTTTCCAAACCCTGGAAAATTTTCTCCGTAAAATGAAGTCCGGCGGTCGGCGCGGCGACTGCCCCCTCTTCTTTGGCGAAGAGTGTTTGGTAATCATTGCGGTCCGTGGCGTTTTCGGTGGATTCCAACTTGCGCTGAATGTAGGGCGGCAACGGCATGCGTCCGTATTTTTCCAAACATTGGAAAAGTTCATCTCCGCCGCAGTTGAAGCGGAAGCGGATGTCGCCGCCGTCGAGCTTTTCGGCGACTTCGGCCCAGAACCCGTCGGCAAAGTCGACGCGCTGGCCGACCTTGAGGCGCTTGCCGGGCTTGGCGAAGGCGAGCCATTCGTCGTTGCCGGTGCGCATATGGAGCGTGGCCTCGATTTTTACGGCGTCGCGCAGGCCGTCGAGCCGCGCGGGAATAACCTTGGTGTTGTTGGCGATCAGCAGGTCGCCGGGCTGCAGGCAGTCCGGCAGGTCGCGCATGACGCGGTCGGCAAAGCCGTCGCCGGTCAGGTCGAGCAGGCGCGCGGAATCGCGCGGGCTGGCCGGATGGTCCGCGATGTACTGCCGGGGCAAATCAAAATCAAAAAGGTCTACTTTCATGGGAATGGGCTATTGGAATACTGGAATCTTGGAGTCTTGGAAACCAGAATCACAGGAATCTTCTATATCCTTATCATTATTCCACCATTCCATTATTCCATTCCGGCGCCGCCTTCAGGTATGCTCCCGCTTTGAACATTCAGGAATCGAAGGAAATGACCCAGAAAAACCAACCATCCGCATTTGTGAGCGAAATTTTCAGTTCCGCGCAGGGCGAGGGCGTCAACATCGGCCGCCGCCAGCTTTTTGTGCGTTTCTGCGAATGCCACCGCAACTGTCTTTACTGCGACACGCCGTTCCAGCGCACCGATTCCGTGCGCATTGAAACCGTTCCGGGCAGCGGAACGTTCAAAGAGTTCTCCAACCCGCTGGACTGCGCAGGACTGATTAAGCTTCTGAAGCTGCTGTACAGCGTTGTCTGCGTTCATGACGACCTGTTCCTAACCGGCGGCGAGCCACTGCTGCACGCAAAGTTCCTGAAAGAATTCCTGCCGCAGGCCAAAAAAGAGTTTGCCCTGCCGGTCCATCTGGAAACCAGCGGCGATCTGGTGGAAGAATTTGAAAGCATTGCCGAGTATATCGACCATGTACTGATGGACATTAAACTGCCCAGCGTGACCGGAGAGCCGGAGACGTGGCTGCAGCATCAGCATTTTATGGAAGCCATCCGTGCCCGCCGCATCAGCACAACCATCAAACTGGTGGTGAGCGCCGACACGGCAGAGGAAGACCTGGTCGAGGCGATCGAGCTGATTACCGCGACCCAGACGGAGGCCGATGTGGTTCTGCAGCCGATGACGGCGGCATCGAGAACCGATCGGATACCCACGGCGCAGCAGATCCTTCACTGGCAGTCCGAAATGGCATGTTCGCTGAAAAAAACCGTGCGCATTATTCCTCAAAGCCATAAATTGATGGGGCTTCTTTGAGAACGGAATGACGAATACAGGAGTGATGGATTGATGAAAAACCGGAAAAAAGCAGTGGTCCTGCTGAGTGGCGGACTGGACTCTGCAACGGCGCTGGCGATGGCCAAAGCGGAAGGGTTTGACTGCTATGCCCTCTCCTTCCGGTACGGCCAGCGTCATATGGTCGAGCTGGAATGCGCATCCCAAGTTGCCAAAATGCTGAAGACGGTGGAGCACCGCACCGTTGAGATTGATCTCGGCGCCTTCGGCGGGTCGGCGCTGACCGACACCAACATTGATGTGCCGCACGAGGCGGGTGATGAGGATGAAATCCCGATCACATACGTTCCGGCGCGCAACACCATTTTCCTGTCTTACGCACTCGCATGGGCGGAAGTGCTCGGCTGCACCGACATTTTCATCGGCGTGAATGCCCTCGACTACAGCGGCTATCCCGACTGCAGACCCGAATTCATCACCGCCTACGAAAAAATGGCCAACCTCGCCACCAGGGCGGGCGTGACCGGCGAGGAGAAACTGACCATCCATGCGCCGCTGATCGATCTGACGAAAGCGCAGATTATCACAACCGGGCTGGAGCTCGGCGTCGACTACGGACAAACCACCAGCTGCTACGACCCGGCGCCGGACGGCAAAGCCTGCGGCACCTGCGATTCCTGCCGCCTGCGCCTCAAAGGATTTAAAGAAGCCGGAACCAAAGATCCTAGAAAATATGAAATGTAAAAGATGAAAGATGAAACAGGAACTCAAACGGCGTTGGCCTTTTTAGTTGAAAAAACACCGCCTTCATAGTTCATCTTTCAGAAAGGAATTCCTATGCCTGAAATGCAGATTTATAAAACACTGCGGTTTGATGCCGCGCACCGACTGACCGGCGTACCGGATACCCACAAATGCTCCGCGATGCACGGACACGGCTTCGAGATCGAAGTTCACCTGAAAGGCGAAGTCGACCCGCAAACCGGTTTTGTAATGGACTTCGGAGACCTGTCCAAGGTGTGTACGCCGGTTCTCCAGCAGCTCGACCACGCGATTCTCAACGAAATCGAGGGGCTGGAGAATCCGACCAGCGAAAACATGAGCGTCTGGCTGTGGAACATTCTGAAACCGCAGCTGCCCCTGCTTTATCAGCTGGTTATCAAAGAAACCGAAACCTCCGGCTGCATCTATCGCGGCCCCGAACCCACCCGCTGAGAACCGTTATGAAACGATGGATACCTGCCGTTCTGTTCTGCATTCTGATCGCCGGCACCGCCGCCGCACAGGATGTCCGCGAGGCGATTGTTAAGATCTATACCGTTCACAACATCCCGGATTACTACAATCCGTGGAACATGCGCGGCCCGCAGAGCTCGACCGGTTCGGGATGCATCATCAGCGGCAACCGGATTCTCACCAACGGCCATGTGGTGCGCGACCAGACCTTTGTTCAGGTGCGCCGGTTTGGGGAGTCGCGGCGCTATCAGGCACACGTGCTTTTTGTATCCCATCAGGCTGACCTTGCGCTGCTGACGGTTGACGATCCGGCGTTTTTTGACGGCATCGACCCTGTCCCGCTGGGCGGACTTCCGGAAACCCAGCAGGATGTACATGTTTACGGCTTTCCGATGGGCGGCGATACGCTGAGCATTACCGAAGGCGTGATCTCACGCATTGAGCATCAGACGTATTCCCATAGCTCTCTCAACCTGCTGGCGGCGCAGATCGATGCGGCCATCAACCCCGGCAACTCCGGCGGCCCGGCCATTGTAGACGGCCAGCTGGTCGGTGTCGCCATGCAGGGAATGACGCAGGCGGATAATATCGGCTACATCATTCCCGTTCCGGTCGTGCAGCATTTTCTGAAGGATATTCAGAACAACCGGCAGGACGGCGTTCCAGACCTTGGAATCAACTGGCAGAAAATGGAAAACCCCGATATGCGGCGGCGATACGGCATGGCACCCGGGCAGACCGGAATGCTGATTACAGGTATTGCTCATAAATCCGCCGCAGACGGGGTCCTGCAAACCGGCGATGTTCTACTGAGCGTCAAGGGCCACCCTGTTGCCGACGACGGCACGGTTGAGTTTCGCCCCAAAGAACGCACCCTGTTTCTTTATTATGTGCAGGAAAACCAGATCGGCGATCATTTAAAGGTCGAAGTGCTGCGCAACAATCAGCTCCTGCCGCTCGATATCCCCCTCTCGCACACCTTTGATGACAACTGGCTGATTCCGATGGAGCAGTATGACATACTGCCGAGTTACTACATCTACGGCGGAGTCGTTTTCGTTCCGCTCACGAAGAACCTGCTGCAGATGTGGGGAAAGAACTGGTACAATAACGCCCCGAAAGAACTGATTGCGCGCATGAGCAACAACCTGCGCCCCAGGGAAACCGATGAGGTTGTGCTGGCGCTCCGCGTCCTCGCCGCCGACGTCAACCAGGGATACCAGAACGAAAATTACTGGCAGATTGAGTCGGTCGACGGACAGAAAGTGCGCAACCTCAAACAGATGATTTCCCTGATTGAAGCCGGCGCCGGCAATGAATTCATCACCTTCGAAAACACCATCGGCCTGGAAATGGTCCTGGACCGGGAAAAAGTCCGGCAGGAACAGCCGCGAATTCTTGCCACCTACCGAATTCCCGCCGACCGCTCCAGCGATCTGCAGGAAAACACAAACGTCTACGAGAATGTGTTCCAAACCCTGGAAAAATAAATCTCCTTTTTCCAGAGTCTGGAAATCTGCTCAGGCGGACTGCACTTAAGCGTCTGCAGAGTCCACCCGCACACTGGAACGGATCCCGCCGCGGGCGGTAAAGTCGCCGGTCACGATCAGGTGCCGCGGTTTCAGCAGGCCAAACAGATCGGTGTAAATGCGGTTTGTGACGTCCTCGTAGAACGATCCCTCATTGCGGAATGAAAACAGGAACAGCTTGAGCGACTTGCTTTCAACGCACAGCTGATCGGGAACGTACTCGATCGTGATGCGCGCGAAGTCGGGCTGGCCGGTAATGGGGCAGAGCGACGTAAACTCATCCGTCTCAAACTGAATCCAGTAGTTTCGCTGCGGATTTGAGTTCTCAAACGTTTCCAGAATCGATGCGTCAGGCGCCTGCGGATAATTCATCTCGCCCTTTTTCAACAGGGTCAGTCCTTCTGTATGACTTTTCATAATTCACCTCGTTTTAACTAAAAAAATCGACCAGCTCGCCAAACGTGCTCCAGGTTTGGTCGGCAGAAAACTCTCCGGCATGTCCAAGGCCGTAGGTCACAAACCCGCTTTTGACTCCGGCATTATGCGCCACTTCCAGGTCTGTGTGATGGTCGCCGATCATCCACGTGTTTTCCTTTGAAATCCCGGACTCGGCCAGCAGCGCCTCGATTCCGTCCGGCGACGGCTTCAGATTCGGCAGATCGCCGCCGCCCAGCATTCGGAAAAAGAGCCCATCCACACCCAGATGTTTCAGGATGGCCCGGGTCGGATCGCCCGGCTTATTGCTCAGCACAGCCAGCGCATGGGCGGACAGTGCCTTCAACCCCTCTTCCGCCCCGGGATAAAGCCGGGTTTCATCAAACATGTGCTCGGCATAAAACTTTTTGTCGAGCGCAACCGCCTCGTCAATATCCACATCCAGCCCCTGCAGCGAACGCTCCACCAGCTTGCGGATGCCGTCGCCGATGTAGCCGGTCACGGTTTCCACATCCAGCGGCGCCAGTCCATAATGGGCCCGCATCAGGTTAATTCCGGAGGCCAAATCCTGTCGGGTTTCAGCCAGCGTCCCGTCTAAATCAAAAATCAACAGCTGCTTTTCCATAAGGCGGGCGATTAAAGCACATCCGGTTTTGTTTCAAAATCATTGCGACTAAAAAAAAATCGACTAAAAATGAACGAACGACGCAAAGGGGCGTCACATGGATAAACAAACTCAACCGTTACAGGAGATTTGCAATGAAACGTCTGATTCTTTCCGGAGTCCTGAGTGCCCTGCTGGTTTGCGGGTGTTCTGCCGAAACTGACCCCATCGATACACTGCGGCAAACCGGAAAGGCTTTTTCCCAGGTTGCCAAAACCGCTACACCGGCTGTTGTATCCATCCGGGTGGAACAGACCATTGAACAGTCCCTGCCGCAGCAACAGCGGGACATCTTTGAATATTTCTTCGGCCCGCAGTTCCGGCAGCAACAGCAGCCGCGCACCCAGAAACGCAAACAGATGGGACAGGGATCCGGGTTCATCATCAGCAAAGACGGCTACATCCTGACCAACAACCACGTCGTCAACGATGCAGACAGCATTGTCGTCACCCTCAAGGACGGCCGCGAACTCGACGCAAAACTGATCGGGACCGATCCGGAAACCGAGATTGCACTGATTAAAATTGAAGGCGAAGAAGACCTGCCGACCATCGAACTCGGCGACTCCGACGACCTGCAGGTTGGCGAATGGGCCATTGCAGTTGGAAATCCCTTCGGCCTGCAGGAAACCGTCACCGTTGGCATCATCAGCGCTACCGGCCGCAGTCAGGTCGGTATTACCGACTATGAAAACTTCATCCAGACCGACGCCGCCATCAACCCCGGCAACTCCGGCGGACCTCTGCTGAACATCGACGGCGAAGTCATCGGCATCAACACCGCCATTTACAGCCAGAGCGGCGGATATATGGGAATCGGCTTCGCCATTCCGATCAACATGGCACTGGATATCAAAGAAGCGCTGCTGAAAGACGGAAAAGTCCAGCGCAGCCTGATTGGCGTTTACCTGCAGCGCATCACCCCGGAACTGGCAAAAGGTTTCGGACTCGACGAGGACTCCAAAGGCATCCTGATCAGTCAGGTCACTGAAGATTCCGCCGCAGACGAAGCCGGCATTGTGGCCGGAGACATTGCACTCGAACTCAACGGCGAACCGGTCGGAAAACTCCCGTCATTCCGCAGCAAGGTCGCCTCCTTCCGCCCCGGCACAGAAATCACCCTCACCCTGCTCCGCGACGGCAAACGCATTGAGAAAACACTGATCACTCAGGCCAAAGACGGCGAACTGGCAACCACGAATTTCTCCGCTCTCGAAAAAGCGGGGTTCGATGTCGAAGAGCTGACCGAACAAGCCATTTTACAGATGCGTCTGCCGGCGAATATCACCGGAATGCTCGTAAAAAGTGTCGATCCGGACGGCCCCGCATGGCGAAGCGGCCTGAGAGACGGGATGATCATTCGTTCCGTCAACCGGATGAGCACCGCAAATGCCCAGGAATTCCGGCAGGCACTGCAAGCCGCGCAAGGCTCCGACTCGCTTCTCCTGTTAGTTCAGATCCCGCGTTACGGCGCGCGGTATATGGTCATTTCCCTGGATGACTAAGCCGCCGGACCCGCCCTCAGTTCTCCCGCGGGCGGGTCTTTTTATACCTCAGCGGAGGCATTTCTGATAACAGCCCTCATTCTGTCCCGATCGACACACTCGAAATGAGCGGGAACAGGCCCAATGATTTCCGCCGAGGGTCCCGGGCACAGACCGCGCACAAACAAGCATTGAAAAGCGAGTTTTGGCCCTTGCAGGATTGCCCCGCCGGCCTGCGCATGGTATCAAGACCGGATGTATTTGAAATCCGTAGATATCGTAGGCTTCAAAAGTTTCGCAGAAAAGACTCACTTGGAGTTTGAACCGGGCATGACGGCGATTGTCGGCCCGAACGGCTGCGGAAAAAGCAATGTTTCTGATGCCATCCGCTGGGTCCTCGGCGAATCGCGCGCGCGTGCGCTGCGCGGCGCCACCATGGAGGACTGCATCTTCAACGGAACGGATTCCCACAAACCGCTGGGAATGGCGGAAGTGACGCTGACCCTGGCAGACTGCGATGAAACCCTGGAGATCGGCCTGAACGAGGTAAGCATTACCCGCCGCGTGTTCCGCACCGGCGAAAGCGACTATTTCATTAATAAAAAAGCGTGCCGCCGCAAAGATATCCAGCGCCTGTTCATGGATACCGGGGTCGGGACCAACTCCTACTCAGTGCTCGAACAGGGAAAAATCGACCAGATTCTCTCTTCGCGACCCGACGACCGCCGCGCGGTGTTTGAAGAGGCCTCCGGCATCACGAAATACAAGGCAGACAAAAAAGAGGCACTGCGCAAACTGGAGCAGACCGAAGCCAACCTGCTGCGTCTGGCCGATGTGATCCGCGAAGTCAAACGGCAGATCATCTCCCTGCAGCGCCAGGCCGGAAAAGCCCAGCGCTACAAGGAAATTCAGGCCAGCCTGCGTGTTCTCGACATCTACGTCACCCGGACCCGCCTCTCTGAGCTCGAAACCCGCATTCAGGAAATCCGCGCCAAACTGGAAGAACTGCGCCTGAAAGTGGACGAAGCGCATAACGGCATCGAAGCCGCCAACGGCCAGACGGACGGGCTGCGGGCCGAGCTGCACGAACTCGAGCAGACAATCGGCAACACAATGGATGAGTCCATGCGTGTTAAAAACGAGCTCGAACGGGCCATGCAGACCATCCGCACCAACACTGAACGCGTCGCCGAACTGGAATCGCTGGCCCAGCAGAACACCAAAGAATCTGAAGAGGCAAAAAACCGTCTCCAACAGCACCGGGATTCGCTTGAAGAAGTGCTTCGCCTGATTGAAAGCGCCGAGACAGAAAAAAAAGAGGCCGCCGCAGAACTGGAAAGAACAACGGCCGCACAGCGGGAAACCGAGGCGCTGGTCCACGCCGGACGCGAAGAACTCAACCGCATGCGCTCTGAATCGATGGAACTCGACAGCCGGATCGGCCGACTTCAGAACGAATTGTCGGAAATCGATGCCAAAGAGCGCGCCAGCGTGATCCGCAAGGAACAGCTCGCCGCCGAAAAAAGCGGACTGGAACGCTCGCTGGCCTCCTACGAAGAACGCCGTCAGGAAATGGCCGCTCAGGTTGAGGGCCTTCGCCAGGCTGTCGCCGTCCAGGAACAGACCCTGAACGATCTGCGCACTCAGCGCACGACGCTGGCGGAGCAGATCCAGATCCTGGAAAATGAAGTTTCTGAACTGAACCGTCAGCTCACCGATAAAAACGCCCGCCTGGAAATGATTGCCGCAGACCGGGAGGAAGGCTTTCCGCCCGGCGCACGTCATCTGCTCGAAAGCGGCGACGAAAACGTCATCGGCCCGCTGGCCGAACAGTTTACAGCCGGCGAAGGGTTTGAAACGGCACTCGAAACCGTGCTGCGTCCTTGGATGGACGCGGTGGTGGTTAAAAGCCGTAGCGGTGCGCGCAGCGTACTGACGCTGCTGTCCGGCAGCGGCCACGGTTCAGTGCGGCTGCTTTCCGCCGACGCCCCCGCCCCGGCGGCGGTGCAGGCCGAAGGCATTCCTCTGATCAGCAAGGTTTCCTTCAGCGACAACGTCGCTCCGCTCGCCTCCCAGCTGCTTGCCAATGTCTTCATTGCCGACAGCCTGCAGACGATTCCAATCACCCTGCCCGCCGGCGCTGTATTCGTCACAAAAACCGGCGAACTGCTTACAGCAGAAGGCGCCGGCGAACTGTGGAAACCGGAAGAAGGCGATGTCAACCCACTGGGACGCCATCACCTGCGCGAACAGCTTCAGGGAGAAATAGAAGTGCTCAGCAACGAACTGAGCGCGAAACAGGAACGGCTCAGTGCCCTGCGCACGGAACAAAGCGGTGCTGGCGACGCGCTTGAAATCGCCCGCGGCGAGCTGGATGCCCGCCGCCGCTCCCTCGCGGTCCAGGAGGGAGAAGCGCAGGTGATCAGTCGGGAGCTCGAAACCGCGCGCGAACGGGTCGAAACGGTCACCTTTGAATTTAATACACTGATCGAACAGAAAGGTGAAGGCGAAGACCGCCGCACCGCGGTTGCCCGCGAAGGCGCCGAAGCCCGTGAAAAACTGGCAAAAACCCGCCAGCAGATTTCCACAAAGACCGAGGAGCTGAATGCTCTGGAAGAAAAACGGGCCGAGGCCCTCTCCGCCACGTCTGAGTGCCGCGTGCAGTTCTCGCAGCGCGAACAGCGGCTGGAATCGCTGCAAAGCCGCCGCCAGCCGCTCCAGGCGCGACTGAAAGAACTCAGCGATGTGATTGAAGAGCGCACCCGTGGCGTCAGTACTTATCAGCAGCGCGTCGCCCAGCTCAAGGAAACGTCGGCCGGAGCCGAAGCAAAACTCGAAGGCCTGAAAGAAGCCGTGGCCGCGGCCGATGCCAAACTGGCGGAAGTGCGTCAGGTCCGCGAAGTGAAGACCGTTACACTTGCGGAGAGGGAAAGAAGCCTGCGCGTGATGCAGCAGCAGCTCGATGAACTGCAGGGGCAGAAAACAAGTTTTGAAGTGGAACTGGCCGAGCAGCGCATGCGTCATCAGAATGCCGCCGACCGCCTGACCAGCACCTGGCAGATTACGCTTGAAGATCTGCCGCGCGAGCCGGAGCCGGAATGGGAAGACGAACGGCCGGATATGGAGGAACTGGAAACCCAGGTGGCGGAATACCGCGCCAAGCTGGAATCCATGGGACCGGTCAATCTGGTCGCCATTGAGGAACACGCAGAACTCGAAGAACGGTTTGCGTTCCTGAACCAGCAGGAAGACGACCTGACCAAGGCCAAAGCCCAGCTGATGGAAATGATCAAAAAGATCAACGAGACCACCACCGCCCTGTTCAAGGAAACCTTCGACAAGGTGAACGATAATTTCGGGGAAATGTTTAAAAACCTCTTTGGCGGCGGCTCCGCCAAACTGGTACTGGTCGACGAAGAGGATGTTCTCGAATCCGGCATTGAAATCATCGCGCGTCCGCCCGGCAAAAAGCTGCAGACCATCTCGCTGCTGTCAGGGGGAGAACGCACGATGACCGCGGTGGCCCTGCTCTTCTCCCTCTTTAAGGTGAAGCCAAGCCCGTTCTGCGTGCTCGACGAGCTCGATGCCGCGCTCGACGAAGCCAATATCGGCCGTTTCGTTAAAATGGTGCTCAACTTCCTGGATCAGTCCCAGTTTATTCTGATCACCCACAGTCGACAGACCATCGCCGCGGCGGACGTCATCTACGGAGTCACCATGCCCAATCGCGGTGTGTCGCGCATTATGTCGATGAAGTTCGCCGACTATCAGGACTCCGACACCGCTAAAAAATAGGCTGTCTTATGAATACAGAAAGTCTCGCATTCGGGTTCAGCATCTGGCTGCGCTTCTTTTTCCTGTTCACGCCGTTTTTTGCGCTGACGATGTTTCTCACCCTGACGCAGCCGTACACCGAGACCGCCCGGCGCAAACTGTCCATTCAGGTATCCTTTGCGGTAGCCATTATCTGCATGGCACTGTTCTTTTTCGGCAACGTGGTCTTTACGATATTCAGCATCACTCTGGATGCCTTCCGGGTTGGCGCCGGCGCTCTGCTGTTTCTCTCCGCAGTGCATTTGGTTTATCCAAAAGAATCCGCCCTGCCGAACTGCAGCGACGAGGACATTTCGGTCGTTCCGCTGGCCATTCCGGTCATCGTCGGCCCCGCCACGACCGGAGCACTGCTGGTGCTCGGAGGAGAAATGCCGGATATGGAACATAGAATCACCGGCATCCTGTCACTGGCGATGGCGGTCGTCACACTGGGAACCCTTTTGTTTCTGGCCTCAAAAATCGAACGGGTGCTGGGCAAACGCGGCATCGGTATCCTCAGCAAAATCACCGGACTGGTTCTCGCCGCACTGGCCGCACAAATGATCATGTCGGGCATTCAGCATTTCTTTTTCACATGATCTTCGAGCAAATCATTCAAAACCACGCATCCATTCACCAGGGCCCCACAGAAAAACAGAATATTCTGGCTGCACCCCTGGTGATGCCAGTCTCATAATGGCCGCAAAAGACATTGTTACGACCTCTTATTCAGTTAAACCAACCAAACTCAACTATGTCCGGAAATCAAACAATCCAATGGGCCCGGCGCATTGCAGCGCTGGCGCAGACAGGGCTGACGTATACGCATGATCCTTACGAACAGGAGCGCTGCGAGGAACTGCAGCAGATTGCCGCGGAGATGATGGCGTCGTCCTCAGACATCACTCAGACTCACTGGGAAACCATTTTCAAGAACGAATCCGGTTATGCCACGCCCAAAGTCGATGTGCGCGGTGCGGTGATAGAAGACGGAAAAGTGCTGCTTTCCAGGGAGCAGCAGGATGGACGCTGGAGTCTTCCCGGCGGCTGGGCGGACGTGAATGATACGCCGTCCGAGGCGATTGTCCGCGAAGTGCGCGAAGAAACCGGCTATCCGGTCAAATGCGTCAAACTGGCTGCTGTACTCGATCGCGACCTGCACCTGAACGATCCGGAACACGCCCATCCTTTCCACATTTACAAACTTCTGTTTCTGTGTGAACGGACCGGCGAGGCGGATGAGCTGTGTCACGATATTACCGACGCGGCGTTCTTTGATGTCGAGAACCTGCCCCCGCTTTCGGAGCACCGAACCCTGCCGAAGCACATAAAACTGCTCCTCCAGCATCACCTCACGCCGGAGCTTCCCACTCAATTTGACTGATCCGAGCGCTTTGCAACCGTTGGAAACGGTGTTTTTGACAGTATTTTCCTAAAAAAATGCCAAATAGCGTTGGACGCTCCGGAGGCTTTTCCGTATAGTCCGACGCTTTCATTTGAAAAACGGAAGGCTTTCAACATTATGAATAAATTGATCATCGGATTACCGAAAGGCAGCCTGCAGGAGTCGACCTATGCACTTTTCGCAAAGGCCGGCTTCCATATTAAGGGCAATTCCCGCTCTTATTTCCCGTCGATCGATGACGATGAAATTGAATTGCGCCTGCTGCGTTCGCAGGAAATGAGCCGCTACGTTGAAGCCGGCATGCTCGACGCCGGAATTTCCGGTCTCGACTGGATTGCGGCCAACGGTTCAGATGTGCACGTGCTTTGTGATATGGTCTACTCCAAGCAGACCAAGCGTCCGGTTCGCTGGGTGCTGGCCGTGCCGGAAGACTCCCCGATCCAGTCGGTGAAAGACCTTGAGGGCAAACGGATTGCCACGGAAGGCGTGGCACTGGTTGAACGCTGGCTGGCCGAAAACGGCGTAAAAGCAGATGTTGAATTTTCATGGGGCGCCACGGAAGTGAAAGTGCCTGAGTTTGTTGACGCAATTGTCGACATCACCGAAACCGGCTCCTCTCTGCGCGCTCATAACCTGCGCATTGTCGACACACTGATGGAGTCCTACACCCAGTTTTTCTGCAGCCAGGACGCCTGGACCGATGACTGGAAACACGCAAAACTCGAAAAAATTTCCCTGCTTCTGCAGGCTGCACTGAACGCAGCAGACAAGGTTCTGCTGAAAATGAATGTGTCTGAAGGAAACCTCGACGCAGTGAAGGCCCAGTTGCCGGCGCTGCATTCGCCGACTGTCAGCGGCTTGTCCGATGACGGCTGGTATGCGATTGAAACTGTGGTGGAAGAATCAGTTGTGCGCGAAATTATTCCGGAACTGAAAGCCGCGGGTGCAGAGGGAATTATTGAAATCGGCTTGAATAAAGTGGTAGCGTAACGACTGACAAGAGGAATAGAATATGGGTACCATTAAAAAATGGCGTAGAACGAAAATGTCGAATCACAAACGGCGCAAACGTCGTCGCGCGGATCGTCACAAGAAGAAATAAGTGGAATTGAAATGTCGGATTTATGGAATACTGAACGAAGCCGTTATCTTCAGTATTCCATGAACCGGGTTTCAGTGGATTCCTTTAAGGGGGTTGTCGTGGATACATCCCGCAAGGCATGGATTCGCAGAGTTTTTCAACTGGGCGTCCTGCTTTGCATTGCCGGATGCACCTCACCAACTCCCGACCTGAAGCCTCAGCTGAGTGTCAACGACCAGGCTGAGGCTTTGGCGCATTTCAGTTTTGCCCTTCTTTCGGAAACATCCGGCACCCTGGATGCCGCCCTGGATCATTTTCTGAAAGCCATCCAGATCGACCCCGGCGAAGAAGAACTCTACCCCCCCGCCATCGCCAGCGCCTTGCGACTGAAGCGAAGCGAACAGGCCCTGGACCTGTGCAGAGAGCTTCAAAAAAAGAAGCCGAACACTCTTTATCCGATCCTTCTCCACGCACAGGTATGCGTGCTGACCGATCACCCGAAAGAAGCAGACATCCTTTTTCGCAAAGCGGCCCAGGATTTCCCCCAGACCCCGGAAAGTCAACTGGCACTTGCACGCTTTCTGGCGGCACAAAATAAAAGCGAAGAAGCGATTACGGTTCTGGAGCGTATGGCGGCACAGGACAACGGGAACTCAGAAATCCTGAACCTGCTGGGAACCCTTTATATCGAGCGGGCCCGCGATCTGAAGGACGATGCGAAAATCAGGACGGCGGTTCTGAAGGGCATCACCCTGCTGGAGCAGGCACTGGATCTGGCACCCGACAATCCCCGTCAATGGCAACAGCTGGGCTATGCCTACCTCGCCATACAGGACTTCGAAAAAGTGAAAAAGGCCTTTGAAAAGGCCTACGCGCTGGATCCCGGCGATGTATTGATTGCCCGGCAGCTGCTCGATATTTACATCCAGGAAGGTAAAATTGAAGCGGCCCTGGCGATGTGCGACGAACTGATTCGCCAGACCCGCACCGATCCGGAGCTGTGGACGCAGTATCTCAGCGAAAAGCTTCCAAAGGACAAACGAAGCGAACTGGCATCTTATCTGCAGAACTATATCACTGACCACTCGGATGCGCCGGTTCTCTATCATATCCAGCTCGGTTCGATTTATCTGGACCTGAATCGAATTGAAGAAGCTGAAAATGTTCTGAGCGCAGCGGCAGCGGCCTATCCGGAAGACAAACGACTGCAAACCATTACAGGTTACCTGCGCGTTCGGCAGGAACGATACGAAGAGGCCTATACGGTTTTCAGTGATGTACTGCAAAACACACCGGATGTCGACTGGACTCACGCTCCGTTCTTTACTCTCAGCCTTATCACTGCGGCCCAAAAAACCGGCCGAACAGAAGAAGCGGCAAATGTGCTGGATCTTGCTTCAAAAAACGATCTCGCCGTCCTGGCTGGATATATGCAGATGCTGTTTTCTGATCGACCTCCGGTTTCAACCCAGGAAGCCATTGCCCTGCTCAAACAGCTTCAGCAGCTTCAGCCTGATACCGCCGAACCGTTTTATTACCTGACCATCCTTCAGGCCGATCAGAAAAACTACGACGATGCCCTGCTCAATGCCCGCCAGTTCGAGACCCTCGCCAGCAATGGCGGACCGACCAACCTGCTGAACGGGTTCTTCTACTACCAATACGCCATTATCCTCGAACGAACCGGCCAGCTTGAAGAAGCGGAAACACAGTTTCGCAAAGCCATTGATCAGGGAACGCCAACCACTGTGGCCTCCGCGCAGAATTACATTGCATACATGTGGGCTGAACGCGGGGAGAAACTGGACATGGGACTGGAACTGGTTCAGCAGGCGCTGAATATCGATCCCGACAACGCCGCCTTCATTGATACACTCGGATGGATTTATTACATGAAGGGCGACTACGCGAAAGCTCTGGCGCAACTGAAAAAAGCGAGCGAACAGATCCATGACGATCCTGTCATCTGGGAGCATATCGGAGACACCTACCTAAAGCTGGGCGATCCCTGTGCGGCCATCAAACACTGGAAGAAAGCAGTAGACCTTTCGCCGGAAGATACACAACTGATTGAGCGAATCGAACAAAAGTCTGTTAAGCCAGATGACTGCCCGGAGCCAGCGGATACCCCCGCAGATACGCCGAACCATCCATAACTTTTTTTCCGGCAGGCTGAACATCCAGCAACCGGAGGGCTTCCCGCCCCGTTGCAATAAGCGGTCCGTCCCCCGAAACATCCAGCACCTCTCCCGGAGCACCGGAACCGGCCTCAACCTGAGCGCGGAAAACCTTAACCCTCAGTGATCCGGATCTTGATGGAGCTTCGCAGAAACAACCCGGCCAGGAAACAAAAGCGCGAATGCGGTTGTTGAGCACTTCAGCAGGAAGCGTCCAGTCAAGACGACCGTCTTCCTTAACCAGCTTGCGCACCTCCGTGGCAGAGGCATCATCCTGCGGCCTTGCGTCAACCGTGCCTGATCGAATCTGATCGATCGCCTGCATCAGGAGCTCCGCTCCGACCTGAGACAAACGTTTTTCCATCGTCACCGCATTGTCTTCCGGCCCAATCGAAACTTCACTCTGCAAAATAATATCACCCGCATCCATTCTTTCGCTGACATACAGAATCGTTGCGCCTGTAACCGTGTCTCCATTGGCCAGAGCCCACTGGATCGGCGACGAACCGCGATATTTCGGCAGCAAAGACGGATGGAGATTGATGGCCCGCTTTGGCGGCAAGCTCAACACCGACTGCGGGATATATTGTCCATAGGCCACCACCACAAACAAATCGGCGTTCAGAGCGTTGAGCCGGCTGACACTGTCCTGATCACCGACTTTTTCAGGCGAATAGACTGGAAGGCCTTTTTCAAGAGCATAATCTTTGACCGGACAGGGAGTCAGCTTCAACTTGCGACCAACCGGGCGGTCCGGCTGGGTGATGACTGCAACAACCTCATCCAACGGACTGGCAAGCAACGCATCCAGCAAGGGGAACCCGATGGATGCAGATCCAAAAAAAACAATACGCACAGGAATGCCTCCGATTATTGTGCAGCCGGCTGAGCGGCAGCTGCTGCGCCGCCTTCTGCCGCCTCACCCTCTCTTTTCTGAACATCACCAGCCCCCCAGCGAACACTGTCTGTCAGGAAAAGCTGATCCTGCTCATTCAGCTGAAAGCCATGACGCAGAGGAAAGTCTTTGGGCAGCTGTCCCATGGCAACCGGGAACCAGGTTTTCTCAGAACCATTCAGCAAACCAGAAACCATCGGCCGGTCTTTCGTCAGCGTTGTAATATACAACCCACTGATATATTTCCGGTAGTCGTTGATTTCGTAGTAATCCTCCAGCTCTTTCGGCAGCAGGATGGATACACGTCGACCATACCACGCAGTCGCCCAGGGCATATCCGAGCACATAAGTTCCGTCGGCTTCAACAACTCACTGACCTTCATCACAAAGGGCACATAATACGGCGGATAGGTCGATTTCGGAGCCGGAGCAAGGAAGATGGTAATGAACAAAGGTAATGCCGTCAGGGCAATCACAAATCCAGTCAGGCCCATTTTATACAAATCGATCGTAATATCGAGCCGGTCGAGCAGAATCGAGAAAAAAGCCAATCCGTAGAGAATTACAAACGGCCAGAAAATGTGATAAAGCCGCATGCTGTCACCGCCGAAACAACCGGCTCCGATAAAGAACAGCAGCATCGATAATCCGATTCCCCAGCGCAGCTTGTGCACATGAACCCGAACAAACCGGTAAAAATAGGTCACAACGAAAAACGCCATCAGCAATCCACCGCCGAGGGCGGTCAGATTCCCTGTATAAAGCCGATTAAAATTTTCTGCGCACTTTGCACGAACCGCAGCGAAGTCAGAAATCAAGTTGAACTTCGGGCTCAAAGTGCGCATCAGCGTATCAGCGGGGTATTTTGCAGTATCGGTTAACGCAAGATGCGGAGCCATTCCCAACGGACTCCCGCTGATCTGATAATTGCGCAGCAACCATGGCGAGACCACCAGCAGCACAAAGACCAGATAGAAGAAAGCCAGATGCTCAGTCCGCTGGGCGCGCGTCCCCATGATCAAAACAAAAAGAGCAATTCCCGGCAGCACCGCAAGCGCAGCATAATGCGTCAAAAACGCGGCCGCGGAAAAAAGAACCGAAAGCAGAAACAGTGACATCCACTGCACATTCGACCGCCGCTCTCGGCGAAAATTCATCGCAAGCACAATAAAATAAAATGCAGAGATCACAAAGTAAGACAGAACCGGAATCCCGGAACCGTAAATACTGTCCTGCCATACCATGGCAGACAGAAAATAGGTTATAACACTAAGCAGACCGATCTTTTGTGAAAACAGCATCCTTCCCAGCAGATACAACATCACCCCTGTCAAAAGAACAAACAAATGGTTGATCGGAACAATCACCCACTGCTCGGCCGGATAAATCTGCATCCCCTGGAACTTTTCACTGGTTGGAAATAAATCAACACCGACCAGATTAAAAAACTTAAAGGCCACAGCCAGTATGGCCGGATAGGCCGGGGGGCGAATCAGCTCGGGGTGAAATCCGATTCGGGCATCTCCATCAAATGTATGGGCCGACACCTGAGCAATTGAGGCGGGCCGGACGGTCTGGGTGACATAGCGGTTCATTTCGGCCAGATTCCGTCCCAGCTGGGCAGAGTCCATTGCGGCTTCGGAATTAAATCCGCGGAACTGATTCCCTGTGAAAATCACAATGATAACCAGCGTAACAAAACAGAAAAGAAGCATGCGAATCAGTTTCAGACCGGCACCGGCATCCAGACTGTATACCAGGTCCTGAAGTGTCGACTCAAAGGGTTGTTTTTGTTCTTTCGCCATTGATTTCTCCCGATCGGATAACAAGCCTTCAAAGCATCCTTGAAGGCCTCTTGTTGTTCAACCCAAAACTCATTTAAGTTCCTCAAACCCGTACTCGGCAATTTTACGGTGCAGTGTCCTCCGACTGATCCCCAACTGTTCCGCTGCGCGGGTTCGGTTGCCGGCACAGGCCTTCAGGGCCTGCATAAGCGCCTGCTTCTCTAAATCCTCCAGCGTACCATTACCCAAAGACACAACCGGCCCCTCCGAACTGACTTCACGAATATGCACAGGAAGGTCACGTGCACCAATCCGCTTCCCACGGGATAACACGACGGTCTGCTCCACCACATTACGCAGTTCGCGCACATTGCCGGGCCAGTTGTAAGATGTCAGCAAATCCAGTGCTTCCGGAGCAAACCCTTCGATATCCCGGCCGTTTTCTGCATTAAACTCATCCAGATAGTGCTTCAGAAGCAGTGGAATATCGCCAACCCGCTCACGAAGCGGCGGGAGAGTGATTGCCACCACATACAAGCGATAAAACAAATCCTCACGAAAATCGCCATCCGCCACCATCTGCTTCAAATCCCGATTGGTCGCAGCCACCAGCCGGGCATCCACCTCTACAGTCTCCTGCCCGCCGACCCGTTCGAACGTTCTCTCTTCCAGCGCACGCAGGATTTTCACCTGCACACTCGAGTCGATTTCTCCGATCTCATCAAGGAACAGCGTCCCGCCGTCCGCCATCTCAAAGCGCCCCTTGCGCCGCTCCGTAGCTCCGGTAAACGCCCCCTTCTCATGCCCGAACAGCTCACTTTCAAGAAGCGTCGATGAAAGCGCCGCGCAGTGCACGGGAACGAATGTCGCCTTATTGCGGCTGCTGAGCTGATGAATCGCTTTCGCCACCAGCTCTTTTCCGGTTCCACTCTCTCCCTGAATCAAAACCGTCGCCCGCGACGCAGCCACCTGACGCACCGTATCGAACACCTCCTGCATCTGTGGCGAATTGCCGATAATGTTTTCCATTCCGAACTTGGAATCGAGCTGTTCACGGAGCTGGCGATTTTCCGTCTCAGCCTGCCGCGACCGCAAAACGCGCTCCAGCACCAGCTCGAGCTCCTTCAGGTTCACCGGTTTTGTCAAAAAATCCGTCGCACCATGACGCATCGCCTCCACCGCCGTCTCCATACTGCCGTATGCCGTAAGCAGAATACAAACCAGCTCGGGTGAAGACGCCAGAGCACGCTGTATCAGTGTCATGCCATCCATCACCGGCATACGCAGATCGCTCAGCATCACATCCACATGATTTTCGCTCAGAATCTCCAGCGCAGCAGCACCGCTCTCTGCCGTATGAACTGCATACGACCGCTTTAACGCCCGCGCCAATCCCTCGCGCGTATTTTTCTCATCGTCGACAACAAGAATCACTGGTTTATCACTCATAACTCACCCTTTGTATTCGGAGCCTCCAAAAGCGCCATTCGCACATCATCGCGCGGGAAATGCAGCGTAAAGGTCGTGCCGTGCTCCGGAGTTGAGCTGATTTCAATCTCGCCGCCATGATCGCGCAGGATTCGCTGAACAATCATCAGGCCAAGCCCCGACCCCTCCTCTTTCGTCGTGCGATAAGGCTCATAGATAGATCCCAGATCTTCCGATGAAATCCCCGGACCGTTATCTTCAAAACACACACTCACAAACCGCGAGCTCACCTCGATCGAAATTTTCAAAATCCCTTCGCTCTCCATCGCCTGCAGCGCATTTTTGATGATATTGAAAAACGCCTGCTTCACCTGCGTTTCGTCCGCCGGCACCGTCGGTACGTTCTTTACACTCTTACGCTCCACCAAAATACGGCGATTCGAAATTTCGTGCTTCATCAGCTCCAGCGTCTCATCGAGTATCCGCTCCATCTTCACCGGTTTCCGGTCCGGCAGGGATGGACGAATCGCGCGCAGAAACTGTGTAATAATCCGGTCGAGCCGATGCACCTCGCGTTTGGAAACATCCACCAGCTCCGCAAGGCTCTCCCGCAAAGCCGGATCCGCGACCTCTTCGAGCTCCCGCTCCATCAGCTGAAGGTGAATCGTCACCGCATTGAGGGGATTCCCGATCTCGTGTGCCACGCCCGCCGCCAGTAACGTCAGCGCTTTCATTCTCTCGGACTCAAGCGATTCCTCGGCGCTGGCTCGGTCGCGGGTTACATCACGGAAAATAACCACCGCACCCTGCTTCCCCTCTTCCACCGTCGAAAGCGGCACCACATAAAATTCCACAAAACAGTGGTCAGGATAGGTCACCTCAATTTCCCGGCGGACCAGCTTCTCCCACTCATCCCCATCCAGACTCAACACCTTTTCCCAGTCAATGTCCCGAATGTAGCGTGCGATCGGCTGCCCCTCTGCATCATCAAGCTTAAAGCCGAACAGGCTTTCCGCCATACGGTTTGCATAACGGATGCTTGCACCCGATCCGACCACCACGATGCCTTCCTGAATCGCCTGAAAAATGGTCTCCAACAGCCCTTTTTCGCGTGCCAAATGCAAAAACTGTGTCTGAACCGCATCGGAGTCCATCCGATCCAGCCGATCGATCAGTTTATCCAAAAACCTTGATTTCATAGGCCTCTCCAAAAAAACAACTGCGACAGTTTGTACCAGAAACCCGAAATCAATCAACCGCCAAAATGAGCCAAAATATCACAAACTTCTCTATAAACCGCATCATAGATCTGCGGATCAGCGGAGGCACGGGGGCCAGCGACGTTCAGCACTGTGTCTCCAAGGTCTGAAAGATTTTTTTCCAATATCCGGAAAACCGAAAGGTCATCGTCGCCCCTGTCTTCTGAAGACGGGAAGATCTCATCCAAATCAATGCATACAAACGGCCTTCCAAATTCCTGAGCAAACTGCTGCGTTAACAGCGATCCGCCCCTCAGCGGACCGTGGCTGAAAATCAATGTGACATCCGAGTCGACAACATTCGCCCGGGTCCGGTCAGCATAATCAGCTGATTCGGTTTCACTCAGATTATATCGCAACGGAATCGGGCCGTCTTCCGCGCGGCGCCTCTTCGGGCACCAGCCGCCATGAGGAATTCCGCAGGCAATTGCCGCATCAAGTGCCGCCCGATCCGCCCCGGTCTGCCCACCCGAAACAATTTTTGAGATTTTCATACGCCGCACAAACACCGCTCAATCATCATTGCTGCTCGGCAAACTGAATACGGTAAAAGAGTTTTTCAAACTCCTGCTCAATGTTGATGTTGTGAATAAAGCACGACTCGCTACCCTTTAAGGTAATAGGAGCAAAGTTTACGACGCCGCGAATGTTCGCTTTCATGAGCGAGTCGAGAATGGATTGCGCAGACGGCTCGGGAACAGTCAAAACCGCAACCTTAATATCGTTATCGGCAATGTACTGCTTCATCTTTCTCACATGAAGGATCGGGATCGGCGCATCAGGCGAAAGCAAGGCGGGCTCGCTGTCGAACCCGGCAACCACGCGGATTCCAACCCTTGGAAATCCATTGTAGTTCATGAGTGCCCGGCCGATCTTTCCGCACCCGACCACAATAATATTCTGTTTCTTGTCTTTCCCGAGCAGCTGACTCAAACGGTCTAAAAGGGTTTGCAACTGATACCCTCCCCGCTTATTGCCGGTCAGCTCGAACATGGAAAAATCCTTCCGAACCAGCGACGGAGAGACCCCGACCGCATCGGCCAGATTATCAGAAAAGACACGGGCAAAACCGAGGCCTTTCATTTTCTGAAGCACATTGCGGTAGCGAATCAGCCGGTTAATGATCTCTTCATTGGTTTTCATGAGGGCGACTCCTTACTGCACATTGACAAACATGCAATTTTTCAAGCTCTGGAATTTCCAGCATGGCTTTTCCCAGACATCGCAAATTATTCTAATACAATACGAAATACGCAATACTCACCATTCATGCGGGTTCTGCCAAGCAATTTATTGTTACAACATTCACATATCTTTGCCAAAAATGCGTTTTTTATGTTAAAAATATTACCTATATGTCATCTAAAATAACAGATAAATGACATTTTAGTTGTCTGTCCTTTTAGCTTAAGTACCCTGCCAACTTCAATTTGGAGGAAACATATGTCTGAGAATACATTACCGGCCGAACTGACCGGATTTATCAGTGAATGGAAAGATAAGCCGGGCAACCTGATTATGGTTCTACACAAAGTGCAGGAACACTTTGGATACATTCCGCGTGAAACCGCTTTTGAAGTGGCAGACCTGCTGGATGTTCCAGTTGCCAAAATCTACGGAGTAATCACCTTTTACCACCTGTTCAAACTCAACAAGCCGGGACGCAATCAGATTGCGGTCTGCATGGGGACCGCCTGTTACCTCAAAGGCGGCGAGGATCTGATCCTCGAACTCGAACGCCTTCTGGGTGTGGGTCTCAATACCGTAACCGCCGATGGTGAATTCTCCGTTGAAGCGGTCCGCTGCATCGGCTGCTGCGGCCTGGCTCCGGTGATGACCGTCAACGGCGAAGTATTCGGTAACGTAAAGACCAAAGAACTCAAAGGAATCCTGGAACGCTTCGAAGGCTAATCAGGTGCATGCAACACTCTGCGATCTGATCATGGACCTGGTTCAAAACTCTGTTGAGGCGGGAGCCTCCGAGGTTGAACTGACCGTGCGGGAAACCGGGAAACAGATTGCGTTCAGCGTGAAAGACAACGGCAAGGGAATGAGCAGAGACGTTCAGGCAAAGGCAACAGACCCGTTCTACAGCGACGGGAAAAAGCACGCGCATCGTCGCGTTGGCCTAGGTCTGCCCTTTCTGTTCCAGACCGCTGATGCGGTCGGCGGCCGCGCGACAGTTGAAAGCGAAGAAGGCCGCGGAACTCTGGTTGAGTTTCGGGCCGCGGCAGATCATGTGGACCTGCCGCCCTTCGGCGACTTCGCCGCGGCGGCAACGATGATGATCTCGCAGGCTGGCAGCTTCGAGCTGCGAATTGCCCGCGAAATCGACAGCGACCGCTACACGCTTTCACGCACCGAGCTCGAAGAAACCCTCGGGGACCTGAACGACACGCAGAACCTGATGCTGATGAAAACCTATATCTGTTCACAGGAAGAAGATTTAAGAAAGGCAGGATAAATTATGGCTAAGCTGACACTGGACGATTTGCGCAAACTGCGCGATGAAAAGAAACAGGCGATGAACCAGCGCGATGCAGAAGGCAAAACTGCGCAGGTAATTATCGGAATGGGAACCTGCGGCATTGCGGCCGGCGCAAAAGCTGCATTTGACGCATTTCTCGACGAAATGGATAAAACGGGCGTCACCCATGCGACCATCAAACAAACCGGCTGTATGGGACTGTGCTTCTCCGAACCGACCGTGGAAGTCAAAATGGAAGGCATGCCCGATGTGGTTTACGGAAACGTCGACGAAGACACCGCCCGCCGCATTGTTCGCGACCACCTGAAAAACAAGACACTGGTCAGCGATCACATTTTTGACAAACCCTCAACAGACATCATCAAGGACTAAGGGGACTGGATATGGCATACAAAAACTACATTATGGTCTGTACCGGCACCGGATGCGAATCCAGTAAGGCCGGACAACTCTACGAAAACCTGAATGCTGAACTCAAAGCCGCTGGTGTTGAGGAAGAAGCTCAGCTCGTTAAAACCGGCTGCTTCGGTTTCTGCGAGCAGGGTCCGATTGTAAAAATCCTCCCCGACGAAACCTTCTACGTAAAGGTCAAGCCGGAGGATGCTAAAGAGATCGTTGCCGAACACATCGTTAAAGGACGTCCGGTTGACCGCCTGATTTACAAAGAACCCTCCTCCGACAAAACTCCGGTCGACACCGACAATATCGGTTTCTATCGCAAACAGTTCCGTATCGTACTGCGCAACTGTGCGGTCATTAATCCGGAAATCATCGATGAATACATCGCTCGCGACGGGTATGGTGCTCTTGAAAAAGCACTGTTCGAAATGAGCCCGGACGATGTTCTTCAGGAAATCAAAGATTCCGGCCTGCGCGGCCGCGGCGGAGCCGGTTTCCCGACCGGCACCAAATGGGGCTTCACCAAAGGGGTTGAAGCCGACCAGAAATACATCGTCTGTAACGCGGACGAAGGGGACCCGGGCGCCTACATGGACCGCTCCGTTCTCGAAGGGGACCCCCACTCCGTTCTCGAAGCCATGGCCATCGCCGGTTATACCGTCGGCGCTTCCAAAGGGTTCATCTACATTCGCGCGGAATACCCGCTCGCCATTGACCGCCTCAACCTGGCGATCGCTCAGGCCAAGGAATACGGCCTGCTCGGCGACAACATTCTCGGCACAGACTTCAGCTTCGATATCGAGCTTCGTCTCGGCGCCGGTGCGTTCGTCTGCGGAGAGGAAACCGCGCTGCTCGCGTCCATCGAAGGAAAACGCGGAATGCCGATTCCCCGTCCGCCCTTCCCGGCTGTTAAAGGTTTGTGGGGCAAACCGACGGTCATTAACAACGTTGAAACCTGGGCCAACATTCCGGTGATCCTTCTGAAAGGCGCCAAATGGTTCAACAGCATCGGAACCGAAACCTCCAAGGGAACCAAAGTGTTCGCTCTGACCGGCAAAATCAACAACTCCGGCCTGATCGAAGTTCCGATGGGCACCACCCTGCGTGAAATCATCTTTGATATCGGCGGCGGCATCGCCGGCGGCAAGCCGTTCAAAGCGGCGCAGACCGGCGGTCCCTCCGGCGGCTGCATCACCCCGCAGTTCCTCGACACCCCAATCGACTACGAAAGCCTGATGTCCATCGGCTCAATGATGGGTTCCGGCGGAATGATCGTGATGGACGAAGACGACTGCATGATCGACGTCACCAAGTTCTACCTCGAATTCACCGTGGATGAATCCTGCGGAAAATGCGCCCCCTGCCGTATCGGCGGACGCACCTGCTACAACATCCTTGACCGCATCAGCAAAGGCAAAGGTGAAGTCGAAGACCTGCAGAAGCTGAAAGACATTGGACACGCCATGCGCAAAGCCTCACTTTGCGGCCTCGGCCAGACGGCACCGAACCCGGTGATGTCCACCATGAAGTACTTCGAGGATGAATACAAAGCCCACATCGAAGACAACAAGTGCCCGGCTGGAAAATGCAAAGACATGCTGTCCTTCAGCATCAACGACAACTGTGTCGGCTGTACCGCCTGCGCACGCGTCTGCCCGGTGAGCTGCATCTCCGGCGAAGTCAAACAGAAGCACGTCATCGATCAGGACAAATGTATCAAGTGTGGCCAGTGCTTCACGAAATGTAAATTTGAGGCCATCGACCGCGCCTAACCTTTGAGGGAGAAAACCAATGAGTATGATTGAACTTGAAATCAACGGCATTCCCGTCTCCGTAGAGGCCGGA
The DNA here is from genome assembly GCF_009905215.1 of Tichowtungia aerotolerans. Classification (GTDB taxonomy): domain Bacteria; phylum Verrucomicrobiota; class Kiritimatiellia; order Kiritimatiellales; family Tichowtungiaceae; genus Tichowtungia; species Tichowtungia aerotolerans. The sequence goes on along the minus strand of NZ_CP047593.1, from coordinate 2,608,598 downwards.
ACCACCATCCTCGACGCGGCCGAACAGGTCGGCGTTAAGATCCCGAAACTCTGTTTTCATCACGACCTGGAACCGTGGGCTGCCTGCGGTATCTGCGTCGTCAAAGCGGAAGGATCCCCGAAAATGCTGCGTGCCTGCGCCACTGCGGTTGCGCCGGGCATGAAGATCATCACCCACGACCCGGAAATCGTTAAAGTTCGCCGGACCGTACTGGAACTCACACTTTCCACGCATCCGAATGACTGCCTGCAGTGCGGACGCAACGGAAACTGCGAGCTGCAGACGCTGGCCGAAGAGTTCGGCATCCGCGAAGTTCCTTACGAAAAGCGTATCGCTGAGATTCCGGTCGACAACAGCACCGGTTCCATCGTTCTCAACCCGGAAAAATGCATAAAATGCGGACGCTGTGCAAAAGTCTGCCAGGACATGCAGGGTGTTTGGGCGCTCGAATTCATCGGGCGCGGAGAAGACACCCGCATTGCTCCGGCAGCGGACGTTACGCTCAACGAAAGCCCCTGCATCAAATGCGGACAGTGCTCTGCCCACTGCCCGGTCGGCGCCATCTACGAAAACGATCAGACCCGGCCGGTGTGGAACGCGCTTGAAGAAGGTGAAAAACACTGTGTGGTTCAGATTGCTCCGGCCGTTCGCGTCGCCATCGGCGAAGCATTCGGTATGGAACCCGGCACCCTGTCCACCGGCAAGCTCTATTCGGCGTTGCGCCGTCTCGGCTTCAACGCCGTGTTTGACACCAACTTCACCGCCGACCTCACCATCCTTGAGGAAGGTTCCGAGTTCGTCAAACGCGTCACAGAAGGCGGCGTCCTGCCGCAGATCACCTCCTGCTGCCCGGCCTGGACCGACTACATGGAAAAATACGCCAATGACTTCATCGACAACTTCTCTACGGCAAAATCGCCGCAGCAGATGCTCGGTGCCATGGCGAAAAGCTACTACGCTGAAAAAGCCGGCGTTGCAGCCAAAGACATGTACGTTGTTTCCATCATGCCCTGCACCGCCAAGAAGTTTGAGGTCTCCCGTGACGACAACATGAGCTCCACCGGATTCCAGGATGTTGATGTTGCCCTCACCACCCGCGAACTTGCCCGTATGATCAAGCAGGCCGGCATCGAATTCACTGAACTGCCGGAAGAAGAAGCCGACAGCCTGCTCGGGGAATACTCCGGAGCCGGAACCATCTTCGGTGTCACCGGCGGTGTTATGGAAGCGGCCCTGCGCTCGGCTTACTACCTCATCACCAAAGAGGATCTCGAAGACGTCAACTTCATCGACTGCCGCGGTCTCGAAGGTGTGAAAGAAGCCGAGATCGACATCAAAGGCACCAAGATCCGCATCGCCATCGCCCACCAGATGGGTAACGTCGAAGCGGTTCTCGACAAAGTGCGTCAAGCCAAAGAAAACGGCGAAGAACTTCCGTGGCACTTCATTGAAGTAATGGCCTGCCGCGGCGGATGCATCGGTGGTGGTGGACAGCCGCACGGCGCGACCGACGAAGTTCGCCTGAAACGCACCGCCGGAATCTATACGGATGATGAAAAATCCGTACAGCGCTGCTCGCACCACAACCCGATGATCACCAAGATCTACGAGGAATTCCTGGGAGAACCGATGAGCCACAAAGCTCACGAGCTGCTTCACACCGGCTATCAGGAACGCGCAGTTTACAAAAAATAAAAAACAGATACACTAAACAGGTTTTCTGCGGCAAGGGGCCCATCCCTGACCCAAGGCGAACGGAAAAGTTTAGGACGCACTTACTCATTTGAATGAGTGCCTTTAAAACGCTCCGCCGCAGAAATGCGACGGGGCGTTTTTGCTGGAGCGATACAGATGGAAAAGAGACTTGGATTTGTCGGAATCATTATTGAGGAACGGGAGGCCAACGCCGCGGCGGTCAACGAACTGCTCGGACGGTTTGGCAGCATCGTCGTTGCCCGTATGGGTGTGCCCTACGAAAAACGCTCCTGCTCCGCCATCACCCTCATCGTCGACGCCACGACCGACGAACTCGGCGTCCTCACCGGCAAACTCGGCTGCCTGCCAGGCGTCTCTGTTAAATCCATGCTGAGCAAAGCAAAATGAAACCTCGCATCGAAACAGATCAGCTTGGTGAAAAGGCGCTTCCGGCGGATTGCCCGTGGGGAATCCATACCGCGCGGGCACTGGATAATTTCCCGATCCCAGGAAAAACTGTCAGTCCGCGCCTGATCACTGCATACTTCGCCGTCAAAAAGGCCTGCGCCCTCGCCAACAAAGAGCTTGGCTATCTGGCTCCAGAAAAAGCTGATTCCATCATTACTGCAGTTGACGAGTTTCAGGTTTCGAGTTTCAAGCTTCCCCTCTCTGCTCTTCAGGGAGGCGCCGGCACCTCCACAAACATGATGGTGAATGAACTGATCGGACTCACAGCCGGAGCCCATCCGATCGAAGAAGTCAACCTGCACCAGTCAACCAACGATACTTATCCGACCGCACTCAAGGTCGCAGCCATTCGCGGCGTACGGGACCTGAGCGAAGACCTGGCCAAACTTCAGGGCGTTTTCCAAACCTTGGAAAAAACGTGGGCGACTCTTCCAGTGCTTGGAAAAACCGAACTGGTCGACGCGGTTCCGCTGCCCCTCGGCGCGCAGTTTGCATCCTTTGCCGAAGCGTTCGCCCACGACCGCTGGCGCACCTTTAAATGCGAAGAGCGGTTGCGCACCGTCAACCTCGGTGGAACAGCCATCGGCACCGGTCTGACCGCACCGCGCAGCTATATTTTCCTCGTCATCGAGAAACTGCGCGAAGAGACCGGACTGGGATTGAGCCGCGCGGAAAACATGATCGAAGCAACCGCCAACGCCGACTGCTTCGTCGAAGTCTCCGGAATTCTGAATGCCGCCGCGGTCAATTTCATTAAAGTCGGCGACGACCTGCGCCGACTCGCGATGCTCGGCGAAATCAGACTGCCCGCCGTGCAGGCCGGATCATCCATCATGCCCGGCAAGGTCAATCCGGTGATTCTCGAAAGCATCATTCAGATTGGAATCAAGGTAAAAGCCAACAACACGATCATCAGTGATTGTGTCGCACGCGGGTCTCTGCAGATCTGCGAATTTATGCCGCTGCTGGCCGACGCCCTGCTTGAGTCGATCGACCTGCTGGTTACTGCATCGCGGATGCTGGCCAAACACGCCGAAGAAATTGATGCAGATCAAGGCAAATGTCTGGAACGGCTGTATGCTTCTCCGGAAATCATCACGGCATTTGTTCCAATGCTTGGATACGACCGCTGCGCCGAACTGTTCAAACAGTTTGAACAGCTGAGCAACGGAACCATCCGCGAATTTTTAGAAAAAGAACTGGGGAAACAAACGGTCGAGAAAGTCCTTTCCCCGCAGAACCTGATGTCACTGGGCCATAAATGAAAACGACACCGAAAAGTCTGAGACTGCACATTGCGCTGTTCGGCCGCACGAACGTGGGCAAGTCAAGTTTCCTGAACCTGATCACCGGACAGGATGTTTCAATTGTCTCTGAAGAGGCCGGAACAACGACCGACGTGGTCGAAAAAACGATGGAACTGCTGCCGATCGGCCCGGTGGTGTTTATCGACACAGCCGGACTCGACGACGAAACCGTTCTCGGCGGCAAGCGCGTCGAGAAAACCGAAAAGGTGTTCGACCGCGCCGATGTCATCCTTCTGATCTGCGACGGCGATCAGATTGGTAAATTTGAAGAAAAAGTCTCAGCACTCGCCAAAGAAAAAAGGATTCCTGTACTTCGAGTTCGGAACAAATCGGACCTGTCAGACGTATCCGACTCGCCTGAGATTTCCTGCAACTCGACCGACCCGTCCTCCCGGGAACGGGTTCTCTCCGCTCTAAAAACCCGCCTGCTGGACGTCTGTCCCAACGAGTTCATCTCTCCGCCGCCGCTGGTCGGCGACCTGGTGAGGCCGGGCGGAGTGGCGATGCTGATTGTGCCGATTGACCTGCAGGCGCCAAAGGGCCGGCTGATTCTTCCGCAGGTGTCCACCATCCGCGATGCGCTCGATAACGACGCGGCATCACTGGTTGTTAAGGAACGCGAATACACGCAGATGCTCGATCAGCTGAAGACGCCGCCGGACATCGTCATCTGCGACTCGCAGGTCGTCCTGAAAATGGTCGGCGACACGCCGAACGAGATCCCCTGCACGACGTTTTCGATTCTCTTCGCACGGCTCAAGGGCGATCTGCCAAGGCTGGCGGCAGGTGCGGCGACCATTGATCAGCTGAAGGATGGCGACAAGGTGCTGATCGCGGAGTCGTGCAGCCATCATGCAGCTGAAGACGATATCGGGCGCGTGAAAATTCCTCGATGGCTGCGGCAGTATACCGGCTGCAACCTGGAGATCGATGTGTATGCCGGGCGCGATTTCCCGGATAATCTGAGCGAATACAGCCTCGTTGTGCAGTGTGGCGGCTGTATGCACAACCGGCGCGAAATCCTGTCACGCATTGAAAAATGCGAAGCGGCCGGTGTGCCGATTACCAACTACGGGCTCTGCATCTCGCAGACGCAGGGCGTACTCAAACGGGTGCTGTCTCCCTTCCCGGCAGCGTTAGATGCTTTTGAAAGGACACTATGAAAATCGATACAACAGGACTAACCAGCTTCATTCCCGAGGCTGAAATTTTCCAAACATTGGAGAATACGAAAAACCCGACCACGAAACGGGTACGCGAAATCATCGCCAAATCACTCGACAAAAACCGACTCGCCCCGGAAGAGATGGCCGTGCTGCTCAACACAGAGGATCCGGAACTTCTCGAGGAAATTTTCGAAGGCGCACGCGAGCTGAAACGTCGCATCTACGGCAACCGCATTGTCCTGTTCGCCCCGCTCTACATCGGCAATAACTGCATCAACAACTGCAAATACTGCGGCTTCCGCTGCTCCAACAAAGAGGTGTCCCGCAAAACCCTGACCATGCCGGAGCTCGACCAGGAAATTGAAGCACTGGTCGACCGCGGTCACAAACGCCTGATTCTGGTCTACGGGGAACATCCGAAATATGACGCGCAGTTTATCCACGACACCGTCGTGGAAACCTACAGCATCAAAAAAGGAAACGGCGAAATCCGCCGCGTCAACATCAACGCCGCGCCGCTGGATGTCGAGGGCTACAAACTGGTCAAATCCGCCGGCATCGGCACCTACCAGATTTTCCAGGAAACCTACCATCAGGAAACCTATAAAAGCGTTCATCCGTCGGGACCGAAAAGCGATTACCTGTGGCGTCTCTACGGCCTCGACCGCGCGCAGGACGCCGGCATCGACGACGTCGGCCTCGGCGCGCTGATGGGACTGTTCGACTGGAAATTCGAAGCCATGGGCCTGCTTTACCACACGATCCATCTGGAAGAGAAATACAACGTCGGCCCGCATACGCTCAGCTTCCCGCGCATCGAGCCGGCCATCGGAACGGATACCCAGCAGTTCCCGGGCGTCAACGATGCCGACTTCAAGAAGCTGGTGGCCATCCTTCGCCTCGCCGTTCCGTACACCGGCCTGATCCTCACCTGCCGCGAATCGGTCGAGATCCGCAATGAAGTCATCGAATTCGGCGTCTCACAGATCGACGCGGGCTCTGACATCGGCGTCGGCGCCTACTCAACCCAGGGCAGCGAATCCTACGAAAAGAGCCAGTTTGTGCTCAACGACGGCCGACCGCTCGATCTGGTTCTGCGCGAGCTCTCCGAAGCGGGCTTTTTGCCGAGCTTCTGCACCGGCTGCTACCGCCTCGGCCGCACCGGCGAACACTTCATGGAGTTTGCAGTGCCGGGCTTTGTAAAACGCTTCTGCACGCCGAACGCCGTCCTCACGTTTCTTGAGTACATCGAGGACTACGCCTCGGAGGAAACAAAAGAAGCCGGGATGAAGCAGGTTGAACGCGAGCTCGAACGCATGCCTGACGGCGATCAAAAAAAACAGCTGATCGAACGCATCGAACAGGTTAAGAACGGGCAGCGGGATCTATATTTTTAAACCGCCAGGACGCCCAGAAAAGACAGCCCGTCACGCCAGCCCCCTGGCGCCTTGGCGGTTTAATAAAACAAGGTAACCATGATTAGAAAAATTCTAAATAAAGTGGATTGCGGCAAAGAGCTGGCTCCAGATGAAATCAAGTCACTGCTGGAAATCAGTGATGCCGATGACCTACAGGCACTGTACGATTGCGCATACCGGGTCAAAGAACGCCATGTCGGCAAGGTTGCCTATTTCCGCGGCATTATTGAATGCAGCAATATCTGCATAAAGGATTGTTATTATTGCGGAATCCGGAAAAGCAACCGCAACGTCGAACGCTTTCAGATGGATGAAGATGAAATCATCCGCGAAGCGATCTGGGCGTTTGAAAACGAATACGGCTCGGCCGTCATTCAGTCCGGCGAGCGGAAGGACGCTGCGTACATCGATATGATCGAACGCGTTGTGCGAACCATCAAAGAAAAAACCGATGGCAAGCTGGGCATCACGCTGTCGCTGGGCGAGCAGACCGAGGAAACCTACCGCCGCTGGCGTGAAGCCGGAGCCCACCGTTATCTGCTGCGCATTGAAACCACCAACCCGGAGCTGTACAAAAAACTCCACCCGGCGGATCACTCACTTGAAGAGCGCAAGCGCTGCCTCACCCTGCTGAAAAAAACCGGCTGGCAAGTTGGAACCGGCGTCATGATGGGGCTGCCCGGACAGACCATGCAGGATCTGACCGACGACATTCTCTTCATGAAAGAGATCGATATCGACATGGTCGGGATGGGTCCTTATATCCCGCACCGCGATACACCGATGGGACAGGAAATCCCGCCCTACACCGACGCACAAAAACAGGCCGCACTGACGCTCGGGCTGAAGATGATTGCCCTGATCCGCATCGTGCTGAAAGACATCAATATTGCTGCCGCCACCGCTCTTCAGGCACTCGAACACACCGGACGCGAAATGGGACTCCAATGCGGCGCCAATGTGATTATGCCGAACGTCACTGAAACGGAATACCGCCCGAACTACACGCTCTACGACAACAAGCCCTGCACCGATGAGAACTCATCCATGTGCCGCGGCTGCCTGACCGCCCGCATCACGGGCATTGGCGAAACCATCGGCTTTAATGAATGGGGCGATTCAAGACATTATTTTAAACGAACGGAGGGATCTGCCTAGCAGCCGATACTTTTGCGCACAACATCAGCAAGATCTTCAGCAATGCGGTTGGTCATTTCCTCGGTGGGGCCTTCGACCATCACGCGGCACATATGCTGCGTGCCGGAATAGCGGATTAATACGCGCCCCTTGTCACCCAGTTCAGCTTCAGCTTTTTCGGTGGCTTCCGGCAAGCCGGCAATTTCCTCAACCGGTGGTTTCTCTTTCACATCAATATTGATGAGTCGCTGAGGGAAAATATCCATGATCTTAGCCAGCTCTGAAAGCGGCTTGCCGGTTTCGCGCAGTATACTGAGCAACTGCAACGCAGCAATAATGCCATCCCCTGTCGTGTGATGATTGTGGAAAATCATATGCCCGGAGGCCTCGCCTCCGAGCACCGCATCATCTTCAAGCATTCTTTCCAGCACGTAACGATCGCCGACCTGAGTTACCGCCGCATCAATATCCATCTTTTTCATGGCTTCGAAAAAGCCGAAGTTGCTCATAACCGTGGCAACCACTTCATTTTTCGACAACAGTCCACGCTCCTTGTACTGTTTTGCACAGATGGCGATAATCTGATCCCCGGACAGTTCATTTCCTTTTTCATCAACAACAATCAGCCGGTCGGCATCGCCGTCAAAAGCCAGTCCGATTTCTGCCCCGGTTTCCAGCACTTTCGCTTTAAGATCATCGGTGTATTGCGAACCGCAATTGTCATTGATATTCATGCCGTTCGGCGACACATGAATGGCAGAAACATCGGCACCGAGCTCAGAAAAGATGATCGGTGCAACCTTGTAGGAGGCCCCGTTAGCACAGTCGAGAACGATCTTTATGCCATCGAGCGTCATGCCATCCGGAAAGGTGTTTTTACAGAAGACAATATAGCGGCCAATGGCATCATCGATACGCTTGGCTTTACCGATGTCGGACTCGGTCGAACGAAACTCACGCAACTCATGGCTGTTGATCAGCTCTTCCATCTTTTCTTCTTCAGCATCGGGCAGCTTGTAGCCGGTGCGAGAAAAAATCTTAATGCCGTTATCATGATAGGGGTTATGCGAAGCAGAAATGACGATGCCGGCATCCGCGCGCATATCCTGTGTGATAAATGCCACCCCCGGCGTCGGAAGCGGTCCGAGCAGCAGCACATCGACCCCCACGGAAGTGACTCCGGCAGTCAGTGCAGTTTCAAGCATGTAGCCACTGAGGCGGGTATCCTTCCCAATCACAATCCGCGGCCGGGTCCCTTTGTCTTTGTGGTACTCTTTACAGACATACGCCAGAGCCCGACCGATTTCCAATGCCTGCTCAGCAGTCATGTTGCCCATGTTCGCCATATCGCGAACACCATCTGTTCCAAAAAGTTTTCCCATAACTGATTTTCCTCTAAATCATCGACTCATTGACAATGCCCTGCAACCAGGCTGTGGCGGCGAACTGTGCGCCTTGGCTCAGGTTCTGGATCACGTTAACATAATCGGTTCTTTCCGCTTTTTCGATTTCACTCATCAGACTGGCGCTGGCGACAGTCTCGACCGGCGCTTTCCAATTCTTGGAATTTTCCGCAAGATTTCTTCCAACCGCGGGAACTTTTTCACCCAGTTTTTCCAAGCGTTGGAAACGCTCGTTGAGAATCAGGTCCAGATTAGCGATCGCGCCGTCCAGACAGACCTGATCATATTCGTCGCGAATGAAGAGAACGCGAATATTTTCGTACCAGGCTTTAAGGGCTTTGATATTTCCGATGTAGATAAGGTTGTTTTGAACAATTCGGTCGATGTTTCCGTAGCGGCCCGGCTCAAAAGGTTTCATTTTTTCAACCGGCGCTGGCGGCACATACAGCTGGCCTTCCTGAAGAATATCTTTGCGACAGATGCCGCCGGCAGCGATGATGCTGCCGTATTCGATGCGGCTCGGGCCGACCAGTCCGCCCTGTCCGCCGAGAAAAACCGGTTTTTGGTTCAAAAGGACGCCGCGCGGCACATCGCCGACAAGCGAGGCAGTGGCTTTGTCCTGGTTGGGTGTAAAGTTAAAGTGGACATAGGACGAGCCGACTTCGGAATGATCTTTACGGCTGGTGCCGCCGGCCATGAGCACATCACAGAAGTTGATGAGGCTTCCGAGAGTGACAAACGGCAGAAGCACCGTCTGTTTAAGTCCGACAGTATGGGCGCCATTGGCTTTTTCTTCGAGGATGGTTCCGGCGCGCACATGCGCTCCGCTGCCCATATTGGAGCCGTCGAGAAATACCGCGCCTTCAAAATATCCGCCTTTGAGTTTTACATTTCGGCCCAGTCGACAGTTTTTGAGGGTCACCGGAGCTTCTGCACCCAGCTCGCATCCCGGCCCGATTGATGAATTCAGGATCCGGCATCCGGGATGAATGACTGCATCGACGGCGACCCTGTTTTCAGCGCTCATTTAAGCAGCGCTCCTATGACAATCCCAATCCCGGTAAAGCCAAGCAGGGCAATGGATGTTTCAAGCTTCCATGAATAGGAAAAAAATTCGACGGTGGTTTTTCCGTCGGTAAAAATAAAGAAAAGCACGCAGAGTGCGATCAGTGACAAAGCCCAGATTAACGATTTGCGCATAGCCGGTTTCCTCCGATAAATACGATTTTGGAGCTTACGATGATTGAAAAACCAGGGCAATTATTTCCGGCTAATTTTCGGGCATCTGCACAAACGTGTTATAAATCCATTCCAGCATGGATTCGAAACGGGCATCGCCATGCAGCGAAGTCAGATCGCCGTCCTTTTTCATCCACTCATAGTCGTCATAGCCCAGTTCCAAAGCACGGCTCAGCGCTTCGAGGGCATCCTCTTTCCGTTCCACCAGCGCCAGACTGCACCCGAGATTATACCAGACCAGCGGATCTTCGGAACACAGATGGCTGAGCCGCTCGTCGATTCGCAACCCTTCCGCGTAGTCACCGGTTTTCGTGTACAGGTCAGCCAATGCACGAAGGACGCCTTCGTCTTCCGGAAGCCGGCGGGCAATATTTTCCAGGAACTCCAGTTCCTTTGTGTCGGCGAGGGACTGATCCCCGCCTCTCTTCTGGTTTTTCATACGGACGGTTGTAAAATTATCGTTGATCAATCGGAACGACCTTGCGGACGCTGGGGCCCGTGTAGATCTGACGCGGGCGGGAAATGCGTCCATGCGGATCTTTTCTCATTTCCATAAACTGGGCGATCCATCCCGGCAGGCGGCCGATGGCAAACATTACGGTGAACATATTGGTCGGGATGCCCATCTCACGATAGGTCAGTCCGGTGTAGAAATCGACGTTCGGATACAGACCGCGCTCCTGGAAGTATGGGTCCGCCAGCGCTTTCTCTTCGAGCTCCATAGCGAGATCGAGCAGCGGATCATGCTTGTTGAGCGATGCCATAACCTCTTTACAGAGCGCTTTGGCGATTTTGGCGCGCGGGTCGTAGGATTTGTAGACGCGGTGGCCAAAGCCCATCAGGCGGAACGGACTGCGTTTGCTTTTGGCGCGTTCGAGCACTTTGTCGATATTGCCGCCCTCTTCCATGATATTTTCGAGCATTTCGATGACGTGCTGATTGGCACCTCCGTGCAGCGGCCCCCACAGCGCACAGATCCCGCCGGAAATCGCCGCATACAGGTTGGCGCCGGCGCTGCCGACTCCGCGCACAACCGATGCAGAACAGTTCTGCTCATGGTCCGCGTGAATAATAAGCAGTTTGTTCAAAGACTCGGTCATCGTATCATTATATGGCATGTCACAAACCGGAGAGTTGAACATCATGTTCAAAAAGTTTTCACAGTATCTGAGGTCGTGACGCGGATAAACGATCGGTTCTCCGATGGATTTTTTGTAGGAAAAAGCAGCAATTGTGCGAAGCTTCGACAGCAGGCGCGTGACCGTCATGCTCAGTTCTTCTTTATGATTTTCACTCATCTCCGGATAAAATGAAGAAAGAGAAACCGCCATGGCAGACAGCACCGCCATCGGATGAGAGTGCTCCGGATAATGACGGAAAAACTCAATCATATCTTCGTGAATCAGCGAATGCTGATTCAGCAGGTTTGTATATTTTGCTTTTTCTTCCCGAGTAGGCAGCGAACCGTTAATCAGCAAATAGGCCACTTCGATGAACTCGCAGTTTTCGGCCAGATCATCCACATCATATCCGCGGTAGCGCAGAATTCCTTTTTCTCCATCAATAAATGTAACAGAGCTGGAACAGCTGCCGGTATTCACAAAACCGGGGTCATAGGTGATCATTCCGGTTTCTTTACGGAGCTTGCCGATATCAATGGCTCTCTCACCTTCTGACCCTTCGTAAACCGGACACGTCAGAGTGGTGTCATTAAGCTTGATATCCGCTTTACCAATTTTTTCCATTTTCGACATAAAAATTCCCCCTTCAAAAATTAGAGCCGGGGAGTCTACGAATCCCAGAAGGCTCTGTTCAAGAAAAAAGCCGGTCTCCCCCTGATTCCAGCCTATCGACGGTTTTATTCAACCGTCACGCTTTTTGCAAGATTGCGCGGCTTGTCAATATCCGTCCCGCGAGCCCGGGCGGCATAGTAGGCCAACAGCTGCAATGCCGCCACATTCACCATAGGAGAAAACTCATCGCGCACTGCGGGCACATAAATTACATCATCGGATAATTTAGCCAGCTCGGAGTCCCCCTCTGAGGCCACAGCGATAATACGCCCATTGCGCGCTTCCACCTCTTTAATATTGGAAAGCATCTTTTCATAGACCTCATCGGCGGTTTGGGTGCAGATGCAAACAACCGGAAGCGACTCATTAATTAAGGCAATCGGCCCGTGCTTCATTTCTCCGGCAGCATACCCCTCGGCATGCTGATAGGAGATCTCTTTGTTTTTCAAAGCGCCTTCCAACGCCGTGGGATAGTTAAACCGCCGTCCCAGATACAGTGAACTGGGGCCATCATGATGTTTTTCACCGATCTTCTGGATCAGCTCTTTCTGCCGGATCACATAATGAACCGCGTCCGGAACGTCCCTTAAGTCATCCAGATAAACCTTGAGTTCCGCCGGGCTCAGATTGCCACGTGCCGACGCGATACTTAATGTAAGCAATGCAAACGCCATCTGCTGTGCTGTATAGGCCTTGGTCGAAGCCACACCGATTTCAGGACCGCATTCCGTCAAAAAGACCGCATCGCTCTCCCGCACAACCGAAGATCCCTCTACATTACAGATCGAAAAAATTCTGCAGCCCCAGTCCTTGGCCATCCGAATCGAGGCCAGCGTATCCGCAGTCTCTCCGGACTGCGACACAGCAATCACCAGCGTACCGGGATCAATCTTCGGGTCACGATACCGAAATTCACTGGCCAAATCCGTCTCAACAGCAATACCGGTCAGGTTCTCCATCAACAGCTTGCCGTACATCCCTGCATGATAGGCTGTTCCGCAGGAAACAATCATAATCCGATTCAGCTTGCGGAAATAATCGCTGCTCAGTCCGTCCGGAAGCAAAACCTGCCCCTCTGAGGATACATGTTTTTCAAGCAATGCACGCAGGATGCGCGGCTGTTCATGAATCTCCTTCAGCATGAACGTTTCAAACCCGGAATGCTCGGCGGCCTCGGCCTCGAAAGTAATCGGCTTGATATCCGGGCTTACCGGCTGTCCATCAATCGTAGAAACCTCCACGCGATCCGCACGCAGGGCCGCCATCTCCCCATCATTGAGATAGATCGCTTCCGAAATGCGATTGATAATCGCCGGCACATCGCTGGCAATAAAATTTTCATCTTTGCCCAGTCCGATAATCAGAGGGCTGCCGGAACGCGCACAATACACCGTGTCAGGTTCTGTCTGGAAAAGCACGCCCAGCGCATAAGCTCCGCGCAATTTCTGCAATGCACAACGGAATGCCACCTCCGGAGATTCCGCTCCGTCCCTCAGGAACTGCTCAATCAGATGAGGAATCACCTCTGTATCCGTCTGTGACAGAAACGTATGCCCCTGGGCCAGCAGTTCATCGCGCAACTCAGCGTAATTTTCAATAATTCCGTTATGCACGACCGACACTGCACCGTCCGAACTGAAATGAGGATGAGAGTTGGCCTGCGACGGAGCTCCGTGGGTGGCCCATCGGGTATGTCCGATTCCACAGCACCCGCGCACTGGATTTCTTTCCAGCACCTGCTCCAGATTCACTAATCGCCCCACCTCTTTGCTGGAAGAGATCCGTCCGTTATCAACCACCGCAATACCGGCAGAATCATATCCGCGATACTCCAGTCGTTGAAGCCCGTCGATCAAAACCGGCGCCGCCTGCCCTGCTCCGACATATCCCACAACCCCGCACATAAGAAAAAAAACTCCAATGAAAATGATTAAAAAGAAGGCGTATTCTGCCTATCTGCCAAACATTTCGCAACCTCAACTTATCTATAGAAAATAGTTGCACGCAGGGGGCTTTTCCTGTTTTATCCCCATTTCGCAAAACAAACGAGGAACCAATTTATGGCTAAAAAGAGCGCAATTGCTAAAAATGAGAAGCGCATTAAGCTCGCAAACAAGCACTATGCTAAACGTATGGAGCTCAAAGCGATCATTCTCAATCCGGAAACCAGCTATGAAGACATGCAGGCTGCTTACGCCAAACTGCGTAAACTTCCGCGCGATGCCAACCCCACCCGCATCATGAACCGTTGCCGCGTCACTGGACGTCCACGTGCGGTTTATCGCAAATTCGGGCTGTCCCGCATCACCCTGCGTGAAATGGCATCCGAGGGGCTCATCCCCGGAATGACCAAAGCCAGCTGGTAAAAGCTCTGCTTCCGGCAACCCAAACGCTCTTCGGAAACGAAGAGCGTTTTTTTATGCCTTTTTTGATTACAGCAGTTTACGAAGTTAATGCCGTTTCTCTTTTCAGCCCACAGAGCCGACTCTACATTGCAACACCGGCTCTATGAGCCAATCCTGAGAACGCAATACGGTATCTCAACCGTTATCCGCTCTAGTAGATGCATATGTGTATTGACGGCGACCGGCAGGCAACACCCAGCATTCTCCACAAAAAAACCGGCCCTTTAAAAGGACCGGTTCAAACAAACAGAAGAAATTCTTCTTAGGCTTTTTTAACCGCGCCGGAACGAATCGCCTTAGCTGAAACCCATACACGTTTCACCGTGCCGTTTTCATCGCGAACGCGAATGCGCTGCAGGTTGGGCTTAAATTTACGTTTTGTTGCGCTGGTTACGTGAAGACCGATACCGCCCTTCATTTTAGACAGACCTTTACGAACAATCCGGCGGCCCGAAGTCGTACCTTTTCCTGTTACTGCACATTTAGCCATAACTCTTACCTCACAAAATTAGTTCAAAAGAGGGCGTAATTTACGCACAGGACCTTCTCTTGGCAAGCGGAATATCAGATCAATTCAGCAAACACCGCATCGCTCACAAACAACGCATCCTCCGAAAGGCGAACCCGGCACCCATCAATCTCCAGCAATCCCTCATTTTCCAATGACTGGAAGGTGCATTGCAGCTTTTTAAAGAGCGTCGGATCGACATCAACACCATTGATCAGACGCAGCCCCATCACCAGCGTCTCACGCTCCTTGGCGACCGGATCGAGGGTTTCCTCGAACTCGCGTCGCGGACCATAAACGCAGTAATCGTCCAGGTCTGCAGCATTCGCCCATCGTGTTCCGTTCCAATGCGAATGAGCCGCCGGGCCGCAACCGATGTATTCACCGCCTGTCCAGTAAAGCAGGTTATGGCGACACTCAAATCCCGGCTTCGCGAAGTTGGAAATCTCATAATGCTCGAAGCCGGCCTCTTTGAGGCGCTCACGAATATGATCATACATTTCGCGCTCCATCTCCTCATCAAGCCGGACCGGATTGCGCTCAAGGAGCGGCGTACCCTCTTCGTACATCAGATTATAGATCGAAATATGCTCCGGCCCGAACGCCAGCGCCCGGTCTAGATCAGCGTCGAGCGCCTGCATCGTCTGGCCCGGAATGCCGAACATCAGGTCTATACTGATATTGTCAAACCCAGCAGCACGCGCACGGCGGAACGCCTCGTCGGCCTGCTCCGCCGAATGAATCCTTCCAAGAGTTTCCAGACATCGGGACTCGAACGACTGCACACCGATCGAAAGCCGGTTGACTCCGATTCTCTTTAATAAGGAAAGTTTCGCAACATCCACCGTGCCCGGATTAACTTCCACCGAAAACTCCAGCGGAGAGAATTTCACAAACATCGGGAAGAATTTTTCCAAGGCTTGGAAATCCGGCGCGGTCGGCGTGCCGCCGCCGATAAAAACAGTTTCCGGAACGAAGTTCGCCGGAAGGCTGCCCAGTTCTTTCTCCAAAGATTGGAAAAACCGCTGCTGCCTATTCCTATCCGCGGAAACTTCCGAATAGAATGCGCAGTAATCGCACTTGCGTATGCAAAACGGAATATGGACGTACAGCCCTGGCATAGCGCTACACACCCCTCAACCGCCGGTAACGGTCCCAAGAATGGAATCCAAAAGGCCATTGTCGTCATCAGAGCCGGAATCACCGCCGCCGTTGGGATCTTCAATGCCGCCCGGAAATTTCGCATCAATATCAATTGTAGTGATTATCCGCGAATCAAGTTCGACCGTGAAACGGTTTCTGGAAGCCATTTCCTCAATCGTTCCGGCCGATTTGGATTTTTTCTGCTCATCGATGACGGCCAGCAGTCTGCGGTTTCGATCCGGCAAATGCCCATAAGTCACCGTCCAGTTTCCCAAACGAAGATTCGAGTGCCCACCGATGTCTACAAACAGGGATGCGTCAATGAAAGTTTCGCCGCTGAAAACAGGACCGTTGTCTTCGATTTTATTATAGGCCCAGAATGTTTCCCCGGTTTCGGTATCTTCAAACTCTGCACCTACCAGCAGTATCCCTCGAAGCCCAACCGTCCTGCGAGCGTCCGGCCGGCGATACTTAACCGCCAGCTCCCAAAGAGAACCGCCGGTAACACTGCGGGTTTCTCCGCGCGCCATCACTGTTGTAATCACATGCGGGGGGTCAAAACCGGGATAAATTTCCCGAACATCCTGTTGCAGGTAAGGAAACAGGAAGAGAACGTCCCGCCGCTTTGCGCCTGCATCTTTCCGAGGATCCACAGCAGCCCCTGCGATATCAGCAACCCCGTCTCCGACACCGGAGAAGCTTCGGTTGCCGGACATCATCTCCACGAGCATCTCACGCGCGAAAGAATCCCCACTGCGCGCGGCCAGACTCATCCACTTTACCGCCAATGCAGCATCGTTCTCCACAGCGGCTTTACGCCAGAGAATGACTGCATACTCACGGGCCGCCCGAAAAACCCAGATATCATTCAGCAGAGTTGAGTCCTCCGAATCAACAGAAACATCCTGAAGTGCATCCCGGTAAAACTCCGTTCCTTTCCGTGCATGCTGCTCGACGCCATATCCGAAGAAATGGCAGTTTCCAAGATAAAACATTGCTGCTCGAGATCCCCGTTCAGCCGCTTTCTGATAGAAGAATATTGCCTTTTCAGCATTGGGGGAAATTCCCAGTCCCGCGTGATACATCAAGCCGATGTAAAAAAGAGCGTCTGCATGATTCTGCCCAGCGGCCTGCTTATAAAATTCCAAAGCCTGATCAAAATCCTTTACCACCCCTTCCCCGGAAGCATGTAAGCGCCCCAGCATATATTGTGCCCCAGCACTGCCGCCTGCTGCAGCTTTTCGGTATGATGCGATTGCAGAAGAAAGATCCCGCTTGTAATGCTTCATGCTATCGAACTGAGCCATTTCATCGTCCGGCGTCAGAGAGGCTTTCCCGAACCAGCGCACAGCCGAAGCAAACTCAGCATCACCCACCTTGCATAAAGCGTCTGCAACGCCATTCCGGGCAGCTTTTTCATACCACTTCGCAGCCATTACCAAATCCCGATCGACCCCGATTCCATCTTCATACATCGACGCCAGAGCAAACTGAGCTTCTGCATATCCGGCCCCAGCTGACTTGGAATACAGATCAAATGCTTCCACGAAATCTTCAGGCAATCCGCCCAACCCTTTTGCATACATATCAGCAAGCCGGCACATTCCCGCCGGACTGTTTTGATCCGCCAGTTCCTGAAAAACCCCAACAGCTGCCCGGTAATTCCCCCGAGCGCACATCTCGAGAGCTTCCGGCTCACGGAGCGCGGCCTCTGCCGGAAGATAACCAGCATCCGAACAAACTTTCAAAAATTTATTTTTTGCGGTCGAATCATCCTCTTTTCCCTCAATTATGACTTCGTAGTGCTCAATCAGCATTTTGTTTTGCGGGTCGGCAGCAATCGCTTTCGCGAACCACGCTTCGGATTGTTCCCGATCCTCTTCCGTACCGACTCCCTCGGCATACATACGACTCAGCAAGAACTGAGCATCGGCATTCTCCTGACCTGCGGCTCTGGACATCCATTCAAAAGCCAACCGAGGATCTCTCTCTACCTGATACCCGGCATAATACCGCAACGCCAGCTCCAACTGGGCCTCCGGCTGGTTTTGACGGGCATGAGACTGAACCGCCTCGAGCGGTTCTTTATGAAAGGAAGTATTCAAAATCGGCAGATCACAAAATGCGGTCAACGCAAAAAACAACAGCGAAATGGATATGACAAACTTCATGCCTTTGATCTCCTCATAAGTGCGTGCAAAAAAGTGAGCTCATGCTATCTTCAGACATATCTCCAGTACAACAAGCGAAATCAAATTTCTCGCCCGACCGACTTCAAAGATATGAAAAAGATCAGACTCGACCAGTTGCTCGTAGACAGAGGGCTAGCAGAAAGCCGTGAAAAAGCAAAACGGCTGGTGCTCGCCGGACAGGTCCTCATCGACGGACAGCCTGCCCCGAAACCCGGACACCCGGTAACAACCGATCACGAAATCGAAATCAAACAAAGCGAACGGTTTGTCAGCCGCGGCGGGGAAAAACTCGAAGAAGCTGTTCAGGCATTCGACCTCGACCTGACCGGCAAAGTTTGCCTCGACATCGGCTCCTCCACCGGTGGCTTCACCGACTGCATGCTGCAGCACGAAGCCGTGAAAGTCTATGCAGTGGATGTCGGCAAAGGACAGCTGCACTGGAAACTGCGCGAAGACGACCGGGTCGTGGTCATGGAAGGAGTCAATGCCCGTTATCTGACTGCTCAGGATATTCCGGAGGCAGCCGACTTTGCATCCATCGACACATCATTCATATCCTTGACCAAAATCCTTCCTGCCGTCAAAGAACTGCTCAAACCGGGGGGACAAATCGTATCTCTGATCAAGCCGCAGTTTGAGGCCGGCAAGGAAGAAGTCGACAAAGGCCGCGGCGTCATCACCGACCCCGCAATTCACAAAGCGGTTATCTCCAAGGTTCGGAACTTCGGAACCGCAGAACTGGGTCTCGAATGGCTGGGACTGGCCACCTCTCCTATAAAGGGCCCCAAAGGAAATATCGAGTTTCTTGCTTATTGGCAAAACTAACGCTTGCCATTTAAAACGATCTGCTTACAATGTCGCGCTTTCCGTTGAGAAGCGGGGTGTGGCTCAGCCTGGTAGAGCGCTACGTTCGGGACGTAGAAGTCGCATGTTCGAATCATGTCACCCCGACCACCTAAATAGCTCCTAATCAATCGGTTAGGAGTTTTTTGTTTCCTGATTCTGCGCCGGGCAAGGCGGTGTTCTGTGAAAACTTCTGTTTTGCCCGGTTGATTCGCCCTCTTTGGTTAAGGGGGTTGCAAATTAAATCGGAATCAGGAGGCAACAAATGGGACTGCAAATTACTCGGCGAAAAGACGGTTCAATCCGATCAAAATGGTGGTACGGAGATTTCATTATCGACGGCAAGCGGCACTTCACGAATTTGGGAGTCGCAATCGAAGGAACGATTCCCGCATCCCTGAAAGAAGTCAGTGATGTGCCTTTCGAGCGCTCACGGATGAAAGCACAGCTCAAGCTGGATGAGTTGAAAGCAGATGCCCGAAGCACAAAGTCGGCTTCACACCACCTGCAGGAGCTCTATGAGATTAAAGCGGGTGAAGATGTCCGGCAGGTCGAACTCAAAGACATCGAACAGGTTTGGAAAAACCTACCCCAGCGCCGCAAACGGTCGGCTCTGTGGGAAAAGAATCAGTGCGGTACGCTCCGCAAGTTTCGGGAATTCATCGAAAAAGAATACCCGGCAGTCCGCACACTGGGACAGGTAACACCGCGCATCGCTGAACACTGGCTCCGGCATTTGGAAGAGTCCGGCTATGCCGCCGCCACCTACAACGACAAACTGCACCTGCTCAAAGGGCTGTTTCAAAAGGTCGGCATTCATGGCGGAATCATCAGCAATCCGTTTGCGGGATGCCCGACCAAGATCAAAACGACGGTGCATCATCAGCCGTTCACCCAAAAAGAACTGAATGAAATCCTGAAACACGCCGATAAAATCATGCGACCGGTTTTTCTGGTAGGGATGTGCACGGCCATGCGCCAGGGCGACTGCTGCCGGCTGAAATGGACGGATGTTGACCTACAGGAGAGGTTCATCACGGTGACGACCTCCAAGACGGGTGAAACCGCCGAGATCCCCCTATTCCCGATCCTGCGCGAGGAAATCGACAAACAGCCGCATAAAAGTGAATACGTGTTTCCGGAGGTTGCAGCCCTTTATGAAAAAAAGAATTTCGGTATGTCGTGGCGGGTCAAACAGGTTCTCAAAGCGGCAGATATTGAGACACTCGTCGATCGCTCTGACGGAATGCAGAAGGCTTCTATTAAAGGATTCCACTCGCTGCGTACGACATGGATTACGATGGCGCTGTCGGCCGGTGTGCCGATGGAGCTGGTTCGGCGGGTGACGGGTCACTCCACGGTTGATGTGGTGCTGAAACACTATTTCCGGCCCGGCAAGGAGGCGTTCAAGACGGCACTCGAAACCGCCAT